>NZ_JBFAWL010000008.1:0-259763 GCF_040680275.1 Streptomyces sp. NPDC052079
GCGGTGTGCGACACGGTCACCGTGCTGCGTGACGGCCGCCGCGTCCACCACGGCCGGCTCGCCGAACTCGACCGGCTCTCCCTGGTGTCCACCCCCCGGGGTCGGGAATGGGAAGGGGCGGCGGGGGCGAAGGACGCGGGTTGTGAGCGGCAGCGTGATGGCGGAGCGTGTCGTATTGGGCCGAACGGGTGACCATAAGCAAGAATTGCCCGATGCAGACTGCCAGCCCGACAGCGGACGGAGCATGCCGGTGAGCAGCCACGATGTCACCGACGAACAGTGGGAGGGGCTCGCCCAGGTCGTCCCCCTGCGGGGCCGCGACGCGTGGCCGTCCGCCGTGGGCCACCGCGCCCTGCCCGACGCCGAGACAGAGGCGCGCCGCCGCTTCGTCGTCCTGCGCGTAAACGTCTTCGCGGACGCCCGCGACGTCGCCGAGACCCTGATGTCCGGCATACCCGTGCTGCTGGACCTGACGGGCGCGGAGGCCGACGTCGCCAAACGCGTCCTGGACTTCAGCACCGGCGTCGTCTTCGGCCTGGCCAGCGCAATGCACCGGGTCGACCGCAACGTCTTCCTCCTCACCCCCTCCGGCACGGAGGTCACGGGGCTGATGGAGGGGATGGGGATCACAGGGGCGTGAACGCAGGGGCGCGCACGGTCCACGGGGGCGCGAACCGCAACCGGACCCGCGCCGCCCAATCGTAGGAAGGCCGCCCAAGCGGAACGGTTCACCCCGCACGACATCCCCTAGCGTCCCGCACATGACCTCGCCACCCCTGTCCCGCCCGGACACAACCCCGACCCCCCTGCCGTCGGCCCGGCCCGGCCTGCCCCGGGTCACCGAGCTGCTGCTCTCCGCGTTCGCCGGGCACCGTGGCGTCGAGCTTCCCCTGGCGGACCTCACGCTGCTCACCGGGCCCAGCGGCAGCGGCAAGACCAGTGCGCTGCGGGCCTGCGAGGCGCTCGCCCGGCTCGGCGGCGGGGCCGCGCTGGAGGACGTCTTCCCCGAGCCCGGCGGATGCGTACCGGAACGGGCACGTCCCGACGCCCAGGGTCGCCGTGGCTTCCGGATCGGCTGTACCGCCGACGGCCCTGCGGGACCGGTCCGGCTGGAGGTCGCCGTCCAGGCCGAACCCGAACTGCGGATCGTGGGGGAGCGGCTGACGGCCGACGGGGTGGTCCTGCTCGAGACCGCGCTGCGCGACCCCCGGCAGCGCGCCGTGCAGGCCGCCTGGCACACGGCGGGAGCCACCCCGGTCACCCGCGCCCCGCTGCCGGACGACCGGCTCGGCACCGCGCTGCTGCCGCTGCGCGTCGCCGGCAAGACCCCCGGGCAGCGCCAAGTGCTCGCCGCCGCCGAGCAGATGGTCGTCGCGCTGCGCTCCGTCTTCCCCTGCGACCCCCGCCCCGACCGGATGCGCGGGCCCATGCCGGTCGGGTCCGGCCGGCTGCTCGGCGGCTGCGACAACCTCGCCGACGTGCTGTGGCGCACCCGCGCCGAGTGCGGACGCCGGCACGCGCTTCTGGTCGACGCGGTGCGCGCCGGCTGCGCCGGGCCGGTCGCCGACCTGCTCGCCGAACCGTACGACGCCGGCCGCCTGGTCCGTGCCCTGCTCGAGCGGGGCGACGGCTCCCGTACCGAGCTGCGGCGGCTCGGCGACGGAGAACTGCGGTACACCGCCCTCGCGCTGGTGCTGCTCACCGGCCCCGGAGTGCTGGAGACCGACGTGCCCGGCGAGGTCCCGGCCGCGCTCCGCACCCTCACGGTCCTCGCCGACGGTCTGGACCGGTCCCTGGACCCCGGCCAGCGCACGCACCTGCTCCGGCTGGCGGCGCGGATGTGCGAGCGCGGGCACATCCGCCTGGCCGGCGCGGTGAGCGACGCCTCCTGGGCGGCGGGGGTGCCCGGGGTGACGGTGGTACACCTGGACCGTGACTGATCCGTACGACGACGAAGCCCCGCGCGAGCCCCTCGACCTCGCCGGACTCCAGCGCCGCCTCGCCGAGTTCGCCGCCGCGCGGGACTGGCAGCCGTACCACACCCCGAAGAACCTCGTCGCCGCGCTCAGCGTGGAGGCCTCCGAACTCCTCGAGATCTTCCAGTGGCTGACGCCCGAGGAGTCGGCCCGTGTCATGGACGACCCGGACACGGCGCACCGCGTCACCGACGAGATCGCCGACGTCCTCGCCTATCTCGTCCAGCTGTGCGAGGTCCTCGGCGTCGACCCGCTGTCGGCGCTCGCCGCCAAGATCGACCGCAACGAGCACAGGTTCCCGGCCGGAAAGCCGCGCAGCGAGCCCCCGTGAACGGGCCTCGGAGTCGGAGGGAGTCGATGACTCCGTTTTCACTCTTCGTGTTCGAAAGCTCGACCTCGCTCGAATTGTTGTCCACAGATTTCGGTCTTCCTCTGGCTTTTTGTCTCACGCGCCCTCACTCTGGGTAGTGAACAGAGAAGTTCAACGGATGCGGACGCGTGGGCAGCGCGTCGGACAGACGGGGGCAGCGCATGGACGCTGTGCGGCTCATCGTGACGAGCAGAAGGGCCCTGGCCGCCAGCCGGGGCATACCGGAGCTGCTGACCGAGGTGTGGCAGGCGCAGGCCCTGGCGCAGGCGATAGGGAGCCGGCTCGCGGTCGCCGGACCACCCGAACTGCGTGGCGAGGCACTGGGGTTGACGGAGCTGGCGGGCCGGGGCTGTGGCGTGCTGGGCACCCGGGAGTTCCGTGCGGGCGAACTGCGTGCGGCCGAGCTCACCGAACTGGGCGAGGCCCGCCAGTCCCTGATGTATCTCGGCGGTCTGCTCGGCGAGGTCGGTATCGCCCTCGTCGGCATCGCCTCCTCCGTCGACGACGAGGCGACGTACTGGCAGTGCATGGAGGCCATCGACGCGGCGGACGAGTCCCGGGACCGCGTCCTGGAGATGCTCCGCAGACTGGCGGACCGCGACGAGGTCTTACCGGAGCGGGAGGCCGGTTGACCACACCGACCTCCCGCGCCGCAGGTCCAGCGATCCTCGTTCTCCTCCACCGCACCGGCGGCGACCCCGTCGGCCCCACCGTCCCGCCCCGGGCCCGCCGCCTGCAGCTCCGCGTCCAGTGCCGACAGGTCCGCGTTCAGCGCCGCCATCAGCTCCTCCATCTGCTGCAACAGCCCCTTCGGCGGCCTCGCCGCCACCCCGCCCTGTTGCGGCACGCTCTCCTCGGACATGACGGCCTCCCCGGCCCGTGGTCCACGCGGACCGACACCCTGACACCCCGGCGCACACCGGCCTGAGCGGGAGCCGGGCGCTCCGGCTCCGCCCGAGCCAACGATCTTCACCCGGACCCGGTCACACCGCACACCCCGGCCCACCCCGATGTCACCCGACCGTGGCCCAGGCCACGCCCAACGGCGGGCGCGCCCGCCCCCGCGAGCGAGCGGGCAGGATGGAGACATGGATCTTCGCATCTTCACCGAGCCCCAGCAGGGGGCCACTTACGACACCTTGCTCACCGTCGCCAAGGCCACCGAGGACCTGGGCTTCGACGCCTTCTTCCGCTCCGACCACTACCTCAGCATGGGCTCCTCGGACGGCCTGCCCGGCCCCACCGACGCCTGGATCACCCTCGCCGGCCTGGCCCGTGAGACCAAGCGCATCCGCCTCGGCACCCTGATGACCGCGGGCACCTTCCGCCTCCCCGGCGTGCTCGCCATCCAGGTCGCCCAGGTCGACCAGATGTCCTGCGGTCGCGTCGAACTTGGCCTGGGCGCCGGCTGGTTCGAGGAGGAGCACAAGGCGTACGGCATCCCCTTCCCGAAGGACAGGTTGGCCCGCCTCAAAGAGCAACTGGAGATCATCACCGGCCTGTGGGCCACCGAACCCGGCCGGACCTTCGACCACCACGGCACCCACTACGACCTCACCAGGTCCCCGGCGCTTCCCAAGCCCGCCCAGGCCAAGCTGCCGGTGCTCATAGGCGGCCACGGCGCGAAGCGCACCCCGCGCCTCGCGGCCCGTTACGGGGACGAGTTCAACATGCCCTTCGGTTCGATCGAGGACGCCGAGCGCCAGTTCGCCCGGGTCCGGGACGCCGCCCGGGAGGCCGGCCGCGCCCCCGACGACCTCGTCTACTCCAACCTCCTCGTCGTCTGCGTCGGCAAGGACGACCAGGAGGTCGCCCGGCGCGCCGCCGCGATCGGCCGCGAGGTCGAGGAGCTCAGGGCCAACGGCCTGGCGGGCTCCCCGGACGAGGTCGTCGACAAGATCGGCCGCTACGCCGAGATCGGCTCCCGGCGCATCTACCTCCAACTGCTCGACCTCTCCGACCTCGACCACCTGGAGCTGATCTCGTCCCAGGTCCAGTCCCAGCTCCCGTAGGGCACGCCCGGCGGACGGGACCGCACCCACCGGGTCGGCCCCGCCCGCCGCCGACGCCCCGAAAATCCTCGAACACCGCGGCCCCATCCCCCGTACGCTGACCGGACGTTCCGGATTCCCGGTCCCTATCCGCAGCTCAGAAGGTGTTCGAGGTGTAACCACCGTGTTTCTGACGATCAGTACCACCGGCTCCGCGCAGCGCCCGGCGACCGACCTCGGTTTCCTGTTGCACAAGCATCCCGAGAAGGCGCAGGCGTTCTCCACCTCCTACGGCAGAGCGCACGTCCTCTACCCCGAGGCCGACGCCCGGCGCTGCACGGCGGCGCTGCTGCTCGAGGTGGACGCGGTGGCACTGGTCAGGCGCGGCAAGGGCAAGGGCCGCGGCGGCGCACCCGACGCCGCACTCGCGCAGTACGTCAACGACCGGCCGTACGCGGCCTCCTCCCTGCTCGCCGTCGCACTGAGCGGCGTCTTCTCCAGCGCCATGCGCGGGGTGTGCAACGCCCGGCCGGAACTCCCGGGACAGCCGCGCCCGCTGCGCATCGAGGTGCCCGCGCTGCCCGCGCGCGGCGGCCCCGAACTCGTCCGGGGGCTGTTCGAGCCGCTCGGCTGGGCGGTCACCGCGGAGCCCGTTCCGCTGGACAGCGCGTTCCCGCAGTGGGGCGACTCGCGCTACATACGCCTGGTCCTGGACGCGGACACGCTCACCCTCGCCGAGGCCCTGCGCCATCTCTACGTCCTGCTCCCCGTCCTCGACGACGCCAAGCACTACTGGGTCTCCGCCGACGAGGTGGACAAGCTGCTGCGGGCCGGCGAGGGCTGGCTGCCGGCACATCCCGAGCAGAAGCTGATCACCAGCCGGTACCTCTCCCGCCGCTGGTCACTGACCCGGCAGGCCATGGAGAGACTGGAGCTGGTCCGGCTGGCCGAGGCGGACGACAGCGAGGTGGAGGACATCGACAACGCCGTCGAGGAGGACGCCGGGCAGGAGGAGAAGCCGACGCCGCTCGCCGTGCAGCGGCGGGAAGCGATCCTCGCCGCACTGCGCGTCTCCGGCGCCGCACGGGTGCTCGACCTCGGCTGCGGCCAGGGACAGTTGGTGCAGCAGCTCCTCAGGGACCCGTCCTTCACCGAGATCGTCGGCGTCGACGTGTCGATGCGGGCGCTCACCATCGCCTCCCGGCGGCTGAAACTGGACCGCATGGGGGACCGTCAGGCGTCGCGCGTACGCCTCCTCCAGAGCTCCCTCGCCTACACTGACAAGCGGCTCAAGGGCTATGACGCCGCCGTGCTCAGCGAGGTGATCGAGCACCTCGACCTGCCCCGGCTGCCCGCCCTGGAATACGCGGTGTTCGGCGCGGCCGGCCCCCGGACGGTCGTCGTGACCACCCCCAACGTCGAGTACAACGTGCGCTGGGAGAGCCTGCCGGCCGGCCATGTCCGCCACGGTGACCACCGCTTCGAGTGGACCCGAGCGGAGTTCCGCGCCTGGGCGGAGAAGGTGGCCGAACGGCACGGCTACCACGTCGATTTCCTGCCCGTCGGGCCGGACGACGCCGAGGTCGGACCGCCCACCCAGATGGCCGTGTTCGAGACCGCGACCGTGAAGGAGGCGAAGGCCGCATGACCACCGCAACCACCGCGATGACGCGGGGCCGCACCCTGCCCGTCACCGACCTCTCCCTCGTGGTGCTCATCGGCGCGTCCGGCTCGGGCAAGTCCACCTTCGCCCGGCGCCACTTCAAGCCCACCGAGGTGCTCTCCTCCGACTTCTGCCGCGGCCTGGTCGCCGACGACGAGAACGACCAGAGCGCCTCCCGTGACGCCTTCGACGTGCTGCACTACATCGCCGGCAAGCGCCTCGCGGCCGGCCGTCGCACCGTCGTCGACGCCACCAGCGTCCAGCAGGACGCCCGGCGGCAGCTGATCGACCTGGCGAAGCAGTACGACGTCCTGCCCATCGCCATCGTGCTCGACGTGCCGGAGCAGGTGTGCTCCGAGCGCAACGCGGCGCGCACGGACCGCGCCGACATGCCGCGCCGGGTCATCCAGCGCCACACCCGGGAACTGCGCCGCTCGCTGCGTCACTTGGAGCGCGAGGGCTTCCGCAAGGTGCATGTGCTGCGCGGCGTGGAGGAGGTGGAGCACGCCACCGTCGTCACGGAGAAGCGGTTCAACGACCTCACCCACCTCACCGGGCCCTTCGACATCATCGGCGACGTCCACGGCTGCTCCGCCGAACTGGAGGCCCTGCTCGGCAAGCTCGGCTACGTCGACGGCTCGCACCCCGAGGGCCGTACCGCCGTCTTCGTCGGCGACCTCGTCGACCGCGGGCCGGACAGCCCCGCCGTGCTGCGCCGCGTCATGGCCATGGTGAAGTCGGGCGATGCGCTGTGCGTGCCCGGCAACCACGAGAACAAGTTCGGCCGGTACCTCAAGGGCCGCAAGGTGCAGCACACCCACGGACTCGCCGAAACCATCGAGCAGATGGCGGGCGAGAGCGAGGAATTCCGCGCCGAGGTACGGCAGTTCGTCGAGGGGCTCGTCAGCCACTATGTGCTCGACGGCGGCCGGCTGGTGGTCTGTCACGCCGGTCTGCCGGAGAAGTACCACGGGCGCACCTCCGGCCGGGTCCGCAGCCACGCCCTGTACGGCGACACCACCGGCGAGACCGACGAGTTCGGCCTGCCCGTGCGCTATCCGTGGGCCGAGGACTACCGGGGCCGGGCGGCCGTCGTCTACGGCCACACGCCCGTCCCGGAGGCCACCTGGCTCAACAACACCATCTGCCTGGACACCGGCGCGGTGTTCGGCGGCAAACTCACCGCGCTGCGCTGGCCGGAGCGGGAACTGGTCGACGTACCGGCCGAGCGGATCTGGTACGAGCCGGCCCGCCCGCTGCGCACGGAAGCCCCCGGCGGCCACGAGGGGCGTCCGCTGGACCTGGCCGACGTGCACGGCCGCCGCGTGGTCGAGACCCGGCACGCGGGCCGGGTGTCCGTCCGCGAGGAGAACGCCGCCGCGGCCCTGGAGGTGATGAGCCGCTTCGCGATCGACCCGCGCCTGCTGCCGTACCTGCCGCCGACCATGGCACCCACCGCCACCTCCCACCTGGAGGGCTATCTGGAGCACCCGGTGGAGGCCTTCGCCCAGTACGAGCGGGACGGAGTCGCGCGGGTGGTGTGCGAGGAGAAGCACATGGGTTCCCGCGCGGTCGCCCTGGTCTGCCGCGACGCGGCCGTGGCCGAGCGGCGCTTCGGCGCCGTCGGCGGTGGGACCGGATCGCTGTACACCCGTACGGGCCGTCCCTTCTTCGACGACGCCTCCGTCACGGAGGAGATCCTCGGCCGGCTGCGCACGGCGGTCACCGAGGCCGGCCTCTGGGAGGAACTCGGCACCGACTGGCTGCTGCTGGACGCCGAGCTGATGCCGTGGTCCCTGAAGGCGTCCGGGCTGCTGCGCTCGCAATACGCCGCGGTCGGCGCCGCCTCCGGCGCGGTCTTCCCGGGCGCCCTGGCCGCACTGGAGGCCGCGGCGGCCCGGGGTGTGGAGGTGCGGGAGCTGCTGAACCGCCAGCGCGAGCGCGCGGAATCCGCCTCGGCGTTCACCGACGCCTACCGCCGCTACTGCTGGACCACCGACGGGCTGGAGGGCGTGCGCCTGGCGCCGTTCCAGATCCTCGCCGTCCAGGGCCGGAGCCTCGCCGCCGTGCCTCACGACCAGCAGCTCGCGCTGATCGACCGCATGGTCGAGCACGACGCGACCGGCCTGCTGCAGACCACCCGCCGCCTCTACGTCGAAACGGCCGATCCCGAGTCGGTGCGGGCCGGCGTCGACTGGTGGCTGGAGATGACCGGACGCGGCGGCGAGGGCATGGTCGTCAAGCCCGTCGCTGCCCTGGTCCGCGACGGCTCGGGCCGCCTGGTGCAGCCCGGCATCAAGTGCCGGGGCCGCGAGTACCTGCGGATCATCTACGGTCCCGAGTACACCCGGCCGGAGAACCTGGCCCGCCTGCGCAACCGCTTCCTGAACCACAAGCGCTCCCTCGCGATCCGCGAGCACGCGCTGGGCCTGGAGGCCCTGGACCGCCTGGCCGAGGGCGAGCCCCTGTGGCGCGTCCACGAACCGGTCTTCGCCGTCCTGTCCCTGGAATCAGAACCGGTCGACCCCCGCCTGTAACCCCGACGAACCGGGCCACCACATCGGCGAGGCGGCGGCGCGCCGGTGCGCCTGTCTGCGTGCGCTGGGCCGCGCCGGTGCGGTGGGGCCGGCTGTGGCGCCGTCGTTCGGCGCCCAGTGCTGGTGCGGGCCGCGGGATTCGGGCCGGGGTTCACCCTTGTGGGGGATCCTGGACGGGGGCCGGTGGTCCTACCTCATTCGTCCCTGGTTAACCGTTGGTTGCCGTGCTAACTTCGCTGATCGGTCAGGCAGGCGAACCGGCTCAGGGGGAAAGTCGGTGACAACGGACACAGGGCACGGTGAATTCGAGCGTGCGCGGGGCAGCCGGGTGCTCCTGGGGCTGACCAACGCCCTGTGCGAGTTCGGCTGTATGGAGGACGCGCAGGGGCGTCTGCACTTCGCCGTGGTGCTGGGCGATCTGCTGGGCGCCCAGGTCGACCTCCGCGGCGTCAAGTTACGGGAGGACGTCGTCCTTCTCGTGCGCGCGGCGCTGAACACGGCCGGCGGCGAACGCGTACTGGTCGAAGTGGTCCGAATCCTCGAAGGCGACCTCGCGGGCGACGAACTCGACCGCGTGCTCGACGAACTGCTCGAGCGGCCCCCGGTGCGGACCGGGCCGCCCGAGCTCCTTGCGGGCCCCGTCGTCTCCCGCGAGGACGAGCGGAGCGCCCGCGCCGTCCTCGCCCGGGGGGAGTTACCCGCCACGCGTCTGCGGGACGCCCTTGTCGAGGAGCTCAACGGCCTCGACCTCCCCATAGGGCTGACGCCGGATCAGCTCTTCTCCCACGTCCTCGGCTGGACCGCGCAGCTGGACGGACTCCCGCCCGCCGTGCTCCTCGTCGACCACGCCGCCCGGCTCGCCGCCACCCCCGCCCATCGCACCGCCCTGGCCGGCTGGGCCGACGACTGGGCCCGCCGGGCCGGACTGACCGAGCAACTGGAGCAGCGCCGGCAGACCGCCCCCGCGACGCCGGGCGACCCCGACATACCGTGCTGCCTGATCATCGCCGTGGAACCGGCGCGGGACGGCACCCGCGACATCGTCGTACGTCCCTGGCTCAACACCGTGCCGGGGCACTGGAACCCCCAGCCGGGGGAACCCGCCTACACCACCCTGGACGACCTCGGCACCGCCGTCGGACACGCGCTGAGACAGGGCACCCGGCTCTGGACGGCACAGCGCGAGCCGGACACGGGCGGACGTCGGCCCCCACCGCCGTACATCGAGTTCGTCCTTCCCTACGACCTGCTCAATCACGACGTGGCCGGGCTGACGCACCGGGTCGGGGACGGCCAGCCGCTGCCGCTCAGCCTCAAGTACGGCGTTCATCTGCGCAGTCTGGAGCGGATGTGCTCGGACGACACCGTGATCCGCGACCAGTGGCGGCAGCGCTGGCGCACGCTGCGGGAGCAGGGCGTCGCCGTGCACGGCTGGCGGGAACGGGACGGTGCGCGGCTCGACGCGTGGCAGGCGGGCCTCGCCGGGGAAGCAAGACATACGGCGGTGGTGCTGGACGCGCCCAGCGACAGCCGTGCCCTGGCGGCGCTGAAGGCCGCCATTGCGGAAGGGATAGGGCTGGCCGTATGGGACCGCCGAGGAGTCTTCGCCGAGGAACGACGAGAGGTGGTGACCGCCCTGTTCGCCGCCGCCCAGACGCCCGCACGCATTCCGACCGCCGTGCATCTGCTGCGCAGGAACGCCGAGAGTGACGGGCAGGGGCCGGGCGAACTGCTCGGCCGTCACATCGGTTTCTTCTGGGACGACCCGACCCGGCCGATCGACTTCCAGCCCACCGATCCCGGCGATCTCGCCGACGAGGAGGCGACCGCATGACCGCGCAGGAGCAGACGGCCCCCAACGGCTGGCGGGTGTTCCACGGCACGGGCAGGGAACCGGCCGTACCGCCCGCGCTGCCGCAGCCGCCGCCGTGGCGCACGTTCGGCGGCGGCCCGCCCCGTCCGGTGCCGCCCGCCGACGCCCAGGCCGCGGTGCGCCGCCTCGGCCCCGGCGACATGGCGCCGCAGCTGGGCGAGGAGGAGATCGACATCGTCAACGCCGCCCTGCTGCTGCGGCGGCCGCTGCTGATCACGGGCCCGCCCGGAGTCGGGAAGTCCACCCTCGCCTATCTGATCGCCAGGGAACTCGGACTGGGCCGGGTGCTGGAGTGGAACATCGTCAGCCGCACCGTGCTGCGCGACGGCCTGTACGCGCATGACGCCATGGGCAGGGCCCAGGCCATCGCCGCCTGGCGCGCGGGACTGAACCGCGCGGCCGGGAACGACGTGGACACGGCGGGCGACGACGGTGACACCACCGACGAGTCGCGTACGCGTCAACTTCCCCCGGCGTTGGGGGACTTCATCACCCTGGGGCCTCTCGGCACGGCCCTGCTGCCCTACGATCGTCCCCGGGTGCTTCTCGTCGACGAGCTCGACAAGAGCGACATCGACCTGCCCAACGATCTGTTGCACGTCCTGGAGAATGGAAGCTATGACGTCCCGGAACTGGTGCGTGACGCCGCCGACACGGCCCGCGTCCACACCAGCGACCCCGGAAGCCGGGCCGACGTGCGCGACGGGCGGGTCGAGTGCCGGGAGTTCCCGGTCGTGGTGATCACCAGCAACGGAGAGCGTGAGTTTCCGGCCGCGTTCCGCCGGCGGTGTCTGCCGCTGGAGATGCGTACGCCCACTCGGGAGCAGTTGCTGGCCATGGTGGAGGGGCACCTGGGCGCCCGGCCCCAGGGCACGGAAGACCTGGTGGAGCTGTTCGTCCAACGCGTCCAGGCGGGCGGCACCCACTCGCTGGACCAGTTGCTCAACGCTGTCCAGATGACTACGGCGGGTGGTTTCCAGGCGGACGGTCACGGGACTAAGCTCGTGGAAATGCTCCTACGCGATCTCGCGAAGGGCCGCTGAATTGAAGGGCTACCCCAGGGAGCACGCATCCGGGCTCGGCGACGGTTTCCCCCGTTCGGGGTCGTCGCCTCCTTCGGCGTTCCCTGAGCCCGACCGGACGAACGAGCGCGGAGCAGCGCCGCGTGACGCCCCGGACCCGTCCGGCGCGCGCTGGCAGGAGGTCGCCGACGCCGTCTGGCTCGCCGCGTACTGGGACCGTCACGGCGGCCCGGTCGTCGGCGCGCACCCGGCCGCCCCCGCCGCCGTGGCGCCGTCCCGGCCCGCGCCGCCCGCACCGCCGGCCGAGGAGCGGGAACGGCCGGACTCGCCCGCGGCCGAAGCGTTCCCGGCGCCCCCTGCCACCCCGGCCCCCTCCGCGACCGACGGCACGCACGACGGCCCGCCGACCGGGGACGCCACCATCATCCCCGTCGACCCGCCCCGCCCGCGGTCCGCCGGCCACCCGGGCCCGGCGGCACAGTTGTTACCCGACCCCGAGGGGCCCTTCGCCGCCGACGTCGGGCGGCCGCTGCTGCCCGCGGAAGACCGGTCGCCGCACGGCCCCGGCCGCGTCACCGCGCAGTTCGCGCGCGCCCTGCATCTGCTCGCCCGCCGCGTCCCCTCCCGCGACACCCTGGAGCTGGACGAGGAGACCACCGCCGAGCAGGGGGTCGCCGACGGCATGTGGATGCCCTTCCTGCGCCCCGCCCGCTCCTCGGCCTTCCACCTGGTGCTGCTCGTCGACGACGCCCCGACGCTGCGGATCTGGAAGGACTCCGTCGCCCGCCTGGCCAGGGCCGCCGAACACAGCGGCGCCTTCCGCACCGTGCGCACCGTCCGGGTGAACGTGCCGCGGACCGGCCCGGCGACCCTGCGCTGGGGCACCGGACGGGCCGGCTCCGACCCCGGTGAACTCCTCGACGGCCGCGGCGGCCGCGTCTTCCTCGTCGTCACCGACGGACTGGCCCACGGCTGGGCCGCGCCGGCCGCCGACGAACTCCTCGGCCGCCTCGCCCATGCCGGCCCCACCGCCCTGGTGCACCTGCTGCCGCCCCATATGCGGCGCCGCTCCACGCTCTACCCCTACGAGGCCGTGCTGGAGGCCGGCGGGTTCGGTGCCCCCAACGACGCCCTCACGCACTGGCCCCCGCCCGGCGGGCCCGATCCGCTGCGGCCGCTGCCGGACGGCGGCGACGGCGCGGTGCCGGTGCCCGTGCTGTCCCTCAAGCCCGGCTCGCTCGCCGCCTGGGCCGGCCTGGTGACGGGGGAACGCGGAGTGCGCCGCCCGCTGCCGATCGTGCTGGCCGGCACCCTCGTCAAGGGCGCACCCGCGCCGGGGCTGCGCGCCCCGCGCTTCCCGCGCGCCGCCAGAGCCGCCGTCCGCCGCTTCTTCACCCTCGCCACACCCGCCGCGCGCCGGCTCGCCTCCCAGCTCGCCGCCGTGCCGTTCGACTTCGACCTCTTCGAGCAGCTCCGGCACCGCATCATGCCGGAGACCCGGCCGGACCATCTGGCGGAGATCCTGATGGGCGGGCTGATCGACTGGGACAGCGGCGCCGAGGGCCGGCCCGAGTTCGCCGAGGGGGTCCGCGAGGAACTCCTCTCCGCCACCACCCGCAGCCAACTCGCCCACACCGTCAGCGTGGTGGGCGAGCTGCCCGCGGCGGGCGAGCGCGGTGCCGCCCTGCGCGCCGCCCTGCGGGACCCCCTGGGCGCCGCCCTGCCGGACCCGTCCCGGCGCGACTGGGCGCGCAGCGAGCTGGCGGTGATGCGGGCGCTCTCCGGGCCGTACTCCGAACGGGCGCGTCGGATCGAGCCCCGTCTCTCCCGCGACACCGGCGCGGACACGGCCGAACGGGTGCATGCTGATTCGTCCGGAGTTACGCCCTCTGAGGTGAACCGCGCTATTGATGGGGGATCGTCCGACGGAGGGGGAAACCTGCCACCGTCGAACGGTCCCGACGAACCAGGAGAGCCCGTGCCAAGCCCGGTAACCGACGCCACCCGACAAGAAGCCCCGGAGGCTGAGCCGCTCATGCAGAGCACCATGACCCCGACGCCCGCCCTTCTGGTGAACGTTCCCCTCCGGAACACCTCGTTCGTCGGCCGGCAGGCGCTGCTGAGGGCCGTGGAGGACCAACTGAGTGCCCAGGACACGGCGGCCGTGCTCCCGCACGCGCTGCACGGGCTGGGTGGTGTCGGCAAGTCCCAGCTGGCGCTGGAGTACATCTACACCCACCAGCACGACTACAAGGTCATCTGCTGGATCCCCGCCGAACGGGAGAGCCTGATCCTGGCCGCCCTGGCCCAGCTCGCGGCCCAGCTGGGCGTCGCCCCGCCGGGACAGGACAGCACGGGCGCGCCCGCCGCGAACACCGCCGTGCCCGCCGTCCTGGAGGCGCTGCGCACCGGCACGCCGTACGACAACTGGCTGCTCGTCTTCGACAACGCGGAGGACGTCGAGGCGGTCCGCCAGTACTTCCCGACCAACGGGCCGGGGAAGGTCATCGTCACATCCCGGAACCGGGCGTGGGAACGCGTCGCCACCCCGCTGCCGGTCAACGTGTTCGACCGCGAGGAGTCGATCGAGCTGCTCCAGCGGCGCTCGCCCGACCTCACCGAGGCCGACGCCGGCCGGCTCGCCGAGGCCCTCGGCGATCTGCCGCTGGCGGTGGAGCAGGCCGGTGCCTGGCGCGCGGTCACCGGCATGCTCGTCGACGAGTACCTGGACCTGCTCGCCCAGCGCAGCCCCGAGATCCTCGAACTCGACCCGGCCCCCGACTACCCGGTCTCCGTGGCCGCCGCCTGGGACATCTCGCTGGAGCGGATCCAGCAGAACAACCCGGGCGCCCGCCAGCTCCTCGACATCTGCGCGAGCATGGCGCCGGAGCCGATCCCGCGGTCGATGCTGCGCGGCAGCCGGGGGGTGAACGTGACGCCCGAGGTCGACCCGCTGCTGCGGGAGGCGATCAAGCTGAACCGCGCGGTCCGCGACCTCAGTCAGTTCTCCCTGATCAAGGTGGACCCGCGGTCCGACACGCTCCAGATGCACCGTCTGCTGCAGACGGTGCTCCTGGCCAAACTGGGCCGGCAGGAGCGCGAGCGGATGCGGGACGCCGCCCACCAGCTGCTGTCGGCCGCCAAGCCGGGCCCGCCCGGCTCGTCACTGGAATGGCGCGCCTACCAGGCGCTGCTCCCGCATGTGCTGACGTCGCACGCGGTGACCTGCACCGACACCTATGTGCGTGAACTGGTCTTCGACACCGTCTGGTTCCTGTACTACTGGGGCGACCACGAGGGCGCGGCCGACTTCGCGCGCCAGGCGTGGAGCGCGTGGCTCGCGGCCTCCGGCGAGGAGGACAACCAGGTCATCCGCATGACGAAGAGCCTGGGATTCCTGCTCCGCCAGAACGGCCAGGTGCCGGAGTCCATCCCGCTCACCGAGAAGGCGCTGGAGGTCTCGCGCCGCATCGAGGCCGACACCGAGGACATGGTCGACTCGCTGTGCGAGATGGCCGACGCCCGCGGCTACCAGGGGCGGTTCCTCGAGGCCCGGAAGCTGACCGAGGAGGCCACCGAGCTGGCCCGGTCGCTGTTCGGCCCGGACGACCCGGTGACGCTGCGCGCCATCCACGCCTGGGGCAGAGACCTCCGGCTGTGCGGCGACTTCCGCCAGGCGCTGCCGCTGGACCAGGAGAACGCCCGGCAGCGTGAACTGCTGTTCGGCCCGGCCAGCTTCTTCACCCTCAACAGCCTCAACGGTCTCGCCATCGACATGCGCGAGAGCGGCGACTACATGGGCGCGCGGGACTTCCAGGAAGACGTGTACCGCCGCGCCAGGGCGGCGATCGGCGGGGAGCACCCCCTCACCCTGCGCATCGCCGGCAACCTCGCGGTCTGCCAGCGCCGCGACGGTGCGCTCACGGAGGCGGCGAAGCTCTGCGAGGAGACCCTGAGGCGCTTTGTCGCCCGGTACGGGCAGGACCACTTCGACTCCCTGTCGACGGCCGCCAACCTCTCCGTGGACCGCCGCCTGGCCGGCGACCTGGAAGGCTCCCGTGAGCTGGCGGAGTCGACCGTACGGCGGTTCGAGCAGCGCCTCGGCCGGGACCACGCGTACACGCTGCTGACGAAGGCCAATCTCGCCGCGACCTGGCGTGCGCTGGGGGCCCACGACACGGCCCACGACCTGGAGGAGGACGCGGACCGCCGGCTGACCGCAACGGTGGGGGAGCGGCACATCACCACCCTGACCGTGGCCATCGGCCGGGCGAACACGGCGTACGGGCAGCTCGACTTCGAGCGGGCCCACGCGATCGACTCGGCCACCCTGCCGCTGCTGGCGGAGGTCGCCGGAGAGGACCACCCCCTCACGCTGGCCGTGACCGCGAACCTCGCCCTCGACAATCGGGGTCTGGGCCGTGGCGCCGAGGCGGAGGAGTTGCAGCGCAAGGCGGTGGAGGGCTTCAGCCGGGTGCTCCGTCCGGACCACCACTGGCTGGCGGCGGCCCTCCAGCGGGCCCGCATCGAGTGCGACATGGCCCCGATGCCCCTGTGACACACGGCAGCGGCCCCGCTCCCCGGAGGACCCGGGAGCGGGGCCGGCGCCGTGTCGGGGGCCGGGGACCGCGGTCGTGCTCTCGTTGAGCGCGACGGCCTGACCCGAGATGACGAAGAAGAACGGCAGCAGCAGCGCGCTGATGTCATGCAGCGGACGCAGCAGATCCGGATCGAGTATGCCGCCCTTCTCCCGGGAACAGACGAACCCGACGAGCAGCGCACCGCAGATCCTCCGCCACCGGTGTCACTGGGGGCACATGACAGCGGTCGTTGTCACGGACGGAGCAGTGGTGCGCGGGCCGGGCCCTGTGAAGTTCGCAGGGGCGTGCGCGCGGTCCCGGCCCGATGCGGAAGAACTGTTTCCGGCCGTACGAACACACCTCCGGGCCCTCAGGGAAGGGAGCCGTGCTCTGCCGTACCCGCGTCATCGGCCGGGGAACCCCGGCCGTCGTGGGTTCGCCCGCCCGGACGCACCCGCCCTCGGTCCGGACAGATGGCGCAGGCCATCACACCGGTCCCGTCCGGCATGCTCCGCCCGGTGCGCGTGGCGAACTGCTGTTCCGTTCGGCCGAGTTGACGGAGGCGACAAGGCGGACGAGACCGTCCAAAAGATCGGGTGGCGTGATCGTACGGTTTTCGACCCGGGCAGGAATGGCCATGATGGAAAAGGGACATGGGTACGGGGCATCGCGTGCCACCGTGCGAGAAGGGGGAGCATCTTGGATCAGCCGCCCGCTCTGCGCCACACCGCCGACCGTGAGCCGGCCACCGGTGCGGGGACCGACGTCTGGGAGTCGGATCTGGCCGACCTCGCGGGCCTGCCCCTGACCGCGCTGGACGATCTCGCCCCGCTCCGCCCGACCGTCCGCGTGCTCGAAGAGGTCCTGCGGGCGCGCGGCAGCATCAGGGGCGGGAACGAGGGGAGCGCCCGGGCCGAGTGACCGTCCCCGCCCCGGCGGCAGTAGCCCGGACCAGGTCCCCACGGGCCGCCGGCTTCCTGCCCGCATCCGTCACCGGAGGTCCCGTTCCTCATGACCAGCGAGCCGCGCACCGTCCCGTTCCGCATGCCCGAACGCCTCTTCGCGGAACTGGCCGCCGGCGGTGGCTCCGCGGCGGCCGTCGCCTTTCTCGAACGGGGCGAACGGGCACGCCGGCTGCTGTTGCTGCGGACCCTGCTGACGCGCATCCGGGACCTGCCCACTCCGCTGACCCCGGTGCCGGAGGCCTGGCGCGTGTTCAAGGAGTCGGCGGAGCACGCGCCGGAGCCGGCCGAGCGGCTGCTGCTCGCCCCGGCCACCGGGGCCTGGATCGCCCACCTGCTGCGCCGGGTGCACGGCACCGCGACCGGCCCGCCCCTGTGGGCGGAGGCGGGCAGACTGAACGCCCTCGCGGTCGCCGCCTCGCTGCACGCCGGTACCGAAACGGTTCTGCGTGTTCCGCTGGACGACGGCGCGCTGTCCCTGCCCGGCCTCGGACTGTCCCGGCTCCCGCACGGGTCGTCCGGCCTGACGGTGGGCACGGCCAGCACCCGCGCCGGGGAACTGACCCTGAGCGGACCCACCCCCGACGGCCGCCGGTCGACCCTGACCTGCCGTCCCGCCCCGGCGGCCGTCGGTGACGCAGCGCCCGCCGACCCCCACTGGCTTCCGCTGCGCACCCTCACGCACACCACCCCGGCCGGAGAAGTCGCCATCCCCCTGGAGGACCTGGACCCCTATCGCGACCTCGACGACCCCATCGCGCCCGCCCGGCTGGACGACGACGAGGCGGGGGCCTGGCAGCGGTTGTTCGACGAGGCCGTGGCGCTCCTCGCGACCGCGCCCGGACCGGGGCCCGGACGACTCGACCCCGCGGCGATCCGCGCCGTCGTCCCCTGGGCGCGGACCAGCCCGCTGCCCCCGCCGCCGCCCGAGGTGCGCGTGTCGGCGTCCAGCGGTGACGCGTACGGCGCCATGGTCATCGCCCGCCCCTCCTCGGCGCTCGCCCTGGCCGAGGCGCTGGTCCACGAGTTCCAGCACAGCAAGCTCGCCGCCCTGATCCACCTCTTCCCGCTGCTGACCGACGACCGCGCGGAGCGCTACTACGCACCGTGGCGCCCCGACCCCCGCCATCTCACCGGCCTGCTGCACGGCGCCTACGCCTTCACCGGCGTCGCGGGCTTCTGGCGGGACCGGCTGTCCGACCCCGAGCACGCGGAGACGGCCGCCTACCACTTCGCGCTGCGCCGGACGCAGAGCCGCCTCGTCGTGCGCACCCTGCTCACCAGCGGCCGGCTCACCGGGGCCGGCCGCGCCCTGGTCGGGGGCCTCGCCCGCAGCCTGGACAGCTGGCTGCGCGAACCCGTCGCCCCACCCGCCCGTACCCGGGCCCGCATCGCCGCCGCCCTGCACCGCACCGAGTGGCGCCTGCGCAACCTCGCCCCGCCCTCGCCTACCGGGCCCACCGCCCTCCCCGGACCGGAAGGGCACTCCGTGCCACCCGAAAACCCCGCCGCCGCTCCCGACGGCCTCCGTTTCCGGTCCGGTCGCTCCTCCTGGCCCGACGTCCGCACCCACGCCTTCGCCGTGCCGCCGGCCGCGCCCCGCACCCCGGACGAGCACCTCGCCGCAGGGGCCCCGCGAGCCGCGTTCCAGGGGTACACCGAGGAGCTGGAACGCAAGCCCGGGGACCCGCACCTGCTCGCCGGATGGATCGTCGCCCGGGCGGCGCTGGAGCCGGGCCCCGCCGCCCGCCGGTTGCTGGCCCGTCCGGAGCTGCTGCTGTCCGGGGCGCCGGGCGACGGACGGCGGAGCGCGGATGTGCCGAACCGGGGGTGAACCCGCGCCCGGGTGGTCAGGATGAAGGCATGACCTACCACGTCGACTCCGAGGCCGGGCGGCTGCGCCGCGTCATCCTGCACCGGCCCGATCTCGAGCTCAAAAGGCTCACCCCCAGCAACAAGGACGCCCTGCTCTTCGACGACGTGCTCTGGGTGCGCCGGGCGCGCGCCGAGCACGACGGGTTCGCCGACGTCCTGCGCGAGCGCGGTGTCACCGTCCATCTCTTCGGCGACCTGCTCTCCGAGACGCTCGCGCTGCCCGACGCCCGCGCGCTCGTACTGGACCGGGTCTTCCACGAGAAGGAGTACGGCCCGCTGGCCGCGGACCACCTCCGCGCCGCCTTCGAGACCCTCCCGGCGCCCGAACTGGCCGACATCCTGGTGGGCGGGATGACCAAGCGGGAGTTCCTGGACTCCCACCCGGAGCCGATCTCCGTGCGCTTCCACGTCATGGAGCTCGACGACTTCCTGCTGCGCCCGCTGCCCAACCACCTCTTCACCCGGGACACCTCCGCCTGGATCTACGACGGTGTCTCCATCAACGCGATGCGGTGGCCCGCCCGGCAGCGCGAGACCGTGCACTTCGAGGCGATCTACCGGCACCACCCGCTGTTCCGGGAGGAGACCTTCCACGTCTGGTCCGAGGGTCAGGCCGACTACCCGTCCACCATCGAGGGCGGGGACGTGCTGGTCATCGGCAACGGCGCGGTGCTGATCGGCATGAGCGAGCGCACCACCCCGCAGGCCGTGGAGATGCTCGCGCACAAACTCTTCGCGGCCGGCTCGGCCCGCGCCATCGTGGCCCTCGACATGCCGAAGAGACGCGCCCTGATGCACCTGGACACCGTGATGACCATGGTCGACGGCGACACCTTCACCCAGTACGCGGGCCTCGGCATGCTCCGCTCCTACACCATCGAGCCCGGCTCCGACGAGAAGGAACTGAAGGTCACCGACCATCCGCCCGAGCACATGCACCGCGCGATCGCCGCCGCGCTCGGGCTCAGCGAGATCCGGGTGCTGACCGCCACCCAGGACGTGCACTCCGCGGAACGCGAGCAGTGGGACGACGGCTGCAACGTCCTGGCCGTCGAACCGGGCGTGGTCGTCGCCTACGAAAGGAACTCCACCACCAACACCCATCTACGCAAGCAGGGCATCGAGGTGATAGAAATCCCGGGCAGCGAGCTGGGCCGGGGCAGGGGAGGGCCGCGCTGCATGAGCTGTCCCGTAGAGCGAGACGCCGTATAGAGCGCCGTATAGAAATACAACTTGTCGTATACACTTCCAATGGTTCGTGTTCCCCCATCCCTGGAGCGCCCCATGGCGACTGTTCCGACCGCCCTCGCCGGCCGCCACTTCCTCAAGGAGGTGGACTTCACCGCGGAGGAGTTCCTCGGCCTGCTGGAACTGGCCGCCGAGCTGAAGGCAGCCAAGCGGGCCGGGACCGAGCACCAGTATCTGCGGGGCAGGAACATCGCGCTGATCTTCGAGAAGACCTCGACCCGTACCCGCTGCGCGTTCGAGGTGGCCGCCGCCGACCAGGGCGCCTCGACGACCTACCTCGATCCGGCGGGCTCGCAGATGGGCCACAAGGAGTCGGTGAAGGACACCGCCCGGGTGCTGGGACGGATGTACGACGGCATCGAGTACCGGGGCGACAGCCAGGCCAAGGTGGAGGAACTGGCCCGGTACGCCGGCGTGCCTGTCTTCAACGGGCTCACCGACGACTGGCACCCCACCCAGATGCTCGCCGATGTCCTCACCATGACCGAGCACAGCGCCAAGCCGCTCACCGATATCGCCTTCGCCTACCTGGGCGACGCCCGCTTCAACATGGGCAACTCCTACCTGGTCACCGCGGCCCTGCTGGGCATGGACGTCCGTATCGTCGCCCCGAAGACCTACTGGCCCGCCCAGGAGATCGTCGACCGGGCCCGCGAACTCGCCGCCGGCAGCGGGGCCCGCATCACGCTCACCGAGGACATCGCCGAGGGCGTCGCGGGCGCCGACTTCGTCGCCACGGACGTCTGGGTCTCCATGGGGGAGCCCAAGGAGGTCTGGGACGAGCGGATCGCCGCGCTCGCGCCCTACGCGGTGACCATGGACGTGCTGCGCGCCACCGGCAACCCCGACGTCGGGTTCCTGCACTGCCTGCCCGCCTTCCACGACCTCGGCACGCAGGTGGGCCGTGAGGTGTACGAGGCCCACGGCCTGGGGTCGCTGGAGGTGACCGACGAGGTGTTCGAGTCCGCGCACTCGGTGGTCTTCGACGAGGCGGAGAACCGTATGCACACGATCAAGGCGGTCCTGGTCGCCACCCTCGCCTGAGACCGCCCGCTCAGCGCGGGCGCCGCTGTCCCGGCAGCCGGAACCACACCGCCTTGCCGGACTCGGTGGGGCGGTGACCGCAGGACGAACTCAGCGAGCGGATCAGCAGCAGCCCGCGCCCGTGCTCCTGCCAGGGGTCGGGCATGCCGATCACCGGACGGGTGAGGTCACGGGGCGGCGCCGGGTCGGCGTCGTGCACCTCGACCTGGAACCCGGTCGGCAGCAGCCGCACCACCAGCTCTATCGGGGCGCTCCCCGAGGTGTGCTCCACGGCGTTGGCCACCAGCTCCGCCGTCAGCAGCTCCGCCGTGTCGCTGTCGGCGGAGTGCTCCCGCTCGGCCAGTGCCGTACGGACCAGCGCACGCGCCACCGGCACTGCCGCGGTCGAGTGCGGCAGCGCTACGCGCCAGGAGGTGGAAGCAGCGAAGGGTTCGTGCACAGCGGGTCCGTTCATGGAGCAGGTGCTCCTGCGTTCAGCCGTCCATCGTACGGCGCACCGGTGCCACCCCTTCGAGGGGGGCGGGCCCCGGAGTCCTGCCCGGGCGCCGGCCGGGGCGTCCGGCCCCGGCACTGAGCGGCTTACCCACGCCGGCGCCCGGCCTCGCACCGCCGCTCGCACCGTTACCGGCGTGTCGACGAGCCGTGACGGACGTGACGGCCCCCGAACGGTATCGCGCGCTCATGACGACAGTCACCAAGAGGTGATAACTTCGAGGGGCAGAGCTCACTGAGCAGCGCAGTGCCCGCCCGAGGAGGCCGCCCTCATGAGTCCCTTCACCGGTTCCGCCGCCCGCACCGCGCGCTGGGAGCATCTGCGCGTCGACCTCGACGACGGCGTCGCGACCGTCACCCTCGCCCGCCCCGACAAGCGCAACGCGCTCACCTTCGGCGCCTACGCCGACCTGCGCGACCTGCTCGCCGAGCTCTCCCGGGAGCGGGCGGTGCGCGCCCTGGTGCTGGCCGGCGAGGGGCGCGGCTTCTGCTCCGGGGGCGACGTCGACGAGATCATCGGCGCGACCCTCTCCATGGACACCGCCCAGCTGTTCGACTTCAACCGGATGACCGGCCAGGTGGTGCGCGCCGTACGGGAGTGCCCGTTCCCGGTGATCGCCGCGGTGCACGGAGTGGCGGCGGGCGCGGGCGCCGTCCTCGCCCTGGCCGCCGACTTCCGGGTCGCCGACCCCAGCGCCCGCTTCGCCTTCCTCTTCACCCGGGTCGGCCTGTCCGGCGGCGACATGGGCGCCGCGTATCTGCTGCCGCGGGTCGTCGGCCTCGGGCACGCGACGCGGCTGCTGATGCTGGGCGATCCGGTGCGCGCCCCGGAGGCCGAGCGGATCGGCCTGATCAGCGCACTGACGGACGAGGGCCATGCCGACGAGGCCGCCCGGAGCCTGGCCCGCCGCCTCGCCGACGGCCCCGCCCTGGCCCATGCCCAGACCAAGGCCCTGCTCACCGCTGAACTGGACATGCCCCTGGCGGCGGCGGTCGAACTGGACGCCTCCACCCAGGCCCTCCTGATGACCGGCGAGGACTACGCCGAGTTCCACGCGGCCTTCACGGAGAAGCGCCCTCCGAAGTGGCAGGGGCGGTGACCGGATGACGCACGGCACCGCACACCCCCGGGGGCAACGCGTGGCGATCATCGGCGGAGGGCCCGGCGGTCTGTACACCGCCGCGCTGCTCAAACGCCTCGACCCCGGCCGCCAGATCACCCTCTATGAGCGCAACGCCCCGGACGACACCTTCGGCTTCGGCGTCGTCCTCTCGGACGAGACCCTCGGCGGTATCGAGCACGCCGACCCGCAGGTCTACGCGGCCCTGCAACGCGACTTCGTCCGCTGGGACGACATCGACATCGTCCACCGGGGCACCCGCCACACCTCCGGAGGACACGCCTTCGCCGCCCTCGGCCGACGCCGCCTCCTTCAGATCCTGCACCACCGCTGCCGCGCCCTCGGCGTCGACCTGCGCTTCCGCTCCCCGGCCCCCGACCCGGCCCGCCTGGCGCAGACCCACGACCTCGTCGTGGCCGCCGACGGAGTCAACAGCACCACCCGTGAAGCCTTCGCGGACGTGTTCCGGCCCCGGATCACCGCACACCGCTGCCGCTACATCTGGCTGGCCGCCGACTTCGCCTTCGACGCCTTCCGGTTCGAGATCGCCGAGACCGAGCACGGCGTGATGCAACTGCACGGCTACCCCTACGCCCGCGGGCCGCAGAGCCAAGGCGCCTCCACCGTGATCGTCGAGATGCGCGAAGAGGTCTGGTACGCCGCCGGATTCGACGAGATGGACGAGACCGAGTCCGTCGGGCGCTGCGCCAAGATCTTCGCCGAAGCGCTCGGCGGGCGCCCGCTGCGGGGCAACAACTCGACGTGGACCACCTTCCGCACGGTCGTCAACGAACGCTGGTCGCACGGCAACGTCGTACTCCTCGGCGACGCCGCGCACACCGCCCACTTCTCCATCGGCTCCGGCACCAAACTCGCCGTCGAGGACGCGCTGGCGCTCGCCGCCTGCCTGCGCGAACAGCCCTCCTTCGACGAGGCGCTGGCCGCGTACGAGGCGGAGCGCCGGCCCGTCGTCGCGTCCACCCAGCGCGCCGCCCGGGCCAGCCTGGAATGGTTCGAGAACCTGCCCCTCTACCTCTCCCAGCCGTCCCGCCAGTTCGCCTTCAACCTGCTCACCCGCAGCCGCCGCGTCACCCACGACAACCTGCGGCTGCGCGACGCCCGTTTCACCGAGGCGGTGGAGCGCGGGTTCGGCTGCCCGCCCGGCATGCCGCCGATGTTCACACCGCTGCGGCTGCGCGGTCTGACCCTGCGCAACCGCGTCGTCGTCTCGCCCATGGACATGTACTCGGCAGCCGACGGCGTTCCCGGCGACTTCCACCTGGTGCACCTGGGCGCCCGCGCCCTCGGCGGCGCCGGCCTGGTGATGACCGAGATGGTGTGCGTCAGCCCGGAGGGCCGCATCACCCCCGGCTGCGCGGGCCTGTACACCGCCCGGCAGGCCGAGGCATGGCGGCGGATCACCGCGTTCGTGCATGTGCGGGCGCCCGGCACCGCGATCGGCGTGCAACTCGGCCACAGCGGGCGCAAGGGCTCGACCAAGCTGATGTGGGAGGGCATGGACGAACCGCTCGACGACGGCAACTGGCCCCTCGTCGCCGCGTCCCCGCTGCCGTACAAGCCGGGCAGCCAGGTGCCCCGGGAGCTGTCCCGGGCCCAGCTCACCGATCTCAGGGAGCAGTTCACGGCCGCCGCGGCGCGGGCCGCGCGGGCCGGTTTCGACCTGCTGGAACTGCACTGCGCGCACGGCTATCTGCTCTCCGGCTTCCTCTCCCCGCTCACCAACCGCCGCACCGACGCCTACGGGGGTTCACCGGAGAAGCGGCTGCGCTTCCCGCTGGAGGTCTTCGACGCCGTGCGCGCGGTCTGGCCGGGGGACCGGCCGATGACCGTGCGCATCTCCGCCACCGACTGGGCGGAGGGCGGCATGACCGCGGAGGACGCGGTCGACGTCGCCCGTGCCTTCGCCGCGCACGGCGCCGACGCGATCGACGTGTCGACCGGTCAGGTGGTGGCCGACGAGCAGCCGGAGTACGGCCGTTCGTACCAGACCCCGTTTGCCGACCGGGTGCGCAACGAGGCCGGCGTCCCGGTGATCGCGGTCGGTGCGATCTCTTCGTGGGACGACGTCAACTCCCTGCTCCTCGCCGGGCGTACGGACCTGTGCGCCCTGGCCCGGCCGCATCTCTACGACCCGCACTGGACCCTGCACGCGGCGGCCGAACAGGGCTACGAGGGCCCGGGCGTGGTCTGGCCGCCGCAGTACCGCGCGGGCAGCCGCCGCCCGCAGACCGGGCGCACGGACGCGCCCAAGCCGCGCCTGACCCTCAGCGGTGACTGACACCGTTGGTCAGGCTCAGGCGGACTCCAGGGCCGTGTAGCGGGCGCCCGCGTCGCGGAGTCGTTCGTGCAGCGCCTGGAAGACGGCCGCCGAGCGCGTGCCGGGCCAGTCCGGGGGGAGCAGGGCGGCGGGCAGGCCCGGGTCGGCGTAGGGCAGATGGCGCCACGAGTCCAGGGCGAGGAGGTAGTCGCGGTAGGCCTCCTCCTCCGGCGGGGTGCCGGTCCGTTCCTCCCAGGAGCGCAGCACGGGCGCGTGCCGGTCCAGGAACGCCTCGTGCTGCTTGGCGATGTCGGCCAGATCCCACCAGCGCGCGACCGCGTCCGCGGTGGGGGCGAAACCGAGGTGCTCACCGCGGAACAGGTCGACATACCCGTCGAGCCGCAGGCGCTCCAGCGTGTGCCTGGTCTCCTCGTACAGCCGCGCGGGCGCGATCCACACGCCCGGTGCCGCCGTGCCGAAGCCGAGGCCGGACAGCCGGGAGCGCAGCACGTGCCGTTTCTGCCGCTCGGACTCCGGCACGGAGAACACGGCGAGCACCCAGCCCTCGTCCCGGGGCGGGGCGGTGGCGTAGATGCGGCGGTCGCCGTCGTCCAGCAACTGGCGTGCGTCCGCCGACAGTTCGTAGCCGGCGGCGCCCCGTGCCGTGCGCGCCGGAACAAGCAGCCCGCGCCGTTTGAGCCGGGACACCGAGGAACGCACGGACGGGGCGTCCACGCCCACCGCGGCCAGCAGCCGGATCAGTTCGGCGACGGGCACCGGGCCCGGCGCGAAGCGGCCGTACGCGCCGTAGAGCGTGACGATGAGAGACCGTGGAGCATGCTGGTCGGACACGTTGATCATCTTAGGTCGTATCGGCGGGCGCTGTTCCCCGGCATCAGTCCTGGTCATCTCCCGGGCCGGCGGGGGCGCGCAGCCGGAAGCGCTGGAGCTTGCCGGTGGCCGTGCGCGGCAGCGCGTCCACGAAGACGATCTCGCGGGGGCACTTGTACGGTGCGAGCTCGGACTTCACGAAGGCGCGCAGCGCCTCGGCGTCGCGCTCGGCGCCCTCCTTGACCACCGTGTACGCCACCACGACCTCGCCACGTGCCTCGTCCGGCCGCCCCACCACGGCCGCCTCCACGACGTCCGGGTGACGCAGCAGCGCGTCCTCGACCTCGGGCCCGGCGATGTTGTACCCGGCCGAGATGATCATGTCGTCGGCGCGGGCCACGTACCGGAAGTAGCCGTCGGGGTCGCGGACATAGGTGTCGCCGGTGATGTTCCAGCCGCCGCGCACATAGTCCCGCTGGCGTGGGTCGGCGAGATAGCGGCAGCCGACGGGACCGCGCACCGCGAGCAGGCCCGGCTCCCCGTCGGGCACGGGGACGCCGTCCGCGTCCTGCACGCGCGCCTGCCACCCGGGCACCGGCACTCCGGTCGTTCCGTGCTTGATGTGCTCGTCGGCGGCGGAGACGAAGATGTGCAGCAGTTCGGTGGAGCCGATGCCGTTGATGATGCGCAGCCCGGTGCGTTCGTACCAGGCGTTCCAGGTGGCGGCCGGCAGGTTCTCGCCCGCCGAGACGCAACGGCGCAGCGAGGACAGGTCGTGCGAGTCCGCCGCGCCGAGCATCGCCCGGTAGGCGGTGGGCGCGGTGAACAGCACCGACACCCGGTGCTCGGCGATCGCCGCCAACAGCTGCTCGGGGTGGGCCTGTTCGAGCAGCAGGGCGCTCGCGCCGGCCCGCATCGGGAACACCACGAGGCCGCCCAGACCGAAGGTGAAGCCCAGCGGGGGACTGCCGGCGAAGACGTCGTCCGGGACCGGTTTGAGCACGTGCCGGGAGAAGGTGTCCGCGATCGCCGGCACATCCCGGTGGAAGTGCATGCAGCCCTTGGGCCGTCCGGTGGTACCGGAGGTGAAGGCGATCAACGCGACGTCGTCGGCGGCGGTCGGCACCGCCTCGTACGGTGTGCCGGGCGCCGGACGGCGCAGCAGGTCGTCCGGTGAGTCGCCGCCGTAGGTGACGATCCTCAGGTCCGGGATCTCGGCCTTGGCCAGGTCGTCCACGGCCCGGATGTCGCACAGGGCGTGGCGCACCTCGGCGATCGAGCAGATGGTGCTCAGCTCGTGCGCGCGCTGCTGGGCCAGCACGGTGACGGCGACCGCGCCCGCCTTCAGCACCGCCAGCCAGCACGCGGCCAGCCACGGCGTGGTGGGGCCGCGCAGCAGCACCCGGTTGCCCGGGACGACCCCCAGGTCGCCGGTGAGGATGTGCGCCAGCCGGTCCACCCGTGCCCGTAGTTCGCCGTACGTCCATGTCGCGCCGTCGGGGGTGTGGAACACCGGGCGGTCGTCGGGCGGGCCGTTCAGCAGTTCGGCGGCGCAGTTGAGCCGCTCGGGGTAGTGCAGCTCCGGCAGGTCGAAGCGGAGCTCGGGCCACTGGTCGGGTGGCGGGAGATGCTCGCGGGCGAAGGTGTCGACGTGCGCGGTGACCCGTGGGTTCATGGCGGTTCGCCCCCTTGGCGTGGTGGGCTCGCACCAGGAGCGTATCGTGTTGGTGACGACAGTCAACGGTCCGCGATAACCTCGGAGTGGCCCAGCCGCGAGGGAAGGACCGGCGATGACCGCATTCTCGCTCGAACCGGCACAACTCGCCTGGTGCGCGGAGCTGCGCGAGCTGGCGTCGCAGCGGCTGCGCCCGCTCGCGGAGAAGGGCGAACCCGGCCGGGTCAACCGCGCCCTGGTCGCCGAACTCGGCACTCTGGGCCTGCTGTCCCGGCTGTTCACCTCCGGTGCGCTCGACCTGTGCCTGATGCGCGAGTCACTCGCCCACGGATGCACCGAGGCGGAGACCGCCCTCGCCCTCCAGGGCCTGGGCGCCCATCCGGTGCACGCCCACGGCACCCCCGCCCAGCGCGAGCGCTGGCTGGCCGGGGTGAGCGACGGCAGCGTCGTCGCGGCGTTCGCGCTCAGCGAGCCGGGAGCCGGCTCGGACGCGGCGGCCCTGTCCCTCACCGCCCACCCCGACGGCCCCGGCGGCTGGCGGCTCACCGGGGACAAGTGCTGGATCTCCAACGCCCCCGACGCCGACTTCTACACCGTCTTCGCCCGCACCACCCCCGGCGCCGGCGCCCGCGGCGTGACCGCCTTCCTGGTCCCCGCCGACCGCCCCGGCCTCACCGGCAGCCGCCTCGACATGCTCTCCCCGCACCCCATAGGCGCCCTGCGGTGCGACGCCGTACCGGTGAGCGCCGACGACGTGCTCGGCGAGCCGGACGGCGGCTTCCGGGTCGCCATGGGCACCCTCAACCTGTTCCGGCCCAGCGTCGGCGCCTTCGCGGTCGGCATGGCCCAGGCCGCCCTGGACGCCACCCTCGCCCACACCGCCCGGCGGGACGCCTTCGGGGGCAAGTTGAAGGACCTGCAGTCCGTCGCCCACCAGGTCGCCGAGATGGCCCTGCGCACGGAGGCGGCCCGGCTGATGGTGTACGCGGCGGCCACGGCGTACGACGCGGGCGCCGCCGACGTCCCCCGGCGCTCCGCGATGGCGAAGCTGCTCGCCACCGAGACCGCGCAGTACGTCGTCGACCGGGCTGTCCAACTGCACGGCGCTCGCGCCCTGGAGCGCGGGCACCTGCTGGAACACCTCTACCGGGAAGTCCGAGCACCCCGCATCTATGAGGGGGCCAGCGAGGTGCAGCGGGGCATCATCGCCAAGGAGTCGTACAAGAACCTGGAGGACCGGTGACCGCCGAGCGCGTCAACCCGCCCGAACTCTCCCCGCCGGCCGGCTTCTCGCACGCCGTCGTCGCGACCGGCTCCCGGCTGGTGTTCCTGGCCGGCCAGACCGCGCTCGACTCCGACGGCAAGGTCGTCGGCGACACCCTGCCCGCACAGTTCACCCGTGCCCTCACCAACCTGCTCGCCGCCCTGCGCGCCGCCGGAGGCGCCCCCGCCGACCTGGCCCGCGTCACCGTGTACGCCACCGACGTCGCCGCGTACCGCACCCACGCCCGGGAAATCGGCGCCGTATGGCGGGAGTTGGCCGGACGCGACTACCCGGCGATGGCGGTCGTCGAAGTGGTCCGCCTGTGGGACGAACAGGCACTCGTGGAACTCGACGGCTTCGCGCTGCTGCCCTGACCGGGCCGAACTGAACACGGGCGCGACGTGCTGCCGCACGGACTCCTGCACGATTCCTCCGTCCGGCGGAAGGTCATCGCCGGAATGCGGACCGGCCACCGGATCCTCGCGCCGACCCTGCCGTACGGCTCGAGCGACTGCGGACGCGCCCAGACGGTCGCTGCCCGCCACCTCGAGCGGCCGGCCCGGCTGCTGCTGATCTGCTGCGAGGCCTTCGACACCTACCCGCCGGGCGTGCCCGGCACAATGATCACCGCGGCCTGCCGGGTCCCCGGGGGCACCCCGCTCATGGTCCGCACACCGGGCCCGAAACCGCTGCGCAGGCTCCCGATCGGCTTCCGCGCGCTCGCCGGGCGCCCGGTGCCGGAACAGCTCGTCGACCGGTGGCTGCGGCCCCTGCGGACGGACCCGGCGATCCGGCGGGACTTCGGCACTATGGGAGCCACGTCCGGCGGTTGGAACTGCTCGGGCCGCCCAGGGTCTGCGGTACGTCGACCGGCCCGCGCCGGTCGTCCGGGCGGGCGAGGACCGGATGATGCCCGCGAATACGGCCGCCTCCCGCGCCGGGGATGGAGTCAGGCAGCGACCGTGAGGTGGTCGGCGGGGACCCGGTGCGGGGCGATCACCCGGCCGTCGGGGAGCAGTTCGCCGGTGTCGTCGAAGACGATGACGCCGTCGCACAGCAGGCTCCACCCCTGCTCGGGGTGCGCGGCCACCACATGCGGGACGTGGGACTCGGGCCGGGGGCAGGAAGGCTGGTGGGCACACATGGCGCACCTCCACATCGGTGACGGTCCGAACGTGTCGTATGGACCGACCATGCTCCGCCCGCGCACTCACCGGAACGGCCTGCCGTGAAACGTGACAGCTCCAGGACAATCCCGGGACGGTTCCCCGACGGCCGATGCCCTCCGCCGAAGGGGTGAGGACGAGTGGCCGCGGGCCCTGGGGCCGGGTACTGCTGGAAAGCCTCATTCCACTCATTCCCGGAGGTTTCCCCGTGCCTGTACGTCCCTTCCTCGGTGCCGCGGCCGGTGCCGCGCTCCTGCTGCTCGGCACCGCCGGGGCAGCCCCCTCGGCGGCCGCCCCGGCCCCGCCCAAGGAGTCCGTGACGGTCGACGCCCAGGGGCACATCGCCGCCGACGGCACCATCACCCTCTCCGGCACTTACCGCTGCACCGCCGCCACCGGACCCGTCTTCGTCGGCTCCTCGGTCAGCCAGTCCGATCCGGGGATCCACTACGGCATCGGGGGCACCCGCGCGGTGTGCGACGGCAAGGAGCACCACTGGAAGAACTCCGGCCTGGTGACGGTCGAGGACCTGCAGGCCGGCTCCGCGCACGTCGAGGCGACGGTCATGGAACTGCGCCCCAGTGGCTTCCTCCTGCTGCCCGTCCCGCACGCGGTCAAGCACAAGGACATCACCCTGGTCCAGGACTGACCCGAGCCCGGCCTGCCGCCGGAAGGGCACCGGCGCCGTTCCTGCCGTGACCGGGCGCCGGCACCGTACGCGTCCGGGGCCGTCGGCTGCTGCGTCCGGCGGCGGCCGTCGCCCTCGGCGTCGACCGACGCCGTCGCCTGAAGGCGCGGGGGATGCCCCCACCCGCCGCACCGGGTACTTCCTCGCCGTGGGCCGGGTGGACCCCCGGAGCGCGCACCTGACCCCCGCCCGGCCGGGGGCGCCTCCGGGCTGGAGGCCGAGGGAGGGGGCTTTCGCGACCGTCCCTGGGCGGCCGGCGTCCGGCGTCCGAGACAGACCCCGCGCGAGGGGCCTGTCCGGCTCACGGACCCGCGCCCGGCCAGTCCAGCAGACGTGCGCCGATCACCGCCGTCTGGAGCATGTAACGGTGCGACGGGTCGGAGGGGTTGGCGCCGGTGAGTTTGCTGATGCGCTCCAGGCGGTACGTCAGCGCCCGCACGCTCAGCGAGAGCCGCCGCGCCGCCTCCGCCGCCACACAGCCGGAGTCGAAGTAGGCGGTGAGCGTGTCGAGCAGGGGCTGGGCACCCCCACGGGCCGTGGTCAGCGGCCCCAGGGTGTGGTGCACCAGGTCGGCCATGGCCTGGCGGTCGCGGGCCAGCACCGGGTAGACCAGTAGATCGGCCGCGCGCAGCAACGGGTCGTCCAGTCCCAGCCGCTCGGCGATCTCCAGGGAGCTCAGGGCCTCCTCGTACGACTGGACCACCCCGCCCGGCCCGGACTGCGGGCGGCCGATGGCGACCTGGCCGCCGTCGGTGGCGGCGTGCGCCTGCTTGGCGAAGTGGGTGAGCACCTCCGTCTGATGCCCGGGCGCGATGCACAGCAGCCGGCCGTCCTTGGTGGTGAGCAGGATGCTGCGGTCACCGAAGCGGGCTATCAGCGCGCGCTCCACCTGCCGCGGCACCGGGTCACCCTCGTCGTAGGCGACCGCGCCCCGCGCGACGGCGACCGCGTGCTCGTGGGACAGCCGCAGGCCGAAGCGCTCGGCGCGTTCGGCGAGCCGGCCCAGATCGCTGCGGCCGTAGAGCAGGTCGTCGATGAACTCCCGCCGCGCCGCCTCCTCCTGACGCACCGCCAGCCGCTGAGCCCGCTCGTAGCCCTCGGCGAACGCGTCCACGACCTGCTGGACGGCCGCGAGCGCGCCGTCCGCCGAGTCCCCGCCGCCGGGCCATGCGCCGCGGGCGGCCGTCAGATGCGCGCTGACGAGGGAACGCAGACCGAAGCCCGCCTCCGCGGCCCTTTCCCCCAGGGCCCGCCGTGAGGCGATCTCGTCGCGGCTGAGGCGTCTGCCCGTCGCCGCGACCTCCGCCAGGATCTGGGTATAGCCATCGAGATACTGCTCCGGAAGCTCCCGTTCCGTCACGCGGTCCCCCCAACTCTTGACGCAACCCTGATGCGTTCGTGTGTACGCGTCGGCATGAAGACCCTAGTAAACATTGCCGGAAACCGGCAATGCGCGCCCCCGTCCCTCCAGTGAACCATGGTCCGCGGGGAGCACTGCGGAAGGTTCCGGTGCCGGACACCGGCAGGTGTTGGCGCCGGGACCGGAGGGGAGCAGTGCTGCCCGAAGACGTCGAGCGGTGAACGGAAGGGGGCGGGGATGCGCACATCCGTCCGTCCCGCCGCGGTCCCGCCCGTCACCCGGTTCGTGCGGCCGCTGCACCGGCTTTGCCCGGATGAACCCGGGCCGTCCCGGTCCCCGCGCTCACGCGGTGCGGACCGGGGCGGTGTTCAGCGCGCGGTGCGGGTGCCCGCGGACGGTATCCGTCCGCAGGCGCCGCAGAACCGCGGCGCCCACTGAGCCGTCTCCTCCTCCACCGGACATTCATCCGTCTCGTCAACGAGGCACCACAACACCCGACTTCTGCCAATTTTTCAGCCCAGAAGGACGTGTCCCCATGGATGCCGCCACCGTGGGCATCGCCGTACTCGCCGGCGTCGCCCTGTTGCTCGTACTCATCGGCCTGCTGCTCGTCACCAAACTCTTCCGCAAGGTGGAACAGGGCAAGGCGCTGATCGTCTCCAAGGTCCGCAAGGTCGATGTGACCTTCACCGGGTCGGTCGTACTGCCGGTGCTGCACAAGGCCGAGGTGATGGACATCTCGGTGAAGACCATCGAGATCACCCGGGCCGGCAAGGAGGGCCTGATCTGCCGGGACAACATCCGCGCGGACATACGCATCACGTTCTTCGTCAAGGTCAACAAGACCGTCAACGACGTCATCAAGGTCGCCCAGGCCGTCGGCACCGCGCGGGCAAGTGACCGGAACACGCTGCAGGAACTGTTCCACGCCAAGTTCTCCGAGGCGCTCAAGACCGTCGGCAAACAGATGGACTTCACCGACCTCTACACCAAGCGCGAGGAACTGCGGTACCGGATCATCGAGGTCATCGGTGTCGACCTGAACGGCTACCACCTCGAAGACGCCGCGATCGACTACCTGGAGCAGACGCCGCTGACCCAGCTCGACCCGGGCAACGTGCTCGACGCACAGGGCATCCGCAAGATCACCGAACTCACGGCCGTGGAGCACATCCGCACCAACGAGGCCCAGCGCAACGAGCAGAAGGAGATCACCCGGCAGGACGTCGACGCCCGCGAGGCGATCCTGGAGCTGGAACGCCGGCAGGCCGACGCCGAGATCAAGCAGAGGCGGGAGATCGAGACCGTACGGGCCCGCGAGGAGGCCGAGACCGCACGGGTGGTGGAGGAGGAGCGGCTGCGCGCGCAGAGCGCCTTCCTGCGCACCGAGGAGCAGCTCGGCGTGCAGCGCGAGAACCAGGCCCGCGAGGTCGCCGTCGCCGCCAAGAACCGCGAGCGGGTCATCGCCGTGGAGAGCGAGCGGATTGAGAAGGACCGCCTGCTGGAGGTCATCGCCCGGGACCGGGAGACCGAACTGACCAGGATCGCCGCCGAGAAGGAGGTCGAGGCGGAGAAGCGGGAGATCGCCGAGGTCATCCGCGAGCGGGTGGCGGTGGACCGTACGGTCGCCGAGCAGGAGGAGTCCATCAAGAAGCTGCGGGCCGTCGAGGAGGCCGAGCGGCAGCGCCAGGCCGTGATCATCGCCGCGGAGGCCGAGGCGCAGGAGAAGCTGGTCAAGGACATCAAGGCCGCCGAGGCCGCCGAGCAGGCCGCCACCCACCGCGCGGCCGAGGAACTCACCCTCGCCGAGGCCCGGTTGAAGACCGCCGACCTCGACGCACAGGCCAAGCTGCGGCTGGCCGAAGGAATCCAGGCGGAGTCCGCCGCCGAGGGGCTGGCCGTCGTCCAGGTCCGCGAGAAGGAGGCCGACGTCATCGAGAAGGCGGGCCGCGCCGAGGCCGAGGCCACCGAGGCCCGGCTGCGCGCGGAGGCCGGGGGCGCACGCGCCAAGGCCCTCGCCGACGCGGAGGCCATCAGCGGCAGGCTCCGCGCGGAGGCGGCCGGCCTCACCGAGAAGGCGGCGGCGATGGCCGCCCTCGACGAGGCGTCCCGCGGCCATGAGGAGTACCGGCTGCGGCTGGAGGCCGAGAAGGACATCCGGCTGGCCGGACTGGACGTACAGCGGCAGGTCGCCGAGGCACAGGCCACCGTCCTCGCCACCGGGTTGGAGAATGCGGACATCAACATCGTCGGCGGGGAGTCGGTGTTCTTCGACCGCCTCGTCTCCTCGATCGCGCTCGGCAAGAGCGTGGACGGCTTCGTCCAGAACTCCGAGACCGCCAAGGCGCTCGCCGGCCCCTGGCTGGACGGCTCGGCGAGCTTCACCGACGACCTGAGCCGGATCCTGGGGTCCGTCTCCACGGGCGACGTGCAGAACCTCACGGTCTCCGCGCTGCTGATGCGGCTGATGCGGCAGGGCGGAGAGAACACCGGTCGGTTCCAGGAACTGATCGAGAAAGCAGGCGAGTTGGGTCTGTCCGACACACCGCTGGCCGAGCTCAACGGCCGCGCCAGGACGTAGGTGTATTGACCCGCAGGGTTGTTCCGCCGGACAGGCCCTGATCGCCATCCGGCCGGGAGCCGCCGCACAGGGGACGGCGGCTCCCGGCCGGTCCCTTCCCGAGAGGCAGCCATGACCACCGGCACCCACGAGCCCACGCACACGGCCCCGCACGCAACGCCGGGCTCGGGCGCACCCGGAACCACCACTGCTCCCACGGCCGGCGCCCGCCACGGCACCCCCGGAGCGAGCGGCTCCGAAGGGGCCCCCGGCTTGAACGGTCCCCGGGGGACGTCCGGCGCGGGCAGGCAGCAAGGCGCGCCCGACGGGGACCGGTCCCGGGCTGCATCCGGCCCGGGTATGTCCGGTGCACCCGCGCCGGGCGCGGCCGAGGCGGCCGTCGACGGCGGCGCCTACCAGGTACTGCGCGACCGCCTCACCGCGCAGGCCGGTGAACTCGCCCGCCGCGCCGAGGCACTCAACCACCGCCGCGCCGAGGAGTTCGGCGCCCCGGAGCTGCGCCTCACCGGCACCGAGCGGCTGCGCACCGACCGGAACAGCGTCCCCCGCGACATCGTCGCCGTGGGCGATGTACTCCTCTTCGGCTACGAGGCCCGGCCCCGCCCCGACCGTGACACCACGGTCGGCGACGTGCTCGCCGCACACGACCGGGACCTCAACCGCCTTCCCGGCGACGCCGTGCCCGGACTCCTCGACGACCCCGCCTTCGTCCGCGAGTTCACCGCCCTGCACCGCTACTACCGCCAGGCCCGTCTGCTGCGGCTGCGCCGCGTCGACGGCAAGCTGCTCGCCGTCTTCCAGACCGGGGAGAAGGCCGGCGACATCCGCGTCCTGCGCTGGTCGGTCTCCGAGGACGGCCGCACCGCCTTCCTCGACGCGCGCGGCGACCGCGACCACGCGCGCGTCCCGCCCGCCGACATCACCTGGACCCCCGCCACCCGCGAGCACCACGTCCTCGGCCGCCACCCGCACGTCTCCGTCCAGGACGAGGTCTTCGTCGACACCCTCGGCGGCACCCTCACCGTCAAGGCCGAGAACGACACCGACACCCCCGACGGCATCCACACCGAGCCGGTCGACGAGCCCCTGCAGTCCCTCGCCGACGCCGACATCGCCCACGCACGCGTCGGCCCCCTGATCCTGCTGCGGATCCTCCCCTACAAGGAGACCGCAGCCCGTTACCTGGTCTTCAACACCCTCACCCGCACCGTCGTCCGCCTCGACGGCATCGGACAGGGCTGCCGCCGGCTGCCCGAGGACCAGGGCATCGTGTTCCCCGGCGGCTACTGCCTCGCCGCCGGCCCCCACAAGACGTACGAAATCGACACCGACGGCATGGAGTTCGAACGCGAGGTGCGCTCGCCCCACGGCGAGGACGTGCTGTACGCGTTCCACGCGCCCGACCGCGGACGCGCCCTGCTGCTGTCGTACAACCAGATCCGGGAAGCGGTCGCCACCCCCATGGCGTGCCACGGCTGGGCGCTGTTCGACGACGGACAGCTTGTCCTGCTGCGCCCCGAGGGTGACGACCCCGCCCGCGTCCACCCCGTCCAGCTCTGGCACTCGCCCTACGTCTCCGATACCCACGCCGCCGCACAGCCCGCCGGCGAGGGGGCGCTGGCCCGGGTCGGCAACGCCGACCTCGTGCGCGGCATCTCCGACTGTCTGTCCCTGGCCCGCTCCGCCGCCGAGACCACCCCGACGGCGGGGATCCACACAACTCTGGCCGCCGCCTGCGTCCGCGCCCTGGACACCCACCACTGGCTGGGCGAGCCAAAACTCGGCGACCTGCGCACTCCCTTGGAGGAGGTGCACGCCACCGCCGTACAGGTGCTGGCCGAGTTCGAGACCGTACGGGACCTCACCCGCCGGGCCGCCGACGCGCTCGACGAGGCGGACGGCCGGATCGCCTCGGTGGTACGCCGCCTGCGCGGCGAACAGCCCCGGGAGGCCACCGCCTGGGTCACCGGCCTCACCGAACTCCGCCACGCCCAGGGCCATCTGCTGACCCTGAAGGACATGCGGTACGCGGACCACGCCCGCATCCACGCACTGGCCGACGCCGCCGAGACGGACCTCGCCTCCTTCGGGCAGCGCGCGATCGCCTTCCTGGCCCGCGAGGACGCCTTCGCCGCCCACCACACAGACCTCGAACGGCTGCACGCCGACATCGAGTCGCTCACCACCACCGCCGAGGCCGCCCCGGTCGCCGCCCGCCTCGACGAACTCGCCGACCGACTGCGCACGGTGACCGAGGTGGTCTCCGGACTCGACATCGCCGACGCCACCGTCCGTACGGCCGTCCTCGAACGGGTCGCCGAGGCCATGGGCGCCGTCAACCGCGCCCGCGCCACCCTCGACACCCACCGCCGGGGCCTGCTCGACCGGGAGGCACGCGCCGGGTTCGCCGCCGAACTCGCCCTGCTCGGCCAGACGGTCACCGGCGCCCTCGCGGCGGCCGACGACCCCGAGCACTGCGACGACCAGCTGACCCGGGTCCTGACCCAGCTGGAATCGCTGGAGTCCCGCTTCGCGGAGTTCGACGACGTCCTCGGTGAACTCGCCGCCAAGCGCACCGAGATCTACGAGGCGTTCTCCGCGCGCAAGCAGAGCCTCACCGACGCCCGCGCCCGCCGCGCCGAGCAGCTCGCCTCCGCCGCCGGACGCGTCCTGGAGACGATCGCCCGCCGCTCCGCCACCCTCGCCGACACCGACGCGGTGAGCACCTACTTCGCCTCCGACCCCCTCGTCGCCAAGGTCCGCCGCACCGCCGGCGAACTGCGCGAACTCGGCGACCGGGTACGGGCCGAGGAACTCGAGGGCCGGCTGCGCTCCGCCCACGAGGAGGCCGCCCGTGCCCTGCGCGACCGCACCGACCTCTACACGGACGGCGGACGCACCATCCGCCTGGGGGCCCACCAATTCGCCGTCTCCACCCAGCCCTTCGACCTCACCGTCGTCCCGCACGGCGACGGCCTCGCGCTCGCCCTCACCGGCACCGACTACCGCGCCCCCGTCACGGACCCGGCCCTGCTCGCCGACCGCCCCCTGTGGAACCGGCACCTGCCGTCCGAGTCATCCGAGGTGTACCGCGCCGAACACCTCGCCGCCCGCCTGCTGCACGAGCCCGGCCCCGACGCCCTGACCGGCGCCGACGACCTGGCCGCCCTGGTTCGGGGGGCCGCGGAGGAGGCGTACGACGAGGGCTACGAGCGGGGCGTCCACGACCATGACGCCACCGCGGTCCTCACCGCCGTACTGCCCCTGTACGACGGCGCCGGAACCCTGCGCCACGCGTCCGCGGCCCGCGCCCACGCCCTGCTGTACTGGGCCCACGGCACCACGGAACGCGAGCGCGAGGACCTCACCCGACGCGCCCGCTCCCTCGCCCGGGTCCGCGATGCCTTCGGCCCGCCGCCCGCACTGGACGCGCTGCGGACCGAACTGGCCCGCGCCATCAGGGAATGGGACGAGAACGCCACCGTCCGCCCCGAGGCCTGCGCCGCGTACCTCTTCGACGAACTGACCACCGGCCCCGACGGCTTTGTCATCAGCGCCCGGACCCGCACCCGCCTCGACACGTTCCGCCGCACGGTCGCGACCAAGGCCTACGACGACGACCTCCCCGCCCTCGCCGACCTCACCGCCCGCCGCCAACTGGTCGAGGCGTGGCTGACCGCGTACACCACCGCCACCGGCGACCAGGTGACCCCCGGGGACCTCGCGGAGGCGGTCGCCGCCGAGCTCTGCCCGGACGTGCCCCGCCACGCTTCGGACGCCCCGCTGACCGTCACGGTGGAGGGCCTGATCGCCACCCACCCCCGGATCACCGACCGCCGCCTCACCCTCCGCCTGGACGAATTCCTCTACCGCACCGAGGAGTTCAGGGCGTCCGGTGTACCCGCCTTCCGTGCCTTCCAGCGCCGCCGCACCGCCCTCGTGGCCGCCGAACGCACCCGGCTGCGCCTGGACGACCACCGGCCCCGCGTGATGTCCTCGTTCGTCCGCAACCGGCTGGTCGACGAGGTCTATCTCCCGCTGGTCGGCGACAGCCTCGCCAAACAGCTCGGCACCACGGGGGAGTCCGCCCGCACCGGCACCGGCGGCCTGCTGCTGCTCCTCTCCCCGCCCGGCTACGGCAAGACGACCCTCATGGAGTACGTCGCCCACCGCCTCGGCCTGGTGCTGGTGCGGGTCAGCGGACCCGCGCTCGGCCACGGCGTCACCTCGCTCGACCCGGCCGAGGCGCCGAACGCCACCGCCCGCCAGGAGGTCGAGAAGATCAACTTCGCGCTGGCGGCCGGCAGCAACATCCTGCTGTACCTGGACGACATCCAGCACACCTCGCCCGAACTGCTCCAGAAGTTCATCCCGTTGTGCGACGCCACCCGCCGGATGGAAGGCGTGTGGGAGGGCGAACCGCGCACCTACGACCTGCGCGGCAAGCGCTTCGCCGTCTGCATGTCCGGCAACCCCTACACCGAGTCCGGCGATGCCTTCCGGGTCCCCGACATGCTGGCCAACCGCGCCGACGTCTGGAACCTCGGCGACGTCCTCACCGGCAAGGAGGACGTCTTCGCGCTCAGCTTCGTGGAGAACGCCCTCACCGCCAACCCGGTGCTCGCGCCGCTCGCCGGACGCGACCGCGCCGACCTGGACCTGCTGATCCGGCTCGCCTCGGACGACCCGACGGCCCGCCCGGACCGCCTGCTCCACCCGTACGCGCCGACCGAACTCGACCGTCTGCTCGCGGTGTTGCGCCACCTGCTCACCGCCCGCCGCACGGTGCTCGCGGTGAACGCGGCCTACATCGCGTCCGCGGCCCGCTCCGACGACACCCGCACCGAGCCGCCGTTCCTGCTCCAGGGCTCCTACCGCAACATGAACAAGATCGCCCAGCGAATCCAGCCCGTGATGAACGACGCCGAGCTGTCCGCCGTCGTCGAGGACCACTACACCGCCGAGGCCCAGACCCTCACCACCGGCGCCGAGGCGAACCTGCTGAAGCTCGCCGAGCTGCGCGGCACGCTCACGCCCGAACAGGCCGCCCGCTGGGCGGAGGTGAAGGCGGCCCACGTCCGCACCCTCACCCTGGGCGGCCCCGACGACGACGCCCTCGCCCGCGCGGTGTCCGCCCTCGCCCTGCTCGGTGACCGCATCGCGGCGGTCGAGTCGGCGATCACGCGCGCGGCCGACCCCCGGCGCCTCTTCGCGGCTCGGGCGCGGCACGACGGGGAGGGCTGAACGGGAGCGTCGAAAGCACCGTTCGACCAGACCGGGTGCCGCGCGGGGGCGCCCCTTTCTCGCCACAAGGTTGGCGTGAACATGACGCAAATCCCAGGCCTCCGAGGTTTATCTACGCGCGGAGCAGGATCGGTCAAATCAGTATTCGGGTCATAGCGGATGACTTTTCGACCGGTAGTTACCGCGCGGTATCCCGCACTGCTACAACACCTGTTGCTCCCTCAACTACCGTCGCGAGTTTCGTCGTGAGAGGCGGATACACGTGTCAACGCGTTCACTGGGAACAACTCTCGCCACCCTCATCCTCGGTGTGGCGACCGTCCTCGGCCTGGCACACCCTGCCGCGGCCGCCGGCCACCACTACGTGGCGCTCGGCGACTCCTACTCCTCCGGAGTGGGCGCCGGGAGCTACACCTCCGAGAGCGGCGACTGCAAACGCAGCACCGCCGCCTACCCGCAGCTGTGGAGCAACGCCAACGCCCCCGCGTCGTTCAGATTCGTCGCCTGCTCGGGCGCGACGACCACGAGCGTGGCCTCCTCGCAGCTGAGCGCGCTGTCCTCCACCACCACCCTCGTCAGCGTCACCGCCGGCGGCAACGACATCGGCTTCGCCGACGTCATGCAGACCTGCGTCCTGTGGAGCGAGTCCACCTGCCTCGCCGCCGTGAACAACGCCGTCTCGCAGATGCAGAACTCCCTGCCGGGCAAGCTCGACTCGCTGTACTCGGCGATCCGCTCCCGCTCCCCGCAGGCCCGCGTCGTCGTCCTCGGCTACCCGCGCTTCTACAAGCTGTCCGGCAGCTGCATCGCCGGCCTCAGCGAGACCGAGCGCAGCGCCATCAACAACGCGGGCGACGTGCTCAACGGGGTGATGGCGAAGCGCGCGGCCAACGCCGGGTTCGCCTGGTCCAGCGTGGTCGACGAGTTCACCGGTCACGAGCTCTGCTCGGGCGACGCCTGGCTGCACAGCGTCACCTTCCCGATCGGCAACTCCTACCACCCGAAGGCCGTCGGCCAGTCCTCCGGGTACCTCCCCGCCTTCCGCTCGACGGTCTGACGGGACGGCACCGACCCACGCAGGCGGCAGCATTCCGTTTTGTCCTCTGGCGGACGCGCGTAGACCCCGGGCATCATCTGTCTGCTCCGCCTGCACAGCCGTCCCTCACCCACCTTGGCCCCAGCAGGAAGGTTCCCCCCATGAAGACCGTCAAGGCTCCGAAGCTCCGCTCGGTCCTGACCGCCCTCGCCCTCGTCGTCGCCCCGGGCGCCGCCGTGATGGGCACCGCCGGCGAGGCGTTCGCCGTCACCAAGATCAGCCACGCCACCGCGACCTCCATGTTCCGCGAGGTCGGCATCACCTGGTCGTCGTCCGGAGGCTGCTCCAACCGCAACGTCTCCACCTGCACGTCCTTCGACCAGCTCAACCTGGCCACCGCCCAGGGCGCCCAGACCCTGAAGCGAGCCAGCGGCTGCGCCCTGAACATCACCGGCGGCACGGAGACCGGGCACGCCTCCGGCACGTACTCGCACTGGAACGGCTACAAGCTCGACTACAGCAAGGGCACCTGCGTCGGGAACTACATCAAGAACACCTTCACCTACATCGGCGTGCGCGGCGACGGGGCCCAGCAGTGGCGCTCCGGCTCGGGCAACGTCTACGCCGACGAGGGCAACCACTGGGACGTCACCTACTACAACTGCGGCGGCTGCTGACCCGTCCTTGAGGTCCTAGCCCGACCTCCGCTCCCCGTACTCCGGCAGGGCGGCCAGCGCCGCCAGCTCCTCCGGGGTACGGGGACCGGCGTCCGCACCGCCGGCCGGATTTCGCGCCCGCAGGAACAGGCCGGCCGCCACACCCCACGGCAGCCTCAGCCCCGCCGCCGTGAGGAGGTCCCGGCGGGACAGCATCTCGGCGGCCGGGCCGGTGTGGGCGCCCGACGGAGTGAGCAGGGCCGCCTCGTCGGCCCAGCGCAGGGCGAGATCCACATCGTGCGTGGCCATCACCACCGTCGTGCCGCCCGCCCGCAGCCCGTCGAGGGTCGCCAACAGCCGTTCCTGACCGTCGGGATCGAGACCCGCCGTCGGCTCGTCCAGGATCAGCACCCGCGGCCGCATCGCGACCGCGCCCGCGATCGCCGTCCGTTTCCGCTGTCCGTACGACAGCAGATGTGTGGGCCGGTCGGCGAGCGCGGCGATGTCCAGCGCCTCCAGCGCCTCCGCCACCCGCGCGCGCACCTCCGCGTCGGGCAGCCCCAGGTTCAGCGGCCCGAACGACACGTCCTGCCCCACGGACGCGGCGAACAGCTGGTCGTCCGGATCCTGCACGACCAGCTGCACGGTGGTACGCAGCGCCGTCAGCCCCTTCCGGTCGTGCCGCACGGCACGGCCCGACAGCAGCAACTCCCCTCCGTGCGGTCGCAGTCCGCCGCTCAGCAGCCGCATCAGCGTGGTCTTGCCGCTGCCGTTGCGCCCCAGCAGGGCCAGCGCCCGCCCCTCGCGCACCTCGAAGTCGAGCCCGGTGAACACCGGCGGCCCGTCCTCGTACGCGAACGACACCTCCCGCAGTGCCACCAGCACGGATCCGCTCACGACAAGGGCCTTTCCAGTACGAAGGTGAGGGCGGCCAGCGCCGTCAGGAGCGCCAGGCTCGCGGCCGTGAACCGGGCGGACACCCGGGCCTCGGGCACCAGCACGCGCAGGGCGCCGTCGTAGCCGCGGCCCGCGAGCCCCGTCTGCAGCCGCGCCGCACGGTCGAAGGACCGCACGAACGCGGTGGCCCCGAGTCCGCCGAGCGAACGCCAGGTCGCCGCGCGGGTGGTGTGCCCGAGCCGCGCCGCCTGCGCCCGGTGCACCCGGCGCACCGAGTCCAGCAGCAGAAAGCTCATCCGGTACGTCACCAGCGCCACGTCCACCAGCGGTGCGGGCACCCCGGCGCGCACCAGCCGCGGCAGCAGGTCCGACATGGGTGTGGTGAACGCGAACAGCAGCACGCCCAGCGAGGCGGCCGAGGTGCGCAGCAGCAACTCCCCGGCGTGCAGCGGCCCTTCGGGGGCAGGCGACACGAACCCGCCGGGTCCGCCCACCCTCACCAGCAGGGTCAGCGCCCCGGTGACACAGAACCCCAGCGGCACTCGGTACGCACGCCACAGCCGCCCGGCCGGCACCCCCGCCGGGCCGAGCAGCAGCGCCAGCGCGGTGACCAGCACCAACGCGGCGCCCGGCCACGGGGGCAGCGAGATCGCGAGGACCGTGAGACCGAGGCCGAGGACGGCCTTGTCCACGGGGTGACGGCGGCGCCAGCGGCTGCTGTGCGCCGCCGCGTCGATCGGCAGCACGGACCCGTCAGTCCCGTCCGCCGTCGGCGCCTGAGTGCACCCCCGCGTCCGGGTCGTGTGCGCGGGCCCGCTCACGGGCCCGCGCCTCACCCTGCCGCCGCCCGCGCCGCAGCCCGAAGTAGTACGCCAGGACGCCCGCGCCGAGCGCCGCCTGGAGGGCGAACAGCGCCGACTCGATCTCCCCGGACGGCGGTTCGTACAGCGGGGAGAACCACGGCTCGTAGTCCGGGTCGATCTCGGTGATCGCGGTCTCCGCCTCGCCGTCCGCGCCGGTGAACGGCTCCTCCTTGTGGTCGCCGAGCCCGAGCGCCAGCGGGATCACGGCGAGGGCGGCGACGAGCAGCAGGAGCAGGGTGTTGATCTTCGCGTTGCGGCTCATCGGGCCACCGCCTCGGCCGACTCGGCACGCTTGCCGTCGGCCACCGAGGTGACCAGCACCCCGAGCCGGGTCAGCTCGCCCTTGCTGGACTGCACCAGCAGGCGCATCACCAGCACGGTCAACAGCCCCTCGCTGACCGCGAGCGGGATCTGCGTGACGGCGAAGATGGAGCCGAACTTGCCCAGCGCGCCCAGGAATCCGCTGCTCGGGTCGGGGAACGCCAGCGCCAGCTGGACGCTCGTCACGCAGTATGTCGACAGGTCGGCGACGAACGCGCCGCAGAACACCGCGCCCATCAGCGGCACGTCGTACCGGCGCAGCAGCCGGTAGGCGCCGTACCCCGCCCAGGGGCCGACGACCGCCATGGAGAAGACGTTGGCGCCGAGCGTGGTGAGCCCGCCGTGGGCGAGCAGCAGCGCCTGGAACAGCAGGGTGATCGTCCCGAGCACCGCCATGACCGGCGGGCGGAACAGGATCGCGCCCAGCCCTGTGCCGGTGGGGTGGGAGCAACTCCCGGTCACCGAGGGCAGTTTCAGCGCGGACAGGACGAACGTGAACGCTCCCGACGCGCCCAGCAGCAGCGTGCTCTCGGGATGTTCTCTGACGTCACGGATGAGCGACCGGGCTCCGTGGACGACGAACGGCGCCGACGCGACGCCCCAGGCGACCGCGTGCGCCGGAGGCAGGAAACCCTCGGCAATGTGCATGGCTCAGCAGACCCTCTCCAGCACCTCGTGGATGGTTGACGCGCCTTGGCCGGTCTCCTGGCTGACGGGTACCACCGCCCGTGCTCCGCCTTCCCGGGTTCCTGGGTCCTGGCGTCACATTCCCGTCGTCCGCCCGAAGGGCGGGCCGCGCGGCGTCTGGCGCGTGCGATCGCAAGGCGCCGGAGCGCCCTCGTGGCGGAGCCACGTGGGCGATTCGGCAACGCGGCGAGCGTGCGTGCCAGGCGTCGCGCGGCAGACGGGAATGTGGCGCCAGGGCCCTAGAACCCAGTGGCTGCCCGTGAGGGCCGGAGCCGGACTTCCCGATCACAGTGGCGAGGGCCGCACCGGTATCGCACCGATTTCCCGTCACCAAGGCGTGGTGACAGTAGTCCCCGTCGCGGCCCGGTGACAAGCGCCGACGGGGGCGCGCGGAGGGCGCCCGGCGGCTCGGCCCCCGGCGCACACCTGCGCGTTCGGGCCCGCGACGGCCGCCCGGGAACCGGGTGACTGGGGGCCGCCGTCCTCGGCAAGGCCCCGCACCACGGACGCCTGCACGCGCCCGTCTGCATCCGGCCGCGTGCGTATGATGGGCGGTACGCGCGTCGGAGGGGGCCCATGGAGTTCTTCTGCTACCACCGGGACCGCCCAGGGTCCCTGCCCCTGCGCGAGAAACTGGGGGAGGAGCACTGGTCCTACATGGACCGGTACGCCGAGCAACTGATCGTCCGCGGCCCGACCTTCGCCGACGACGGGGAAACACCCACAGGGAGCGTCCACATCGTCGGCCTGCCGGATCCCGCGGCGGCCCGCGCCTTCGCCTTCGACGAGCCGAACCACCAGGCCGGCGTCTACCGGGACGTCCTGCTGCGCCGCTGGCACAACGTGCTGGGCCGCACCATGGGGGACTTCCCCGGCGGCCGGACCGGCGGCAACCGCTACCTGGTCCTGGGCTTCGGCACGGGCCGGGCCCCGGACCTCGACGTGCCGGCCGGCGACCCGGACGAACTGATCGCCTACGGGCCGCTGCTGTCCGACGACGGCACGGCCTGGCTGGGCACCGCGGCCCTGGTCCGCGCACCCGACCGGGGCACGGCCCGCGCCGCCCTGCCGCCGGACGGGTACGCCGTCGTCGAGGTCCACGACTGGGAGTTCGGCGGACGCAGATGACGACGGGCCCGTCGGCCGGGGTCTCGTAGGTCTCCCGAAGTGTCCTAAAACTCCTCTTCCCCGAAGCCCGCCTCCATGGCGCCGCCGAAGAAGCCCTCCATGAGCTCGTCGATCTTCACCTCGGTGGCACCCGCCGGCGCCGTGGCCTTCTCGCCCTTGCCCACGCGCACCACCAGAGCCAACTTCTTGACCTTCGCCTTCTCCGCGAGCTTCGCCAAGTCCACGGAGACCTCGGTCAGCTCGCCGTTCTTCAGCGTGAAGTCGGCCGTGACCTTCTCGTTCGGAGCGTCCGCGAAGTCCTTCTTCGTCGGCAGCTCGGCCGCCCCCGGCAGCTCCTTCTGGAGCGGCCGCAGTGCGTCGAACAGCTCGGTCATCAGCGTACGGAACGGCGCAGTCGCCTTGATGTGCTCGGTGCCGTCCGACCCGCCGGACGTCTTGAAGTCGACCTCCTGGGCGATGACCTTCCGCAGCGCCTTCATCAGCTTCTTCTGCGCCCGGGCATCCAGGGTGGGCTCCGCCGAGGGCTCGGCTCCCTCCGCCCCCGACATCTGTCTGTCGGCCTCCTCGAGCTCCTTCGTGGAGAGCTTGAGCCACTCGCCGGCCAGCAGCTTCTTGAACGCCCCCGCGCTGTCGGGCAGTTCCTCGGCCGCAGGCATGGGGCTGCCGGACATTTTCCCGAGCGCCTCGGCGTCGACGCGCAGATAGGTGTAGTCGCCGACCATCCGGTACCCGAGCAGGTCGCCGTCCGGGCCGCTGAGCGTCATCGCCATGGCGCTGAAGTCCTTCTCCTCGGACTTCTCCAGCGGCTTTTTCGACTGCATGGAGACGGAGAACCGCGCCCCGCTGAGCAGTTCGGCGACCTCGTCGGGCATCTCCTCACCCGGCTCGGCCACCTCGTCGTCCAGCGCCTTGAGCGTCGCGGCGTCGGTGTCCAGATCCAGCTCGAACGAGAGCGAGCGCTCCTCGCCGAGCTTGTCGAAGGCGTTGTCGAGCTTCTGACCCGCGGACAGGTTCTCCACCGTGCCGCAGGCGGCGGAACCGGCCAGGACGGCGGTGGCGACGGCGGTGGCGGTCAGGGTCTTGCGTATGGCGGAAATGACGTTCTCCTTGTGAAGGCGACCGGAGCGGTCACTCAGGAGACCGATCATCGGACCGAACGGTTGTACGCCTCAAATGATTTGCTGACCGGAGGCCACATCGAACCGCACACTGATGGGCATATAAGAGTCATGTCCACCCCTCCAGCGAATCCGTCCGGAGTGCAGGTCTGTTCCCTGAAGCGGGACACTCCGCAGTCGATCCCGGCGAACAGCCCTTACACGATCATCAGGTTCCCTTTCGGGAGCGCCGAGTCCACCGACCGCTTCGCCATGCACCAGGTCAACCAGCCGGACGGCCACGTGGTCACCAACTGGGACTCGGACGACCGCTCCGGACTGATATGGCCCAGCACAGCCGGCTGGGGCGTCCTCTACGCGATGATCCAGTGGGAGGCGGGGGGCTACGACGAACTGCGGGACCAGTTCGTCCGGGACCCGCTCGGCCTCACCCCGTCGCCCAACGACACCACGGCGACGGAGCACCGGCCGCCCAGCCCCGGCATGCAGTGCTGGACGAAGCAGTGGGGCATCTTCGTCGACCCGGACGTCCCGCTGGCCCTCCGCGCCACCCATGACGACAGCGTGGCGCGGAAGATCGTCCTGGCGGAGTTCAAACTCGTCGTGCACGAAGCCGCCTGAGACGGGACCAGGCACGGGTCACGTCCGCCGTCGCCGTCAGGTGCCGTCAGCCCGCGTCGGCCGCCGCGGCCAGGATCCGTGCCAGCTCCTCGGGTTGGGTGACCATGGGCCAGTGGCCGGAGTCGATGTCGACGAAGTCGACCCGCTCGGCCCGGGCCAGCTCCGGAACGTCGCCGGCACCTATCAACTCCCGCGCCTGCGCCGCGGTGAACTCGGGGCATACGACGAGGACAGGGACGCCGAACCGCCGTGCGTCCGCCAGCCGCACCACGCCCCGGGCCACCCCCTCGGGCACCGGGATCGCGCCGGCCGCCAGCTCCTTCCGGGCCTGGTCGTCCAGGTCGGCGGCGTCCGGCCCTTCGAACGGGTCCCACCCCGGGAAGGGCATCACCCCGTCGCGCATCTCGAAGAAGTCGGCGTACAGCTCGCCGTCGCCGGTGGGGAAGCCGCCGATGAGGGCGACCTTCGTCACCGCTTCCGGGCGCCGGTCGGCGGCCAACCAGGCCAGCGCACACGCCGCGGAATGACCGACGACCATGGGCCTGCCGGACGCCCCGTCGACGGCGGCGAGCACGGCCTCCACCTGGTCGTCGAGCGTGGCGGAGACGGAACCGTCCCCCTGTCCCGGGAGCGTGAGCGGCACGGGCCGGTGGCCGAGAGCCTCCAGCGCGGACGCGACGCGATCCCAGACGGAACCGCTCAGCCACAGACCGCCGACAAGCACGATGTCCATGATCGGTATCTCCTTCTCCGACTGCGTTGGAGCCCCACCGTAGGAGCAGATCCGGACGATCCACTGCCGGATCTCAGCCAAGTCCCGACACGGAGCCGCCGGACAGGCCCTAGCCTGCTCCCGTGCCGAACGACCTCAGCCCCACCGCGCGAGCGCTGCGCACCCTGGAGATCCTCCGGGCCCGGCCCAGTACGACGGCCGGCGAACTGGCCGTGCGGCTGGGCGTCACGGAGCGGGCCGCACGCCGGTACGTCGGGATCCTGCGCGAGGCCGGCGTCCCCGTGGAGTCCGCGAGGGGGCCGCACGGCGGGTACCGGCTGGGACGCGGTACGCGACTGCCCCCCGTGCAGTTCACACAGGCCGAGGCGGTCGGCCTGGTGATGGCGGTACTCGGCGGCCAGCCGGCCGCGGCCGACGCCGGCGATCTGGTCGGCACGGCCCTGGACAAGGTGGTCAAGGCGCTGCCGGAGGGCGTCGGCCGCCAGGCGGCGCTGCTCCGCTCGTACGCGTCGGCCGCCCCCGACCCCCACTCGGCACGCCCGGATCCCGCCGTCACCAGCGAACTCGTCGAGGCCGTCGCCGCCGCCCGCCGCGTGTCGGTCACCTATCGCAGCGAAGCCGGCAACGAGTGGGAGGCGGAGGTGGATCCCTGGTCCGTCGTCGTCCGCCACGGGCGCTGGTACCTGCTGTGCCACTCCCATCGCGCGGACGCCATCCGCACCTACCGCATCGACCGCGTCCGCGCCGTGCGGCCGACCGGAGGGGGCTTCGTACCACCCAGAAGCCTCGACCCGATCGCCGTACTGGAGAAGAACCTGGGCCTCGGCTGGGAGTTCCCCACCCGCGTGGTCTTCGACGCACCCCTGGCCGAGGTCGCCCCCTGGATCCGTCCCCCCATGGGACGGCTCGAACCCTCGGGGGAGGGCTGCCTGCTGGAGGGCAGCACCCGCAACCCGGACATGTACGCGCAGGAGTGGCTGGCGAGGATACCCTTCCCCTTCCGCGTCAAGGCCGGGAAGGAACTCCGTACGGCAGTCGCCGCCCTCGGGGCGCGCTTCACGGCCGCGGCGACGGACCGGCCCTGAGCGGCACAGCCGGAGCCCGACGCTTGCCGGCCCCCGGCTAGCGGGTGCGACCCACCGGGGCGCTGGTCACATACGGTGCCTGGGTGCTGCCTTCACCATCCGTGCCCCCGTCGCCCCGGCTGGCCGGCCTGACACCGGCGCGCCTGTCCCCGGGGTACTTCGCCCTCGTCATGGCCACGGGCATCCTCTCCGTAGGCTGCCGACTGCGCGGCTGGACGACGGTCTCCCGGTCCCTGCTCGTCCTCGCAGCCGTCGCGTACGCCCTGCTGGTCGTCCTCACCGTCTGGCGCTTCGTCGCGCACCGCCGTGAACTCGCCGCCGACGCCCACGACGCCCGCAAGGCGTTCCTCTTCTTCACCTTCGTGGCGGGCACCGACGTCCTCGCCGTCGGCCTGGCCGGCCAGCGCTACTTCATCCCCGCCGCCGTGCTCCTCGTGATCGCCGCGCTCACCTGGGTGGTCCTCGGCTACACCATCCCCTGGCTGGCGGTCCTCGGACGCAGCGAACGCCCGGTGGTGGCGGCAGCCAACGGGACCTGGTTCGTCTGGGTGGTCGCCAGCCAGTCGGTCGCCGTGGCCGCCGCGACCCTGGAACCCCACTACGAGGCGGCAGGCGAGAGCCTGTCCGTCGTCGCGGTCTTCTCCTGGTCGGTCGGCTGCGTGCTCTACGCGGCCTCCGCGGTCTTCGTCTCGCTCCGGGCGATGCTCTACCCCCTCGAACCGCGCGAACTGGAACCGCCCTACTGGGTCTCAATGGGCGCGGTCGCCATCACGGTGGTCGCGGGGGCGCGCATCGTGGAGATCGAGAGCGACCCCATGGTCGACGCGGTGCGCGGCCTGGTGGCGGGCATGTCGGTCGTCTTCTGGTGCTTCGCGACCTGGCTCATTCCCGTGCTCACGGCGTTGGGCGTCTGGCGCCACTACGTCCACCGGGTGCCCCTGGTCTACGAGCCCACGTGGTGGAGCGTCGTCTTCCCCCTTGGCATGTACGCCGTCGCCGGCATCTACCTGGGCCGCGCCGACCACCTCCCCATCGTGGAATGGATCGGCCGCGCCTGGCTCTGGGTCGCCCTCACCGCCTGGACCCTGGTCTTCCTCGCCATGCTCCACACCCTCCTCACCACCCGCTCCCGCGAGCCACAGGGAACCTGACCCACCTGACCGGCCCCGCGGGGGCGGGAACGTGTGCGGGACCGCGTAGGCCGAGTCGGTGTACGAGCACTGTAAGCGGACGGCACGGCAAGCGTTCCGTCACGCTGGACGGTGACCGTGAGCGCCTTCGGTGTCCGTCGCCCGGCTGCGGGCCTTGCCCGCCGAGGAGCGGGAGTACGAGACCGTCGCAGGCGACGTGGACGAGGACGGTGAGCGGCGGACGAGCGCGGTCAGGGAAGGTCCTCCGCGGAAGCACCACAGGGCGATGACCGGATCGCAGATGGCGCATCCCAGGGACGAGTCGTGGGAGAACGGCAGGATCGGATTGCCCTTGAGATGGTGGGCCATGTCCCATGCGGTGTGGAGCAGCCAGCCGATGCCGATGAAGGTCCAGGACTCCAGGCCGCGGTAGGCAACGTAGGCCATGAGCGCGACGAACGGGAGCTCCCACGGGCCGAATCCGCCCCCGCTCAGATATGCGGCGCCGGCTCCGCCCACCATGATCGCGTTGAAGCGGCGTCGGTGCGGTTCTTTGATCAGGGACATCAGCAGGCAGTAGAGGATGCCGACGATCACCGGTGACACAAGGTTCATGAGGGCCTGACTTCTTCCGGCTGGGCGCGGGCCGTCCGACGTCGAGCCGCCCGCGTGCGGCACCTCGTAGGGGTTGTGACGCCGGGCGGTTCGAAGCCATCGAACAGGACGACCTGGATGCGCATGGATGGTCTTTCGGGGGTCGATCTCCATCGGAGGCTCCGAAGTCAACCGGCTGTTGTCGTGATCGCCCAGTGGCACGAGTGACGGATTTCAACGGGATAGTGCCAAGAGCTTCCAGAGGGCTCAGAACTGCAATGGCATAGAGCTGCCCGAGTTTCGGTCCGGATCCGTCGAGCTGATGGGGAGGTAGGTTCCGGCCATGCACACCGTTGCTGTTCTCGCGCTGGATCAGGTGATCCCGTTCGATCTGTCCACCCCGATCGAGGTCTTCTCCCGGACCCGCCTGCCCGACGGGCGGCCCGGCTACCAGGTCCGGGTGTGCGCCGAGCACGACGAGATCGACGCCGGAGCGTTCACCCTGCGCGCCCCTTGCGGTCTGGAGGGCCTCCAGGACGTGGACACGATCATCGTGCCGGGTGTCACCGATCCCACCGCACCGCTCCCTCCGGCCGTGCGCGACGCACTGCGGTCGGCCGCTGCCGACGGCACGCGCATCGCCTCCATCTGCGCAGGCACCTTTCCCCTGGCCGCCACCGGGCTCCTCGACGGGCTGCGCGTCACGACCCACTGGCGTGCGGCCGGGCTTCTGGCCGCGGCCCACCCGGACATCGACGTCGACCCGAACGTCCTCTACGTCGACAACGACCAGTTCCTCACCTCGGCCGGCGCTGCCGCGGGTATGGACCTGTGCCTGCACATGATCCGCCGTGACTACGGCTCGGCCGTCGCCGCCGACGCCGCCCGTCTGTCGGTGATGCCTCTGGAACGGGAGGGCGGGCAGGCGCAGTTCATCGTCCACGACCACGCCCCCACGCCGCAGGGCTCCGAGCTGGAGGCGCTGCTCGCCTGGCTACGGGAGAACCTGGCCCGCGACCTCACCCTCGCGGACATCGCCGAGCGGGCCGGGACCAGCACCCGGACCCTGATCCGGCGCTTCCGCGATCAAACCGGCACCACCCCGGTTCAATGGCTGCACCGAGCCCGCGTCCGCCAGGCACAGCACCTCCTCGAAACCACGGAGCACTCCGTCGAACGCATCGGCAGCCAGGTCGGCTTCGGCTCACCCACCACCTTCCGCGACCGCTTCAAACGCACCACCGGCGTCAGCCCGCAGGCCTACCGACGCTCGTTCAGCTGAACCAGCGACTCGGAGCCTCCGTCGATCCGGCCATGTCGCATCGGACAGGTCCGCCCGGACGGTCTTGCCGCTGGGCGGGTAGGGGACGCAGTCCCAGCGGTCGGTGAGGGCGGTGACGAGGGTCAGGCCGCGTCCGGTGGTGCTGAGTGGGTCGACTTCCGTGGCCGCGGGGAGGGTTAGCGGGCGGAGGTCGCCGCGGGCGTCGCTGACCTCGATACGGAGGCGGCCGGCCGCCGGGTTGAGGACGAGCGTGAGCCGGAAGCAGCGGCCCGGCACGCGCCCGTGGAGTACGGCGTTGGCGGCCAGCTCCGCGACGACGAGTTCGGCATGCTCCGTGAGGTCGTGGGAAGCGCCCCGGGAGCGCAGCTCGGTCACCGTGAGGAGCCGGGCGAGACGGGCGCCGCGCCGCGTGGACGACAGCAGCTGGGTGAAGGTGCCGACGGGGGCGCCCACTTGGGGTGTTGCGTGGTTCATGGCGCCAGAGTGGCGGCCGGACACGGGCGGGGGCGAGCGTCACGCCCCGTACGCGGGGTGACCGTACGGAAGCGGAGGGCCGCACCCCGGAGTGGGGTGCGGCGGGGTGTGCGCCCTCGGTGTCAGTTGGCTGAGGACCTGGGGGCCGTCAGGCCTTGGCTGGGGACTGCGGTCTGCTCCGGGCTCTGGGCGGGGACGCGGTTCGTGGAGGAGGGGGTGGCGAAGATCTCGTCGAGGGTGGTGGCGTCGATGGCGCGGTCGAACCAGAGGTCCAGGAGCGGCATGTCCGTGCAGGTGGTGACCCGCTGTCGGGTCTCCCCCGTCAGCGAGAAGCCGCGGCGCTCCATCAGGCGCAGCAGCTGCTCGGCCTTTCCGGCCACGCGTCCTTCCTCGCGTCCTTCTTCCTGCCCTGCGAGACGGGCGTCGCCCACGATGGTGCCTCGCCTGGGGGTGAAGAGGGTTTCCATCAGGTTCCTCCAGAATTTCCGGGCGTGTTCGCTGCCCAAGCCGTCCTCGATCAGTCCCGCCATGTCGTCCCGCTCTTCGCGGTCCGTGTCCTGGGCCAACGCCTCGCCCATGACCGTCAGTATGCCCTCGATGTCCGGGTCGTTGCTGTGGATCCACAGGCAGAATGCGGCGAAGTCCAGGTCGGCCGAGGCGTCCTCGATCCGGCTTACCCGCGGAACGTTCGCCGGGCCCAGCACGTGCGGCCAGGTCGCCTGGGTCGGACGCCCCAGACCGGTGTGCAGAGGTCTGGCCGCCCACGCCGCTGTCGCCGTGTCCACGCACAGGACCAGCAGGACGACGTCGAGTTTGTACCGGTCACGCAAGTACGCGATGTAGTACGGCCAGGAGGTCTCCTTCTTGGTCTCGATGCCGGTCTGCGCCTCGACCAGAAGGATGAACGGATCGCGCCCGTCGGGAGGGACCACCCGCAGCACGGAGTCCATCTGCCGGGTGAACATCTTCGGGGCGACGGACGCGTCCGTCGGGAGGGTCTCGGTGGTGACACCGGGCGGGATTCCGAGGTCCAGGAGCTCCAGCGCACGGTTCAGCGCTTTCGGACGTCCCGGCAGGAAGCCGTGCAGGGTGTCGTGACTGACGTTGGGCATGAGGTGAAACTATGCGCGAAACAAGAACATTCGTTGGCTTTTGAGGTGTGATCACCCCTTTGGTGGTGGAGGCCTCCGCGGTTGACGCCGAGGCATGGGTCATGGCGGGTGCGGGTTTGCTTTACGCGCACGGGCAGGCCAGTTCGGGTGTCGTGCGGTTGGGGGAGCACGTCAGCACGGCGAGGGAAAGGTACGCGGGGCGTTCGAGGTAGTGGCCGTACGAGACGTCGCCGCCTGCATGCAGGCGTTCGGCGGCGGAGTCCACCAGCCGGGCCAGGCGCGCGGTGTCCCGGTCGTGTTCCGCGGCGAACCGCGGGGCGTACTCGGCCAGGCGCTCGCCCAGCCAGGCCGCCGCCTCCTTCGCCTCCTCCCAGGTGCCCCGTACCACCGAGCGGGGCTTGATCAGCCAGTACGCCGTCTCCAGGGGCGGGAGGTCCGATGTGCGGAACTCAGCGGCCACCAGGCGGTAGCGCTCGATCAGTTCCGGCCTGCTCCCGGCCGGGGGCGGGTCCGGGTGCGGGGGCCGCCGCAGGGCCTCGTCGTCGAAGCGCGCCTTCGGGCCGGTCCAGAGGTAGGCGTGATGGTGCACGTGCTGCTCCGGGAGTGCGGAGCGCCGGCCGGATGCGGGGAGGAACCCGGTCCGGCCGGCGACAGGGGGAGGGAGGAGGGGCAAAAAGCTCGGAGGGGGCGTGCCGCCTGGGTGTTTCCGCAGGTGAGCGGTGGACTCGGACGGCTTGTCCCGGATCTCCGTCACCTCAGAGTGGCGGTCGGACGGGGGCGGGGGCGAGTGTGGCGCCCCGTACGCTGGGTCAGCGTACGGACACGAAGAGTAGACGGTACGTCTGATGATCCGTCAGGCTGGGGGTGGACGCGGGCGGCGTGAGAGACGGCCGTCGCGGTGCCGTGCGGAGGCGAGGAAAGGGGCGGCGATGGACGTGGTCGGGGTCGAAAGGGAGGTGGCCGGGAGCGCCGGCGGTGCGCGGGCGGTTCCGGCGGGGGAGTGGGAGCGGGAGCCGCATCCGTCGGACAGTCTGCGGACGTTCGGGGCGTTCGTTCAGGCACTGCGGGAACACGCGGGGCTCAGCCGAGCCGAGCTGGCCGCCCTTGTCCAGTACTCCAAGCACACGGTCGAGTCGGTGGAGTTGGGGCGCCGGATGCCGGACGAGGCGTTCGTGGAGCGGGCAGAGGACGCCCTTGGTGATACCGGTGCGCTGCGGAAGGCCGCACGGCACCTGACGCGGGGGGAGGCGGGGCTGGCGGCGTGGTTCCGGCGGTGGGCTCGGCTGGAGCGGGAGGCGGTGAGCCTGTGTACGTATGAGTGTCGGCTGGTGCCGGGGTTGTTGCAGTCGGAGGGTTATGCGCGGGCCCTCTTCGAGAACCGCATTCCGTTGCTGACGGATGAGCAGTTGGAGGCTCAGGTCGAGGCCAGGATGGGGCGGCAGCGGATGCTGTACGAGCGTCCGACAGTTCCCTTCCACTTCATCGTCGAGGAGGCGGTCCTGCGACGGAGGCTGGGCGGCGGTGAGGTACGGCGCGAGCAACTGGACTACGTTCTGGAGCACACATCGCCTCGCAACGTGACGTTGCAGATCATGCCGCTGGAAGCCGAGTACCACTCGTGCATGGACGGGCCTGTGCGCCTGCTGGAGACCCCAGAGGGACGTCGGCTCGCCTACTCGGAGGGCCAGGAAAGCGGGCGGCTGATTGGCGACTCGAAAGAGGTGAGAGTTCTCCAACAGCGCTATGACACACTGCGGTCGCAGGCCCTGCACCCCAAAGACTCCCGGGCCTTGCTGGAGCGACTGCGAGGAGAGGCATGAGCGCGACGGAACTCGCCTGGTTCAAGTCAAGCTATAGCGGTAGCTCGGGCGACGACTGCGTGGAGGTTGCCGTCACAGAGCACGTCATCCACGTACGGGACTCAAAGGACGTGACCCGCCCGGCCTTCGCCGTCGGCTGCGAGGGCTGGGGCCAGTTCGTACGGTTCGCGTCGGAGCGCTGAGCGAATTCGAGGGCGCGCCGCCCGCTGGAGTGGCGGGCGGCACGCCAGGACGGGTGCTCACTCGCCCAGCGTGGCGACCGCCTCCTCGTAACCCCCGGTGGGCGGTGCGGTGTCGGGGCCGTATACCAGGTACACGACGCCCGTGGTGAACGTCTTCGACGACAGCAGCTTCAGCGGGATCGACGGCTCGCCCTCGTCGAACAGCCGCATGCCCTTACGTACGGCGATGGGGTGGACGAGCAGATGCAGTTCGTCGAGGAGGCCCGCGGCCAGCAGTTGCCGGACGACGGAGACCGAACCGCTCAGCGAGATGTCCCCGCCTGGCTCACTCTTCAGTGCGGCGGCGACCTCGGCGACGTCCCCCTGCGCCTGCTCGGAGTTCCGCCACCCCAGGTCGAGCTGCCGGTGCGAGAACACGATCTTCCGCATGTCGCCGAGCTGCTTGGCGAAGCCCGCGTCCTCGCCGCCGGCCGCCTCCCGCTCGGGCCAGGCGCCGGCGAAGCTCTCGTAGGTCTTACGGCCGAAGAGCATGACCTCCGTGTTGTTCAGGCTCGCGCCGACGGCGGCCCCCATCTCGTCGTTGAAGTACGGGAAGTGCCACTGATCGGGCGCCTCGACGACGCCGTCGAGCGAGATGAACAGGCTGGCGGTGATCTTGCGTGACATGGTGTCCTCCGGATTCGGGTGCGTATACCGGATAAGACCGTGCCACCCGCCGGAAGTCATCGGCGCGCGGCACGCGGACGGCTCATACCGTGTCCAGCTCCCGGCGGCGCCGGTACGCCGCCCGGCGAGGATCCGTGACACTGCCCAGCCAGCCCAGCAGGAATCCGGCCGGCACTGTCACCACGCCCGGGATCGTGATGTCCCAGATCCTGAAGTCGTGCCCCGGAGAGATGGACCCGGGTACGCCGGACACGTACGGCGACAACGCCCCCACAGGCACCACAGGGCACCGCGGGCGGTGAACCCGGGCCAGTACAGGGCGTACAGGAGTACGGGCGCGAGGGCGGCGCCGCAGATGGCGAGCCAGAGCGTCGAGACGACCACCAGGTTCCAGTCCGCGGTGACGACCGCCACCACCGCGGCAACCACTCCCGTCAGCGCCGCCGACCACGGTGACGCGGCACCGTCCGCCGTGCCGGACGCCCGCAGCACGCCCCGCCGCAGGGTGATCCCGGCGGCGAGGGTCACATCGACCACGGCCGCGAGCGCGGTGAGGAAGAGGACGCAGGCCAGGGCCGCGACGAGGACGCCTCCGCTGTCGAGCGCCCGCCCGAGCATCAGCGGCGTGAACACCTGGGCCGCCGGGCCCGCCTCGCGCAGCGCCTCGCCGCCGACGAGGGAGGCCGCGCCGACACCGACGACGGCGAGCGCGCCGTACAGCAGGGTGAGTTCGCGGAGCATCCAACGGCCGACGCTGACGGCACCGGATCGCACGAGGAGATCGTGCTGGTCCTCGGCGAGTTGACCGCCAACGCCGTACGGCAGGCACGGTCATGGCCCCGGCCGGGACTTCCACCTGCTCCTGCACGTGTGCGCACCCACGCGTACGGCCAGGATCGAGGTCACCGCACCCGCACCGAACGCACGCCGCCCGACCCAGCGGAGCTGCGGGCCCCCGGGTGCGGAGGAAACCGGCCGCCGAAGGGTGCTCTTCGTCGCGGGGCTCGCCACCCACTGGGGCTGGTGCCTCCGGTTCGACGGTCCGGCATGACGGTGTGAGCGGAGTGCGTCTGCACGACTCCCACGTGAGTTCGTGAACGGGGTGGAAGAATGTGCCGAGATGACCTCCGCCGACTACACCCCCTTCGCCCACCTCACCACCCCCAACGCCCCCCTCTACCGCCAGGTGGTGCGCGCCTTCCTCGCCGCCAAGGAGCGGTTCGCGGTGCATCTACGGCCGGAGGACGTGTACGCGGCGCTGGACGCGGGGAGTCGGCCCGCCGACGCAGAGGCGGTGACGCAGGCGCTGGACAAGCTCGTGGAGTGGGGCAACCTGCGGGCCGACCCCGATCACGCGCGCGTGACGGCGGTCGAGGACTTCTACCGCAGGCGGTTCATCTACCAGCTCACCCGGGCCGGTGAGGCGGCCGAGGCGGCGCTGGGGACGTACGACGAGGTGCTGGGGCGGCGCGGCGAGCTCCAGGCGGTCGCGCTGCACGACATCGTCACACAGCTTCGGGCGCTCCTGGTGATCGCCGCGGAGGACGAACCCGACCCGGCCAAGACCTACGTCGCCCTGTCCGTGCTGACGGCGCGGTTCACCGACCTCGCCGACAACGCCCGCGCCTTCATGGGTTCGCTCCAGCGCACCATCGACCTGCACGACATCGAGGTCGAGGCGTTCCTCGCCTACAAGGACCGGCTGATCCAGTACCTGGAGCGGTTCATCCAGGACCTCATCACCCTCGGCGGGCGGATCGCCCTGCTCATCGGGGAGCTGGAGGAGCCGGAGCGGGTCGGTCCGCTGCTGCGGCTCGCCGCCGCCCGTGAGGCCGCCGACGCCGCTCCCGAGGACGCCGAGCGGGCGGAGGCGGTGGCGTACGAGCGGTGGGCCGCCCGGTGGTCCGGGCTCTCCGAGTGGTTCGTGTCGGGAGAGGGGCGGGAGTCACAGGCCAGACTGCTGCGCGGGCGGGCGCTCGGCTCGATCCCGCAGCTTCTGGGCGTCGTACGGCAGCTCAACGAGCGGCGGGCCGGGCGCTCGGACCGCTCCGCCGACTTCCGCACCCTCGCGCGCTGGTTCGCCGAGGCCCCGGACGACGAGGCGCGGCACCGGCTCTGGCGCGTGGCGTTCGGGCTGCATTCCTCCCGGCACCTGACCGTCGACGCCGACACCCTCGCCGAACGGACGGCCGCCCCGGAGCCGGCCTCTACCTCGTGGAGCGAGGCGCGACCGCTCAGGATCAGCCCCCAGTTGCGCCGCACCGGCAGTTATGAGAGGCGCGGCAAGCCGCGCCGGGTGGCCGACCGGGGAGAGGCGAAGCGCCGGCTTGCCGAGATCGCGGCCCGGCAGACGGAGGAGACCAGGCGGGCGCGGGACCGTCTCGTGACGGACGGACCGGTGCGCCTGTCCCGGCTCGGAGGACTCGACCCCCATGCATTCCAGCTGTTCCTGCGGCTGCTCGGCGACGCGCTCGCCACCTGGCGGCCGGGCACCATCACCACGGTCGCCACCAGCGGGGACGGATCGATGGAGATTCGGCTGACCGCCCTCGACGACGGTTCGACAGCAGAAGTGCGCACTCCCGACGGTGTGTTCAGCGGCCCCGACCACCTGATCGACATCGTCGACCTCACGGCGGGACAGGGTGACCGTGCATCGCCATCGGCGCCCGTTTCCCTCCCCGCCCCGCGACGGGACACCGCCCCCCAACTCATGGAGGACCGATGAGTGGTCCCCTGGCCGAGGTCCTCGACGGCCAGCGGCAGGCCGACCTCCAGAAGGCCGCACGCGTTCTGCTGAAAGAGCCGCTGCTCACCGCCGACGGACCGTACGCGGACGAGTTCAAGCTGGTGCGCCGGCACACCGCCGAGCTGCGGGAGTGGTTCGAACGCAACGTCGGCTGGGCGCTGCGCACGGACGCCGACGCCGCACGGCTGCGCAAGACGCCGGGCACCCTCACCAACGCCACACACCCGGCGCGCGAGGCCACCCGCAGCGCCCTCCCCTTCACGCGTCGTCGCTACGTCCTGCTCTGCCTGGCCCTGGCCGCGCTGGAACGGGGCGAGTCGCAGGTGGCGCTGGGCCGCCTCGCCGAGCAGGTCGTCCTGGCCGCCGCCGATCCTGAACTCGCGGCCGCCGGGATCAGGTTCACTATGGAACGGCGCGACGAGCGCCTCGACCTCGCGGCCGTCGTCCGCCTCCTGCTGCGGCTCGGCGTGCTGCGGCGGGTCGCCGGCGACGAGGACGCCTACGTCAGCGGATCGGGGGACGTGCTGTACGACGTGCGGCGGCGCGTGCTGGCCGGGATGCCCGCGTCCTTGCGAGGTCCCTCCATGGTCGAGGCCGAGGGCTTCGAGGAGCGCCTGACGGAGATGACGGCGCGGACCGCGCTCGACAGCGACGAGCTCAGATTCCGGGCGATCCGCTGGAAGCTGACCCGCGTCCTCCTGGACGACCCGGTGCTCTACTACGACGACCTCGCCGACGACGAACTTGCCTACCTCACCCGGCAGCGCGGCTTCATCACGGCGCGCATCAACGAACTGACCGGACTTGTTCCGGAGATCCGGGCCGAGGGCATCGCCATGGTCGACCCCTTGGACGACCTCACGGACGTGCGCATGCCGGAGCAGGGTACCCACGGCCACATCACCCTGCTCCTCGCGGGGCACCTGACACGGGCGGCCGGGCCCGTCGCACCGGCGGAACTGGCCGACCGTGTGCGAGAACTGGTCGCGGAGCACGGCACGTTCTGGTCCAAGTCGGCGCGAGAGCCGGGAGCGGAACCCGAACTGGTGGAGAAGGCGCTGACCAGGCTGGTGGCGCTGGGACTCGCCGAACGCACGGAGCGGGGCGTCGTCCCGCGGCCGGCCCTCGCCCGGTACGCGGTCGGCGAACCCGTCGTCAGGGAACCCGGACGGGCCCGCCGCCCGGCCGTGAACGTGCAGGACGAAAGGTGAACCGCCCCGTGACCGCGCTCCCCGCCCCCGTGCTGCCCACTCCCGCGCCCGGCCGGTGGCGGCCCCTGCGCATCGGACTCGTCGATCTCTTCCACTACGACGTCGAGGAGTTCTGGTTCCGCGACGGCCGGCTGCTGTTGCGCGGCAACAACGGCACCGGCAAGTCGAAGGTGCTGGCCCTCACCCTGCCGTTCCTCCTGGACGGCGACCTCTCCGCCCGCCGCGTCGAACCCGACGGCGACCCCGGCAAGCGCATGGAGTGGAACCTCCTGCTGGGTGGCGCGCATCCGCACCCCGAACGGCTCGGTTACACCTGGATCGAGTTCGGACGACGTGACGCCGGCACGGGTGAGGCGCACTTCCGCACGCTGCTGTGCGGACTCAAGGCGGTCGCCGGACGCGGCATCGCCCGTCACTGGTTCGCGGTCACCGACCAGCGCGTCGGTGCCGGCCTCGATCTGCTGGACCCGACCCGGACCGCCCTGTCCCGGGACCGGCTCGCCGAGGCCGTCGGCGCCCACGGCATGGTGTACGACACGGCGAAGGCCTACCGCAGGGCCGTCGACGAAGCCCTGTTCGGGCTGGGGGAGCGGCGCTACGGCGCCCTCGTCGACCTCCTGATCCAGCTGCGCCAGCCCCAGCTGTCCAAGCGCCCCAGCGAGGCCGCCCTTTCCCGGGCACTGACCGAGGCGCTGCCGCCGATGGACCAGGCGGTCGTCGCCGACGCGGCGGAGGCGTTCCGGTCGCTGGACGAGGAGAAGGAGGAACTACGGGCGGCCCGCGAGGCCGAGCAGGCGTCCTCGGCGTTCCTCGACCACTACCGCCGCTACGCCCGCCTCGCCTCCCGGCGCCGCGCCCGCCTGCCCCGCCGCGAACACGCCCGGTACGAGAACCTGCAACGGGAACTGGCCAGGGCACAGGCGGACCGGGACCGGGCCTCGGCGGAACGCGAGGAGGCCGCCGCGAGGGGCACCGCCCTCGACGAGCGGGCCGCACGACTGGCCGCCCAGGACGCCACGCTGCGGTCGCGGCCCGAGATGCGCGACGCCCGCGCGCTCGACCGGGCGGCGGACGACGCCTCCCGCACGGCCGCAGACCTGAAGCGGGCCGAGGCGGACCGGCGTACGGCGGCCGAGGCACATACCCGGGCCCTTGGCCGGCTCGCCACCGCGGACAACCGGCTCACCGCGGCCCGGGAGGCGCTGGACGGGATCCGGGACCGTGTGGCCGACAGCGCGGTGGCCGCCCGGCTCGAGCTCCCCAGGACGGAGGGAGCCCCCGACGCGGTTCTGCGCCGGGAGGCGGACGAGGCGACCGCGCGCAGGCAGCGCGCCGTCGAGCACGTGGCGGAGCTCGTCACGCGGGCCGAGCAGGCCGAGGAGCGGCACCGTGCCGTTCGGCTGCGCGTCGACGAGGCCGACGAGGAGGTCGTGCACGGGGAGGAGCGACTGGTCGAAGCGGAGGAGCACGTCGCCCGGGAAGGGCGGGCGCTGGTCACGGCCGTACGAGAGCGTCTTTCCGGGTGTGTGGAGCTGCGGGTGCCCGGGCTCCCCGGGATCCTGGACGCCGTACAGGACTGGTCGAGCTCTCTGGACGGCCCGATGCCGGCCCGTACGGCGGCGAGCGAGGCGTATCGCGCCGCCGCCTCCCTCCTGGCCGACCGGGCGGCCGGACTGGCCCACCAAGAGGCGGCGACGGCGGAGCGGCAGCAACGGGCGGAGGAGGAACTGACCGCCCTGGAAGCGGGCGGGGAGCGCGGCCCCGCAGCTCCTCCCACGCGCACACCCGGCGTGCGGGACCGGGGCCCCGGCGCCCCGCTGTGGCGGCTGGTCGACTTCCACCCGCACGTCACCGGGGCCGACCGGGCGGGACTGGAAGCCGCGCTGCAGGCGTCCGGGCTCCTCGACGCCTGGGTGCGGCCGGACGGCTCCGCGGTCGCGGCGGACGGACACGACGTACTGCTCGACCCGGTCGGGCTGCTCGGCGGGACCGGCCTCGACCGCGCGCTGTGCCCGGCCGTCGACCCCGCGGACGCGGGGGCCGCCGCCGTGGGGGAGGAGACGGTCGCGCGCCTGCTCGCCTCGATCGGGCTGGTCGCGGGCGATGGCGACGGGGCCGGCAAGGCCTCCGGGGAGGCCGGGGGGCACGACACCTGGGTCTGCGCGGACGGGCGCTTCCGCGTCGGGGCGCTCACCGGGAGCTGGGCGAAGGACAGCGCCCAGTACCTGGGGGAAGGAGCACGCGAACAGGCTCGCCGCGTCCGCATCGGGGAACTGCGTGCCGAAATCGACGACCTGACGGCGGAGCGGGAACGACTCGCCGAGGAGTCCCGCGTCATGATCCGGCGCCGAGCCGTGCTGGACGCCGAACTCGCCGCACTGCCCGGCGACGACGACCTGCGGCACGCACACGCACGCGTCACCGCCGCGACCGAAGCGGTCCGTCGCGCCCGGGCCCGGCGGGAGGAGAGGGCCGCGGAACTGGCTCCGGCCGCGGAGCGCGCCGCACGCGCGGCGGCCGAACTCGCCGACACCGCAGAGGCCTTGAACCTCCCCGCCGACCCCACGGAACTTGGCGCCGTGCGCCAGGCGCTCGCCGACCACACCGCCCTCCTGGCGGCCCTGTGGCCGGCACTGCGCGAACGCGCGGAGGCCGAGCGCGCAGTGGCCGGTGAGCAGGAGGAGACCGGCCGGGCTGAACTCCTCGTGTCAGAACTCGCGGCCCGCGCCACGGACGCGGCTCGGTCGAGCGCGGCGGCGGACGAACACCTCAGGACGCTCCGCTCCACCGTCGGAGCGGCCGTCGCCGAACTCCAGAGGCAACTGGAGGAGACGGCGGAGGCTGCCCGGGTCTGCGAGCACGAGCAGCGGCAGACCCGCGAGGAATACGGCGACGCCGACCGGCGGGCCAGCCGCGCCGAGGGGCGCATCGAACGGCTCGCCGAGGACGTCAGCGAGGCGACCGCCGCGCGGGAGGAAGCGGTCGCGGCGCTCCAGCGGTTCGCCGCAACGGGGCTGCTCGCCGTCGCACTGCCCGACATCGATGTACCGGACGTCGGCGGAGGGACGTGGGCGGCCACCCCCGCCGTCGCTCTCGCGCGAGCAGTGGAGTCCCGACTCTCTGCGATCGACGACACCGACGCGGCGTGGGAGCGCCTGCAGAAGCGGCTGAGCGAGGAGTTCGGAAAGCTCCAGGACGCGCTGTCGCGGCACGGGCACACCGCCACCGCCCGCCCGAGCGAGGACGGCATGCGAGTCGACATCGTCTATCAGGGCCGGGAACGGGCCGTGCCCGAACTCGCGGAGGCGCTCGCCGTGGAGGTCGCCGAACTGACCCGCATCCTGTCAGCACGCGAGCGCGAGATCCTCCAGACCCATCTGATCACCGAGGTCGCCGGGACGCTCCAGGAACTGATCGGGGCGGCCGAACGGCAGGTGGCCGCCATGAACAGGGAGCTGGAGGAGCGCCCGACCTCCACGGGCATGAAGCTGCGGCTGGTGTGGAAAGCGTCCCGCCGGGCTCCGCAGGGGCTGGCTCAGGCCCGCGAACGGCTGCGTCAGTCGGCCGACGCGTGGTCGCCCGAGGACCGGGCCGCAGTCGGCGCGTTCCTCCAAGAGCAGATCGCCCATCGGCAGGCCGACGACAGTGCCGGCAGCTGGCTGGAGGATCTCACCGCCGCCCTCGACTACCGGTCCTGGCACGAGTTCGGCGTCGAACGCCACCAGCACGGCAAGTGGGTGCCGGCCACTGGTCCGGCCTCGGGCGGGGAGCGGGTGCTGGCCGCGTCCGTGCCCCTGTTCGCGGCCGCGTCCTCGCATTACGCGAGCGCGGGCGGAGCGCACGCCCCGCGCCTGGTCACCCTGGACGAGGCGTTCGCCGGCGTCGACGACGACTCACGCGCCAAGTGCCTCGGTTTGCTGCGCGCCTTCGACCTCGACGTCGTCATGACCAGTGAACGTGAATGGGCCTGCTACCCCCAGGTGCCAGGTATCGCCATCGTCCAGCTCTCCCGCGTCGACGACATCGACGCCGTACTGGTGACACGGTGGGAATGGGACGGCAGTGAACGGCGGCGCGGCACGGAGCCCGGTGCCCGGCCGGACGCGTTCGCGGCGGCTGCCGGTGCCGGACACTCCGGCGAGTGGTCCGACGGGCCTGTGCGTCCATCCCGTGAGCCAGGGCGGACCGCCGTGGTCGACAGTGCCGGCGGACAGGCGGCCCCGTGGAGGTGAACCATGCGGCGACCCCGCCTGACCGCGACGGAGGCCGGGCGGCGTCCGGACGCACGACACCGCCGGACGCAGCCGCGGACACAGTGCCGATGGGGCCCGCACCGGCAGAAGCCCGGACCGAAGTCGACACCGAGCGCCTCGCACGCCTGCTCGGGGATCCCGGCCTCACCTGGTTCGTGGACCGCGTGCGGCAACGGATGGCACGCGGCCGGCCTCTCACCGGCACCGTCACCTTGACCAACCCCGAGGAATCCCAACGTCGTGCCGCGGAACGCCTCCTGGGACGGGCACCGCGAGCCCGCGGCTCCCTCGGCATTCGCCTCGACACCGTGGATGAGATCCTGCGTCGCTCCGGTGTCAGCCCGGGCGGACTGGCGGCGGCCGTCGTCGCTCTCGCCGGTCCGGTCGTACTCCATGCCGAGAAGCGGAACAGAGAGGAACGGGCCTGGGAGGAGGCGTACACCCCGCTCGACACCCTCGACCCGGAGCTGGCCCACTGGGCCGAACGGATCCGCGGTGACGGTCTTGTACGACGCCTCGCCCGGACACCGGAGGCGGCGGCCCTCTTGGTGGAGGGCGCCGTGCGCGCGTTGCGTGCACTGCCCGCGTCACCCCCGATGTCGCGGGCGGCGTTCGCGGCACGAAACCTCTCGGGCGCCCATGCCCTGGACGAGGGGACGCCGCTCGCCACTCTTGTCCTGTCGGGCATCCGTTGCCTCACCGGCTTCCCCGACGGCTCCGGGGCGCAGTGGCGGCGGGCGGCGTGGACCTCGGCAGGCCTGCTCATGGACGACCTGTCATCGACTGTCCTCACCCTCAACCTGCGCGGTACCCCAGCCCTCGACTGGATGGCCGACGCGGGGGAGCCGGCGGTGCTGACGCTCCGCTCACTCACCGGCTGCCGCGCACCCGTTGCCTCCACTCCCCTGACGGGCACCGTTCACATCTGCGAGAACCCCGCGGTACTGTCCGCCGCCGCCGACACCCTCGGCCGGGCGTGCCCGCCGATGGTGTGCCTTCAGGGGCAACCGTCGGCTGCCGCGCTCACGTTGCTGCGCGACCAGTCTTCGCGGGGAGTCCGCCTTCTCTATCACGGCGATTTCGACTGGGGCGGGGTGCGCATCGCCACAGCACTGGCACGCAGCGTCCCCTGGCGGCCGTGGCGCTACACGGCGGCGGAATACCGAGCAGCAGTGACCGCAATGGCCGAAGCCCAGGACTTGACGGGCCCGCCCGCCGCAACCCCCTGGGACCCGGCTCTGGCCGTCGCTCTGGCCGAGTGCGGTGTCCGGGTCGAGGAGGAAACGGTGCTGAACGACTTGCTCACGGACCTCGGCACGGGGGCCCGCTGAGGCGTATCTCGGGGCCGCGGCGGGCGCAAAGTACCACGAGTACCGACTCACTCCCTCGCCGTGCGCATCTTTCCGACGATGCGTCGTGTGGAGTGTGTGTGGCTCGAAAGCCTTCACGCCCGGCCCCAGAGTCCCAGAAAGTCCGGGATGCGCCTGCACACCCCCTGGAGGGGCGTGGCGGTGGTTTCTGTGAAAACGCTAGATGTCCCGGAAGAGACCAGCCAGCTTTGTGACCTGCGGTGATGGGTGGTAAGGGGGCGCTGACCTGCGGGAATGATCTTTCGATTGATTCACGCTCTTGCCCTATTGATGCAGCCGAAAGTCCCAGAAAAGTCCCAGGAGACTCCCAGCGCCAGCGGGTGATCTTTCCGCCTCGTATGGGCCGCGCGGACGCGTGCACTCCGGTCTTGCGACGGGCGTGATCGTTCGTTGAGTCGTGCATGACGGATCTGGTGGAGCGGTTGGTGCCGGACGAGTTGTGGACGCTGTTTCGGCGGGTGGTCCCGCCGACGGAGGGCAGCCCCTCGTGCTCGTGTCGCCGCTCAGCCGCGCCCGGCCGGCCCGCAGGAACGCGGCCCGCTCCTACACCACGACTCCCGGGGAGCTTCAGTCGAAGCACCCGGTCTTCGCCCCGTCCGTCTCGGAGCCGACCTCGACGTGGAATCCGGAGCCCGAGTCGAACTCCGGCCCGGCGTCGTAGTCGTACTCGATCTTCAGTTGGCGGGCGGTCGTGAACCGCACGGTCAGCATCAATGCGTGGCCGTCCCCGCCCTTGGTGAAGCACAGTCCGGCTACCGTGTCGGCGACGTCCGGGTCCGCGGGGTCGGACTGCAGGCGCCAGCCACCCGCTTTGGCGGTGGTGCGGTAGAAGTCGACGACCTTCTGCCGGGAACCGGGGAAGGCGTAGGTCCGCTCGGCGTACAACCAGGCGTCACCGCTGTCGTCGACGCATTCCGTGTCCACCGAGGCGAGGTCCTTCGGGACGGTAGCGCCGGGTGGGACGGAGGTCAGTATGGGCTGCGCACTCAGTTCCTTCACCCGTGCTTCGGTCCCCTCGCAGGTGTTGAAAGGGGTCAGGGAGGAACAGCCGGTCAGGCCCACGGTCATGAGAGCGGTGGCCAGCAGCAGTGTGGTGGGCAGTGCGGTCGAACGTGCTGGGCGCATCGGCGAACGCAGCGGCATGAGGGTCTCCCGGAGGGCGTGGGTGCGGGCTCGAAGGGCTGGTGCGGGGGTGGGCAGCCGGTCCGGAGGGAAGCCGCGACGGGCTCGGGCCGGACGGTGTTGAGGAGGCGACGGGCGCCGGAGGTGATGCGCGGGTGCCGGGGCAGGTCAGCGGACACAAGGGTCGCATGACCGCTGTGGGATCACCTCGCCAGGTATCCCCGGTTGTAGAGCCAGTTCCCGACTGTGTACAGGTACTGCAACAGGCGGCCACGGCTGTTGCAGTAGACCATCTGCCTGCGGTTCCAGCTGCTGCCGACGAAGGCGCGTGCCTGCCGGTTGTTGTACTGGTCCTTGCGGGAGTCGCGGCTGTGGTCGCCGTACTCGTGGGCGTCGCCGAGCCGCTTGGCGGCAGCCGCGCCGAAGAAGAAGGTCAGTGCTGCCTGCCAGATGAAGTGACGGACGGCGTTGTTGCGTGACTTGCTGGTGCCGATGTTCCACAGCAGGATGCCCGACAGGTACGACGCGAAGACGCACCCGCTGTATCCCAGGCTCCAGCATGCCCTGCCCTCTGCACGCTTCTTCGCCGCTGAGCGACCGTCCAGGTCGAACTGGTTGACCGGGTCGGCATTGGCGTAGTCGTACGCGTTGGCGCTGCCACCCTGGACGGGGTCGGCGGACAGGAAACGGCCGGTGGCCGGGTCGTACAGGCGGGCGCCCATGAGCGACAGCCCGGTGACCGTCTCCGACGAACGCTGGTGCGCGCCGAGCCAGTTGTACCGGGTGGCCTGCTGGCCAGCCCGGGCGTTGCCGAACTCGTCGGTGTCCAGGACCGTCGGGGCGCAAGGTCAGGGACGTGCCGCTGCCGTCCAGCGTCGCCCGGGCCATCCGGCAGCACAATCGGTCGTCTCGCTGGCACGCTGGCTGGGGCACTCCGATCCCGGGTTCACGCTGCGGAAGTACTCCCACTTCCTGCCCGCGCTGGTGCACGAGGCAGCGCCGCCACCGACGCAATCTTCGCGTAACCGAGGCCGGTCGCCAGAGCCTGTGGACCATGGCTCGTAGACCGCCGCAGGCGCAAAGTCCCAGAGAAGTCCCAGAGATGCCGCCACACTCCTCCCTGTCCCGCTAAGTAGCAGGTCAGACGGGGTGCGGCGGCACTCGCACATCAGATGTCCCGGAAGATCTCGATCTGCGCCCCGATCGAGTTCAGCCGTTCCGCCAGGTCCTCGTACCCCCGGTTGATGACGTACACGTTGCGCAGCACCGACATGCCCTCCGCTGCCATCATCGCGAGCAGGACGACGACGGCCGGGCGCAGGGCCGGGGGGCACATCATCTCGGCGGCGCGCCAGCGGGTCGGGCCCTCGACCAGGACGCGGTGGGGGTCGAGGAGCTGGAGGCGGCCGCCGAGGCGGTTGAGGTCGGTCAGGTAGATGGCGCGGTTGTCGTAGACCCAGTCGTGGATCAGGGTCTTGCCCTGGGCCACCGCCGCGATCGCCGCGAAGAACGGGACGTTGTCGATGTTCAGGCCGGGGAACGGCATCGGGTGGATCTTGTCGATGGGCGCCTCGAGTTTGGAGGGGCGGACGGTGAGGTCCACAAGGCGCGTGCGGCCGTTGTCGGCGAAGTACTCCGGGGTGCGGTCGTGGTCGAGGCCCATCTCCTCGAGGACCGCCAGCTCGATCTCCAGGAACTCGATGGGGACCCGGCGGACCGTCAGCTGCGACTCCGTCACCACGGCCGCGGCCACCAGGCTCATCGCCTCGACCGGGTCCTCGGAGGGGGAGTAGTCGACGTCGACGTCGATGGCGGGCACGCCGTGCACGGTGAGCGTGGTGGTGCCGATGCCGTCGACCTTGACGCCCAGCGCCTCCAGGAAGAAGCACAGGTCCTGGACCATGTAGTTCGAGGAGGCGTTGCGGATGACGGTGATGCCGTCGTGGCGCGCGGCGGCGAGCAGCGCGTTCTCGGTGACGGTGTCCCCGCGCTCGGTCAGCACGATCGGACGGTCGGGGGCGACGGCGCGGTCGACCACCGCGTGGTACTGACCCTCGGTCGCGGCGATCTCCAGGCCGAAGCGGCGCAGCGCGATCATGTGCGGCTCGACGGTGCGCGTGCCGAGGTCGCAGCCGCCGGCGTACGGCAGCATGAAGCGGTCCATGCGGTGCAGCAGCGGGCCGAGGAACATGATGATGGAGCGGGTGCGGCGGGCCGCGTCCGCGTCGATGGCCGCGAGGTTCAGCTCGGCCGGGGGCACGATCTCGAGGTCGACGCCGTCGTTGATCCAGCGGGTGCGCACTCCGATGGAGTTGAGCACCTCGAGGAGGCGGTACACCTCCTCGATGCGGGCGACGCGGCGCAGCACCGTGCGCCCGCTGTTGAGCAGCGAGGCGCACAGGAGTGCCACGCACGCGTTCTTGCTCGTCTTGACGTCGATGGAGCCGGAGAGCCTGCGGCCGCCCACCACCCGCAGATGCATCGGGCCCGCGTAGCCGAGAGAGACGATCTCGCTGTCCAGCGCCTCGCCGATGCGGGCGATCATCTCAAGGCTGATGTTCTGGTTGCCGCGCTCGATGCGGTTGACGGCGCTCTGGCTGGTACCGAGCGCCTCGGCGAGCTGTGTCTGCGTCCAGCCGCGGTGTTGCCGGGCGTCACGGATGAGCTTGCCGATGCGTACGAGGTAGTCGTCTGCCATGAGGTTGAGGCTATCTCAGATATGAGATGGCACCTCTTGGGGGGTCCATTCGGGTGACATGACGTCAATGTCCCCTGGTCCGACGGCTACGCGTGGTCCGGCGCCATCCGAAAGGTCCGGGCAAATCCATCGATGTCGTACGACGTCCTGTACTGCTGCGGGTGTGGCGAGGGCCGTTCCTGCCCCCGGTGGTGATGGACCACGACCGCTTGTTGATGTTCAGCCGCACCCCCGGAAGGATCCGAAAACTTTTGCGAAACGTGAGCGGCATCCCTGGGCCTCCCTGTCGGTTGTACCTGAAACTGACTTCGTCTCAGTCGGTTACCCCGCTTCGGCGTCCTGATGGCATCCGCGGCGGTATGGCGGGAGGGTGGGGAGGGGAAGGAGGGCGCGCCGGAGCCCGGGCATGACCATCCGGGCCCGGTGTACTAGAGTTATCTCGACATCGAGATATCTGCCGAGGCGCACCGCAGCCGCCACCCTGGTGAGGGTTACCTAACTTAGCCTTACCTTAGCGGATCGGCCAGGGCGGCGTGGCGGCAGGATGCGGTGGTAACGCGCACATCAATGAAGGAGACTGTCGTGTCGGCGAACAGCTTCGACGCCCGCAGCACGCTGCAGGTGGGCGACGAGTCGTACGAGATCTTCCGGCTGGACAAGGTCGAGGGCTCCGCGCGCCTTCCCTACAGCCTGAAGGTGCTGCTGGAGAACCTGCTCCGCACCGAGGACGGCGCCAACATCACCGCCGACCACATCCGTGCCCTGGGCGGCTGGGACTCCCAGGCGCGGCCGTCGCAGGAGATCCAGTTCACGCCGGCCCGCGTGATCATGCAGGACTTCACCGGCGTGCCCTGTGTCGTCGACCTCGCCACCATGCGTGAGGCCGTGAAGGAGCTCGGCGGCGACGCGGCGAAGATCAACCCGCTGGCGCCGGCCGAGCTGGTGATCGACCACTCCGTCATCGCCGACAAGTTCGGCACCAACGACGCGTTCAAGCAGAACGTCGACCTGGAGTACGGCCGCAACAGGGAGCGCTACCAGTTCCTGCGCTGGGGCCAGACCGCGTTCGACGAGTTCAAGGTCGTCCCGCCCGGCACCGGCATCGTCCACCAGGTGAACATCGAGCACCTGGCCCGCGTCGTCATGACCCGTGACGGCAAGGCCTACCCCGACACCCTGGTCGGCACCGACTCGCACACCACGATGGTCAACGGTCTCGGCGTCCTCGGCTGGGGCGTCGGCGGCATCGAGGCCGAGGCCGCCATGCTCGGCCAGCCGGTCTCCATGCTGATCCCGCGCGTCGTCGGCTTCAAGCTCACCGGTGAGCTCAAGCCCGGCACCACCGCCACCGACCTGGTGCTCACCATCACCGAGATGCTGCGCAAGCACGGCGTCGTCGGCAAGTTCGTCGAGTTCTACGGCGAGGGCGTCGCCGCCACCTCCCTGGCCAACCGCGCCACCATCGGCAACATGTCGCCGGAGTTCGGCTCCACCGCCGCGATCTTCCCGATCGACGACGAGACCCTCAGCTACCTCCGCCTGACCGGCCGCTCCGAGCAGCAGGTCGCGCTGGTCGAGGCGTACGCCAAGGAGCAGGGCCTCTGGCTGGACCCGAAGGCCGAGCCGGACTTCTCCGAGAAGCTCGAGCTGGACCTGTCCACGGTCGTCCCCTCGATCGCCGGCCCCAAGCGCCCGCAGGACCGCATCGTCCTCGCCGACGCCAAGTCGCAGTTCGGGCAGGACGTCCGCGCCTACGTCAAGGACGGCGGCGACGTCGACGAGGCGATCCTGGAGTCCTTCCCGGCCTCCGACGCCCCGGCGGTCTCCAACGGCGTCCCGTCCAACCCGGTCGAGGTGACCGCCCCCGACGGCACCACCTACACCCTGGACCACGGCGCGGTGACGGTCGCGGCCATCACCTCCTGCACCAACACCTCCAACCCCTACGTCATGGTCGCCGCCGCGCTGGTGGCCAAGAAGGCGGTGGAGAAGGGCCTGACCCGCAAGCCGTGGGTCAAGACCACCCTCGCCCCGGGCTCCAAGGTCGTCACCGACTACTTCGAGAAGGCGGGCCTCACGCCGTACCTCGACAAGGTCGGTTTCAACCTCGTCGGCTACGGCTGCACCACCTGCATCGGCAACTCCGGCCCGCTGCCGGAGGAGGTCTCGAAGGCCGTCAACGAGCACGACCTCGCGGTCACCTCGGTGCTTTCCGGCAACCGCAACTTCGAGGGCCGGATCAACCCGGACGTCAAGATGAACTACCTGGCGTCCCCGCCGCTGGTCGTCGCCTACGCGATCGCCGGTTCCATGAAGGTGGACATCACCAGCGAGGCCCTCGGCTACGACCAGGACAACAACCCGGTCTTCCTGAAGGACATCTGGCCCTCCGAGGCCGAGGTCAACGACGTCGTGGCCAACGCCATCGGCGAGGACATGTTCTCCAAGTCCTACTCCGACGTCTTCGCCGGTGACGCCCAGTGGCAGGCGCTGCCCATCCCGACCGGCGACACCTTCGAGTGGGACCCCGAGTCCACCTACGTCCGCAAGCCCCCCTACTTCGAGGGCATGCGGATGGAGCCGGCCCCGGTCGAGGACATCACCGGCGCCCGCGTGCTGGCCAAGCTGGGCGACTCGGTCACCACCGACCACATCTCCCCGGCCGGCGCCATCAAGGCCGACACCCCGGCCGGCAAGTACCTCATGGAGCACGGCATCGAGCGCCGCGACTTCAACAGCTACGGCTCGCGCCGCGGCAACCACGAGGTCATGATCCGCGGTACGTTCGCCAACATCCGCCTGCGCAACCAGGTCGCGCCGGGCACCGAGGGCGGCTACACGCGTGACTTCACGCAGGAGGGCGCCCCGGTCTCCTTCATCTACGACGCCGCGCAGAACTACCAGGCCGCCGGCATCCCGCTGGTCGTCCTGGCCGGCAAGGAGTACGGCTCCGGCTCCTCCCGCGACTGGGCCGCCAAGGGCACCGCGCTCCTCGGCGTCAAGGCCGTCATCGCCGAGTCCTACGAGCGCATCCACCGCTCCAACCTCATCGGCATGGGCGTCCTGCCGCTGCAGTTCCCGCACGGCCACACCGCCGGGTCCCTCGGCCTGACCGGCGAGGAGACCTTCTCCGTCTCCGGCGTCACCGCGCTCAACGAGGGCACCACCCCGAGCACGGTCAAGGTCACCACCGACACGGGCGTCGAGTTCGACGCGGTCGTCCGCATCGACACCCCCGGTGAGGCCGACTACTACCGCAACGGCGGCATCCTGCAGTACGTGCTGCGCAGCCTGATCCGCAAGTAGGCGCAGAAGCACGACAGTTGAGGGCCGCATCCCCGCCAAGGGGGTGCGGCCCCCGTCGTCGCCCCCGTTGTACGCTGAAGTCTCACCGGATGACGGGGGTGGCGGTGGGCCGCACGGAGCGCTTGCACCTTGTCCTGACCGGCGGTCAGGACAGCGATCAGGAAGAACTAGACGAACTGACCCTCCAGTTGCGCGAGCGGCTGCTCGAACTGGACGTCGACGACGTCGAACCGAGCCGCTCCGGGGCCGTCCCCGCCGGCGCCAAACCGGTCGACGCGATCGCCGTCGGCGCGCTCGCCGTGACCGTGGCACCCATCGCGTTGCGCTCGGTGCTCGACCTGGTGCGGACCTGGATCGAGACCCGCCCGGTGCGCACGGTCAGCATCACCCTGGGCGAGGACAGCCTGGACCTGGAGGCCGTCTCCTCCGCCGACCAGCAGCGGCTCATCGAGGCCTTCCTGGCCGCGCGCGCCCCCGCACCCGAGGACGGCACGCGACGTCCGGATGCCGCACCCGGCCCGGCGGACTGAGGCGACGGCCGTGTCCGGGCGCCGCTTCGCCCTGCTCGTAGCCACGGGCCGGTACGAGAACCCGTCGCTGGCCCGCCTGCGCTCGCCCTCCCGGGACGCCGACGGGCTGGAACAGGTGCTCCGGGACCCGCGGATCGGCGACTTCGACGTACGCACGCTCGTCGACGGGCCCCACCACGAAGTGACCCGCGCCATCGAGGACTTCTTCCTCGACCGCCGCAGGGACGACCTGCTCCTGCTGCACCTGTCGTGCCACGGCCTGAAGGACGACAACGGTGAACTGCACTTCGCCGCCGCCGACACCGACCGCAGACTGCTCGCGTCCACGTCCGTGTCCGCGGCGTTCCTGCACACCCAGATGCGCCGCTGCCGGGCGCGGTCCATCGTCCTGCTCCTCGACTGCTGTTACAGCGGCGCCTTCCTGCCCGGCGGCAAGGGCGACACCACCGTGCACATCCAGGACGAACTCGCCGGACACGGCCGGGTGGTGATCACCGCGACCAACCGGACCGAGTACGCCTGGGAGGGGGAGCGGCTCAGCGAACTGGACCCGGAGCCCTCCCGGTTCACCGGAGCCGTCATCGAGGGGCTGCGCACGGGAGAGGCCGACCGGAACGCGGACGGCCTGATCGGCGTGGACGAGCTGTACGACTACGTGTACGAGCGGTTGCAGGCGGGCCGCGTCGCCCAGCGCCCCCAGATGTGGGTCCAGTTGGAGCACCGGGTCGTGGTGGCGCGGTCGGTCCTGCGGTCCCGCCCGCCGGACCGTGGGGACGACGAGGCAGCGACGCCACACCCGCTCCCGCCGGGCCGGGAGTCGGCGCACGTCCCACCCCGCACGGAGGGACCGCCGGGCCGGCGCCCCCGGGCGGCACTGGGCCAGATGGTGTCGCTCACCGAGGCGATGTGCGGGTTGCCGTGCATGGAGGACGCGCGCAGCCGCGCGCTCTTCGCCACGGTGCTGGGAGACCACCTGGGCCGCCGGGTGGATGTGCGCGGCGTCCGGCTGAGGATGGACGCGGTCACGCTGGTCCGTGCCGCCCAGCAGGTCCCCGGGGGGCTGCACGTCCTGCTCCTGGTGATCGAGGTCTTCGAGGGGCGGGCGGTCGCCATGGACGTGCGGGGGCGGCTGGAGCGGGACGACGCGGCACGGCTCGCTCTGAGTCACAGTCCGTCCCCGGACGGGGCGTACGAGCCTCCTTCCGGGGCCGAACTCGGCGGCCTCGGCCGCCTTCTGGGCCTGCGCACCCTGGTGCGGCTCACCGAGGCGATGTGTGAACTGTCGTGCATGGAGGACGGGCCGAACCGCATGCAGTTCGCGGCCGCGCTGGGACAGCAGCTGGGCCGCCCGGTCGATGTCCGGGGCGTACGTCTGCGTGAGGACGTGGTGAGCATCCTGCGGCCGGTCCTCGCCGTGGAGGGAGGGGAGCGCACGCTGATGGAGGTCGTCCGCGTCTTCGAGGGGGACCGGGAGGCAGACGAGCTCGGCCGGCGCGCGCTCGCCACCGACTGACCACCCGGGGGCCGTTTACAACGGCGGCACACGGCGCTACCGTCCCCCCACGGGCGTGGTGGGAGCGCTCCCATAACCCGGTGGACCGGAACCCGCCGACGGAAACGCTGCCACCTCGCCCGACCCGCACGCCCGTGCCCGATCAGTGACCCCGTAGCCGCCCCAGCCGCCCATCAGAGGCACAACCCCGCGCTCAGCCGGTCCAGTTGGCGCCACACGGCGCTACCGTCCCACCCACGGGCGTGGTGGGAGCGCTCCCACGATCCGGTGGACCGGAACCCGCCGACGCAGAGACGCTGCCACTTCGCCCGGCCCGCACACCCGCACGCCCGTGCTCGATCCATGACCCCGCAGCCGCCCCCGCCTCCCATCAGAGGCACAACCCCGCGCTCAGCCAGTCCAGTTGGCGCCGCACCTGCTACTTCCTGCGCAAGTCCGGGGTGCCGGACGAGCGAGGACGGACCGTCCACGGAGAAACGGCGGATCCGGGCGACACCCGGACCCGCCGCGCGCGCAGCGGTCAGCTCAGCAGTTCCACCTCCGTCAGCGCCGCCTCACCGCTCAGCACGAGCCGGTAGTGGCCGTAGGCCTTCGGCGCGTCGACGGAGAAGGCGCGCAGCTGCCGGTCCCAGCGGAAGGACTCGTCCGTCCGCTTGTCCAGGTCCGTCCACGTCTCCCCGTCGGCCGAACCCTGCAGCACCCAGCCCGTGGGCGCCTTGGTGTGGTCCGAGGAGGTCAGCGTGTACTGCACCGCCTTGGTCTCCCCGGTGACGGGCAGCTCCACGGTGGACACCGTGGCACCGGTCGCCGACGTGTTGTCGAACAGCTCGCCCTCGCCCTTCAGGGCGTCCTTGCGGGGCGTGGGCACCTCGTCGTCCTGGGTGATCGACACGGGCGCCGCGTTCTTGCCGGTGCCCCACGACGACGGACGTGAGCCCATGTCGAACTCGACGACCCCGCCCTTGGCGATCACCGAGTGCGGCAGCGAAGTGGAGTTCCAGCGCTTGCCGTTGACCTTCACGCCCTGCACATAGACGTTCTCCGCGCTGTTCCTGGGCGCCTTGACGACCAGCTCGCGGCCGTTCTCCAGGTGCACGGTCGTCTTCTTGAACAGCGGGGAGCCGATGGCGTACTCGCCGCTGCCCATGACCAGCGGGTAGAAGCCGAGCGAGGAGAACAGGTACCAGGCCGACTGCTCGCCGTTGTCCTCGTCGCCGTGGTAGCCCTGGCCGATGTCACTGCCGGTGTACAGGCGGGCCAGCACCTCGCGCACGTTCTTCTGCGTCTTCCAGGGCTGCCCGGCCGCGTCGTACATGTACAGGGCGTGGTGGGCCACCTGGTTGGAGTGGCCGTACATGCCCATCCGCACGTCCCGCGCCTCGATCATCTCGTGGATGACCCCGCCGTAGGAGCCCTTGAACTCCGGGAAGGCCGTCTCGGGCGTGGACAGGTACTCGTCGAGCTTGTCGGCGAGGCCCTTGCGGCCGCCGTAGAGGTTGGCCAGGCCGCGGCTGTCCTGCGGGGCGGTGAAGGCGTAGCCCCAGCCGTTGGTCTCGGTGTAGTCGTGGCCCCAGATCCGCGGGTCGTACGCCGAGGACTTCACGCGCCAGTCGCCCTTGAGGTCGCGGCCCTGGAAGAACCCGGCCTCGGGGTCGAAGAGGTTGACGTAGTCCTGGGCGCGGTCGAGGAAGTACGCGGACTCCTCCTGGTAGCGCTTCTCGCCGGTCTTCTTGTAGAGGGCCTCGCCCATCTTGGCGATGCCGTAGTCGTTGAGGAAGCCCTCCAGCGCCCAGGACATGCCCTCGTGCGTCTCGGTGCTCGTGTAGCCGAGGAACGGCGAGGTGGCCATGCCCTTGCGGCCCACACCGGAGGACGGGGGCACCACGGTGGCGTTCTTCACCGCCGCGTCGTACGCCGTCCTCGCGTCGAGGTCGACGCCCTTGACGTACGCGTCCGCGAACGCCACGTCGGAGGAGGTGCCGGTCATCAGGTCTGCGTAGCCCGGGGAGGACCAGCGGGAGGTCCAGCCGCCGTCCTTGTAGTGCTGCACGAACCCGTCCGCCAGCTCGGCGGCCTTCGACGGGGTCAGGAAGGAGTACGCCGGCCAGGTGGTCCGGTAGGTGTCCCAGAAACCGTTGTTGACGTACACCTTGCCGTCGACGATCTTGGCGCCGGTGTGCGTCGGGGTGTCGGGGCCCTCCGCCTTCGAGAACGGGGAGGCGTACCGGTACGTCCCGTTCACCTTCTCGTGGCCCGAGTTCGGGTACAGGTACAGCCGGTACAGGCTGGAGTACAGCGTGGTCAGCTGGTCCGGGGTGGCGCCCTCGACCTCCACCTTGCCGAGGATGCGGTCCCACTGGCGCTGGGCGTCGCGCTTGACCTTGTCGAAGGAGGCGCCGCTCGGCAGCTCCTGGCGCAGGTTGTCCTTCGCCTGGTCGACGCTGATCAGCGAGGTGGCCAGGCGCAGCGTCACCGTGCGGTCCCGGCCGGCGTCGAAGCGCAGATGGCCCCGGAGGCCGCTGGAGTCACCGCCGGTGACCTCGCTGTCGAACTCGCCGTGGACGAACAGCCGCGTCGCTCCCGTGGACCCGCCGGACTTGACGTCCGAGTAGCCGGAGAAGGTGCCGTTGTCCTTGTCGAGGGTCAGACCGCCCCGCTCCGGGTTGTTCTCGTCGCCGGCGTTGTCGAACAGCACGCTCGCGTCGTCGCCCGGGAAGGTGAAGCGCATCATCGCCGCGTGGTCCGTCGGCGTCATCTCGGCCTTCAGACCGTTATCGAACCGCACCCCGTAGTGGTACGGCCGCGCGGTCTCGTTCTCGTGCCGGAACGCCAGCTCGCGTGCCTCACGCCCGAGATCCGGGGTGCCGGAGGCGACCGAGGGCATCACCTGGAAGGTCTGCCGGTCGCCCATCCAGGGGCTGGGCTCATGGCTCGCGCTGAACGCCTGGACGGTCGGGAGGTTGTCGTCGTTGTTGCCGCCCGCGTAGTCGTACAGCCAGCTCGTCGAGCGGGCGTTGGTGACCGGGGTCCAGAAGTTGAAACCGTGCGGCACGGCCGTCGCGGGGAAGGTGTTGCCCCGCGAGAAGGCGCCGCTGGAGTTGGTGCCCCGGGTGGTCACCGCGTAGTCGGACAGATGGGCCTTCGGCCGCTCGGGCGCCACCCGCTTCAGCGCCACGTCGTCCAGCCAGCCGCGGAACTTCGCCGGGCCCCTGGGGGAGTCGTACGCCACCAGGATCCGGTCGACGGTCTTTCCGGCGGCGACCGAACCGATCGCGGAGCGCACGCTGTTCCACTGGTTGACGTACAGCACCTCGGAGTCGCCCTGGCCGCGCGGCGTCAGCGGGAAGCCGTGCTGGTCCGTCGCCTTCAGGCCGCTCAGATAGGTGCCGTCGGTGAAGGCCAGGTCGACGGAGACGTTCGTGGCGTCGTAGTCGAGCTCGCGGTCCGCCATCCACGGGAAGATCTTGTACGACAGCTCCGTGCGGCGGTCGACCGTCACGTTGACGTCGAAGACCTTGTTGTACGAGTACGCCCGGCCGTTTGTGGTGTGCCGGCCCGCGTATCTGAGGGCCCGCTTGCCGGTGAAGCCGGCGTCCGCCTTCGCCGTCGGCGAGCCGGCCGGGCCGCTGTCGACGAGCGAAAGCATGTCCTTCGGTATCGGATCGGCGACGCCGGTGGACAACTGGATCTCGGACAGCTGCAGAGCGTCGCGCGCCCCGTTGTTCTTGGTGAACTCCACCCGCCAGTGCTGGAATTCGGCCGGCTCGGCGAGGTCGAACGTCCTGGTCTGGAAGCGCTCCTCGAACGACTGTCCGGAGCGGGTGTCCACCGTCTGCCAGGTCTCGCCGTCCGCGGAGCCCTTCAGCGTCCAGTCCACGGGATCGCGTTCGTCGTGGTCGTTGGCCGAGGTGAGGGCGTACTGGACGATCTTCTTCGGTTCGTTCAGGTCGAACTCGATCCAGCCGGTCGGCGCGAAGGTCAGCCACTTGGTGCCGGACTCGCCGTCGAAGAGATTGCCCTTCACCTCCCTGCCGCCGGTGTTCTCCCCGCTGGCGCGCACCCCCGTGACATGCTCGGTGACATTGCCCGGGATGCCGGACGTGAACCCACCGTCCACGCCAGAGGCACGCTTCCCGCCGCCCGGTGCGGTGTCGACGGTGTTCTGCCAGTCCGGGGCGGGGTCCCCGGACTCGAACGACGACGCGAACTCATGGTCCGTCTTCGGCGGCGCCTGAGGCAGCGCCACGGCCACGCCCTGTGAGCCCGCGGCCAAAGCGAAGGCGGTCGCCGTGACGACCGCCGTGCTCCATCTGTGCCGAACCCTCTGTTCCATGCGCGAGCACCCTCCCTGCGCTGGACAACGTTGTCAATCGCGGTGCGCAGTGACCAGTAGTGGGCCAAGTGGCCCATGGTGTCAAGGGGTTGCTTGTGGCATTCGCGTCCGGCGATAAGGACATTTCCGCTATGGAAGTCGCCGGACGCCCATATTTCCGCGAGGTCTCAACTCGGAAAAGACGTGCGATGAACCTTGCATTCGATCTTGCCCCCTTGGCGCGAACTGGACTATACCTGTCGGCATTCCGGGGCATCTTCACCGCACCCGACCTTGTACGGCCGCACTTCCTGCACGACCCAGCTAGACCCGAACGCGGTGCCGGGAAGGATCCGGTTCACCGCCTGAGTCCTGGAGAAGGCGAGGACTTGAGCATGGGATCCACATCCGCCGACAACAACGGCACCGGTGAGAACAGCATGGCCGGCGTGGGACGCCGCGCACTGATCAAGCGGTCCGCCGCGCTCGGCCTGATTTCCGTACCGACGATGAGCTTCCTGTCCGCCTGTGCCAGCGGGGGAGGGGGCGGCGATCAGGGCAAGGCCAAGGCCGGCAAGAAGACCGCGAAGAACCCGCTCGGCGTCAATAACACCGCGCAGATGGAATTCGTCCTCTTCGACGGCGGCTTCGGCAAGGAGTACGCCGAGGACGCCGTCAAGATCTATGAGAAGAACTTCCCCAAGGCCAAGGTGAAGTTCTCCGCGACGCAGAAGATCCAGTCCACCCTGCAGCCGCGCTTCAACCAGGGCAACCCGCCCGACCTCATCGACAACTCCGGTGCCGAGCAGATGGACATGGGCGTCCTCGTCGGCAAGAACCAGCTCGCCGACCTCACCCCGCTGCTGGATTCCCCGTCCTACGACGACCCGAACAAGAAGGTCCGCGACACGCTGCGCCCCGGCATCGTCGAGATGGGCCAGTTCGACGGCGACAAGGTCTGGATCCTCTACTACGCCTACACGGTCTACGGCGTCTGGTACTCCAAGAAGGCCCTGGACTCGCTGGACGAGGAGTACCCGAAGACCTGGGACCAGATGCTCGCCGTCTGCGCCAAGGCCAAGAAGAAGGGCATGGCGGGCTGGACGTACGCGGGCAAGTACCCGTACTACATCCCCTTCTCGCTCTACCCGATGATCGGCAAGGTCGGCGGCCGCGAGGTGCTCGACGCCATCGACAACCTCGAGCCGAACGCCTGGAAGCACCCGGCGGTCAAGGCGTGCTTCGAGGCCTACTACGAGCTCTACAAGAAGGGCTACATCCTCAAGGGCACGCCCGGCCTCGACCACATCCAGTCCCAGACCGCCTGGGCGAAGGGCAAGGCGCTGTTCCTCCCCAACGGCTCCTGGGTGGAGAACGAGTCGGCCAAGGTCATCCCGGCGGACTTCGAGGTCACGGTGTCCGCGCCCACCGGCCTCGACGAGAGCGACAAGATGCCCTTCGGCGCCATCTGGGCCTCCGGCGGCGAGCCCTTCATCGTCCCGGCCAAGGCGAAGAACGGCCAAGGCGGCATGGAGCAGCTGCGCATCATGCTCAGCGAGGCCTCCTCGAAGAACTTCACCAGCAAGGTGAAGTCGCTGACCGCCTACAACGGCGGCACCGACGGCATCGAGCTCACCCCCGGCCTCACGTCCGGTGTCGCGGCGCTGGAACTGGCCGGCGAGAACGTCCTGAACCCGCGCCTGCAGGACTGGTACGTGCAGCTGCAGAAGGAGAAGATCGGTGTGGCGGGCCTCGGCGAGATGATGGCCGGCCGCATCACCCCGGCCGAGGCCATCAAGAAGATCCAGGCCTTCGCCGACGAGACCGCCAAGGACTCGTCGGTCAAGCACTACAAGCACCAGTGAGAACCCGTCCCCAGGGCCGGCCCGGCGCAGCCGCGCCGGGTTGGCCCTGGCGGCACCCGCGCGCAGAACGGGGTCGCTAGGAATGCAGCACGGCAAGTACCGGTTCATCGTGGAGTTCCTCGCGGTTCCCCTGGGGCTGTACGCGCTCTTCGTCATCTGGCCGTTCATCCAGTCGATCTACTACTCGTTCACGGACTGGACCGGTCTGAGTCCCGAGTTCTCGATGGTGGGCTTCGCCAACTACGAGCGCATGTGGGACGACTCCATCTTCTGGAAGTCGCTGCAGCACAGCCTGCTGTTCGCGCTGCTGGTGCCGGTGGTGACGCTCGGTCTGGCGCTGTTCCTGTCGTTCATGATCAATGTGGGCGGCCGGCGGCGCCGGGGCGGACCGGTGATCAGCGGGGTCCGCGGTTCCGGCTTCTACAAGATCGTCTACTTCTTCCCGCAGGTGCTCTCGATCGCCATCGTCGCCCTGCTGTTCGCGTTCGCGTACAACCCGGACAGCGGTGCGATCAACTCCGTGCTGCGGGCGGTCGGCATCGACGACGTCCAGCCGCTGTGGCTGGGCGACCCGGACCTCGCCCTGTGGGCCGTGATGGCGGTGCTCGTGTGGTCCACGGTCGGCTTCTTCGTGGTCCTGTTCTCCGCCGGTATGGCCTCCATCCCGGCGGACCTGTACGAGGCCGCGCTGCTGGACGGGGCCAATCGCTTCACCATGTTCTTCCGCGTCACCCTGCCGCTGCTGTGGGACACCGTGCAGTCCGGCTGGGTGTACATGGGCATCCTCGCCCTGGGCGCCGAGTCGTTCGCGGTCGTACAGATCATGACGACCGGACCCGGCGGGCCCGACTACTCGACCACCGTCATGGTCCTGTACGTGTACCAGAAGGCGTTCCGTGACGGTCAGGCCGCCTATGCCACCACCATCGGTGTCGCCCTGCTCGTCGTCACGCTGGCCTTCGCCGCCGTCGTGATGCGGCTGGGGCGGCGCGAGCGGCTGGAGTACTGATCACATGCAGACGACCGAGACCTCCGCTCCGGTACCCGCCGAGTCCGGCGCCCCTGTCACCAAGGCCGGCCTGCCGGCGCCCGGGCCGGCACGTGAGAAGCGGGAGGGCACCGTCCTCAATGTCTTCTCCCACGGCATCCTCGTCGTCTGGGCGATCATGGTGGCCATGCCGCTGGTGTGGGCGGTGATGACGTCCTTCAAGGACGACGCCTCCATCTTCGGCTCCCCCTGGTCGCTCCCGGACCGGCTGCACTTCGAGAACTGGTCGCGGGCCTGGACCCAGGCCCATATGAGCGACTACTTCCTCAACACCGTCCTGGTGGTGGGCGGTTCGCTCATCGGCACCCTCGTGCTGGGCTCGATGGCGGCCTATGTGCTGGCCCGCTTCGAATTCCCGGGCAACCGGTTCATCTACTACCTGTTCATCGGCGGCATGAGCTTCCCGATCATGCTCGCCCTGGTCCCGTTGTTCTACGTGGTCAACAACATGGGACTGCTGAACACCATCCACGGCCTGATCCTGGTCTACATCGCCTACTCGTTGCCGTTCACGGTGTTCTTCCTGACCGCCTTCTTCCGCAGCCTGCCGACCTCCGTCGCCGAGGCCGCCTTCGTGGACGGCGCCTCGCACAGCCGGACGTTCTTCCAGATCATGCTGCCGATGGCCAAGCCGGGCCTGATCAGCGTGGGCATCTTCAACTTCCTCGGCCAGTGGAACCAGTACATGCTGCCCACCGTGCTGAACACCGACGAGGACAAGCACGTCCTCACCCAGGGCCTGGTGCAGCTGGCGGTCAGCCAGGGCTACAAGGGGGACTGGTCCGGGCTGTTCGCCGGCCTGGTGATGGCGATGCTCCCGGTGCTCGCCGCCTACATCGTCTTCCAGCGCCAGGTGGTCCAGGGCCTCACCGCGGGTGCGCTGAAGTAACGCTGCGCAGCCGCTCCCGCACGCGCCGCTCCCGCCCCGGGGGCGGCGTCCGTGTCTGTGACCGTTGTCCCTGTCGTCCCCCGAAACGGTTCAACCTCTTGACGGGAGGCGACCCGAACGGCTCATCTTAGAGTTCACTAGTTGGACATGAGAGGGGCCTCACCGATGCGGCCCCGCGCAGGAGGTCGTCGTGGAGACTCCGGGGTCGCAGTCGTCGCTGCACCGAGCCAACCTGGAGCGGGTCGTGCGGGCAGTACGTCTTGCGGGTTCCCTCACCCAGGCGGAGATCGCGAGGACGACCGGCCTGTCCGCGGCCACGGTCTCCAACATCGTCCGGGAATTGAAGGACGGCGGAACGGTGGAGGTCACCCCCACCTCGTCGGGCGGCCGCCGGGCCCGCAGCGTCTCGCTGAGCGGGGACGCCGGCATCGTCATCGGGGTCGACTTCGGGCACACCCATTTGCGGGTCGCGATCGGGAACCTCGCCCATCAGGTGCTGGCCGAGGAGTCCGAACCCCTGGACGTGGACGCCTCCTCGACACAGGGCTTCGACCGGGCGGAACAGCTGGTGAGCAGGCTGATCGAGGCCACCGGCGTGGACCGTTCCAAGGTCGCCGGGGTGGGCCTCGGCGTACCCGGCCCGATCGACGTGGAGTCCGGCACGCTGGGCTCGACCGCGATCCTGCCCGGCTGGACCGGCACCAGGCCCGCCGAGGAGCTGCGGGGGCGGCTCGGCGTGCCGGTGCACGTGGACAACGACGCCAACCTGGGCGCCCTCGGCGAGATGGTCTGGGGCAGCGGCAGGGGCGTACGCGACCTGGCGTACATCAAGGTCGCCAGCGGTGTCGGAGCGGGTCTGGTGATCAGCGGGAAGATCTATCGCGGGCCGGGCGGCACCGCGGGCGAAATAGGGCATATCACTCTCGATGAGGCCGGCCCCGTGTGCCGTTGCGGCAACCGCGGCTGCCTGGAGACGTTCGCGGCGGCGCGCTATGTGCTCCCGCTCCTCCAGCCCAGCCATGGCACCGACTTGACGATGGAAGACGTGGTCAGGCTGGCCCGGGACGGTGACCCGGGCTGCCGTCGAGTGATCGCCGACGTCGGCCGCCATGTCGGCAGCGGAGTCGCCAATCTCTGCAACCTGCTGAACCCGAGCCGGGTGGTGCTCGGCGGCGATCTCGCCGAGGCCGGCGAGCTGGTTCTCGGGCCGATCCGGGAGTCCGTGGGCCGCTATGCGATCCCCAGTGCGGCACGTCAACTGTCCGTGCTCCCCGGGGCACTTGGGGGCCGTGCGGAGGTGCTCGGAGCGCTCGCTCTCGCACTGAGCGAAATGGGCGATTCAACCCTTTTGGATGGAACTGCTACGGGGTCACTCGCCACCGTCGGTTCTGCCTTCACTTAGAGAACGGATGGCACCGTTGCCATCTCGTTAAGGATTTACTTCTTGACGTCGCACGTGTGGCCGAGTTGACTTCCAGCCACCTCGGCCGCAACGACGCGGCCTCGTCAGGGAGGTTTCTGAATGAACACGCGTATGCGTCGTGCTGCTATCGCCATTGCCGCGGGTGCCATGGCCGTCTCGCTCGCTGCCTGTGGCAGCGCCGAAGAGGCGGGCGACAAGAAGGACAAGGGCGCTTCCGCCGCCAAGGGCGATGACATCACGGTCGGTCTGCTCCTGCCGGAGAACCAGACCGCGCGGTACGAGAAGTTCGACAAGCCCTTGATCGAGAAGAAGGTCAGGGAGCTCACGAACAACAAGGGCAAGGTCGTCTACGCCAACGCCAAGCAGGACGCCAGCCTGCAGAACCAGCAGGTCGACACGATGATCACCAACAAGGTGGACGTGCTCATCGTGGACGCGGTGGACTCCAAGGCCATCGCCGGCTCGGTCAAGAAGGCCAAGGACCAGGGCATCCCGGTCGTCGCCTACGACCGCCTCGCCGAGGGCCCGATCGACGCCTACACCTCGTTCGACAACGAGACGGTCGGCAAGACGCAGGGCGAGGCCCTGCTGGAGGCCCTGGGCGACAAGGCCAAGGACGGCCAGATCGTCATGATGAACGGCTCCTCCACCGACCCGAACGCCGCCATGTTCAAGAAGGGCGCGCACTCCGTCCTCGACGGCAAGGTGAAGGTCGGCCGCGAGTACGACACCAAGGAGTGGAAGCCGGAGAACGCCAACGCCAACATGGAGGGCGCCATCTCCGCCCTCGGCAAGAAGAAGATCGTCGGCGTCTACTCCGCCAACGACGGCATGGCGGGCGGCATCATCACCGCCCTCAAGGCGGCCGGCATCGACGACATCCCGGTCACCGGCCAGGATGCCGAACTCGCGGGCGTGCAGCGCATCGTCACCGGTGAGCAGTACATGAGCGTCTACAAGCCCTACCCGCAGGAGGCGGACGTCGCCGCGGAGATGGCCGTCCTGCTCGCCCAGGGCAAGTCGCTGGACTCCCTCGCCAAGGACAAGGTCGACAGCCCCACCACCAAGGGTGTGCCGTCGGTTCTCGTCCCGGTCGTGTCGCTGACCCAGAAGAACATCAACGACACCGTGATCAAGGACGGCATCTACACCGTCCAGGAGATCTGCACGGACAAGTACAAGGCCGCCTGCGACAAGATCGGCCTCAAGTAAGCAGTCGTCAAGTCCCGTGACACACAGGGGAGTCCGTGACCCGGACTCCCCGAAGGGACGACTGCCCCGCGCTTCCGCCGGCGCCCCGCACACCACAGCCCCGCAAGCTACGTGGGGCGCCGGACGGAACAACCCCCCAAATTCTCTGCACAACCTCCCGCCGGGTCAGGCGGCGAAGGAGATGGTTCACGTGTCCGCTACGCCCGTGCTGGCGTTGCGCGGGGTCTCCAAGCGGTTCGGTGCCGTCCAGGCGCTCACCGACGTAGAGCTTGAGGTCCACGCCGGTGAGGTGGTCGCCCTGGTGGGCGACAACGGTGCCGGAAAGTCCACGCTGGTCAAGACGATCGCCGGCGTGCATCCCATCGATGAGGGCGTCATCGAGTGGGACGGCAGGACGGTCCAGATCAACAGGCCGCACGACGCCCAGAACCTGGGCATCGCGACGGTCTACCAGGACCTCGCGCTGTGCGACAACATCGATGTCGTCGGCAACCTCTACCTGGGACGGGAACTGCGCCGGCGCGGTGTCCTGGACGAGGTCGAGATGGAGCGCCGCTCCCGCGAGCTCCTCGACACGCTCTCGATCCGCATCCCCAGCGTGCGGATCCCGATCGCCTCCCTCTCCGGAGGACAGCGCCAGGTCGTGGCCATCGCCCGGTCCATGCTCGGCGAGCCCAAGCTGGTCATCCTCGACGAGCCCACCGCCGCCCTCGGCGTCGAGCAGACCGCCCAGGTCCTCGACCTCGTCGAGCGGCTGCGCGAGCGCGGTCACGCGGTCATCCTCATCAGCCACAACATGGCCGATGTGAAGGCCGTGGCGGACAAGGTCGCCGTGCTGCGCCTCGGCCGCAACAACGGCGTCTTCGAGGTCAAGTCGACCTCGCAGGAAGAGATCATCTCCGCCATCACGGGCGCCACGGACAACGCCGTGACCCGTCGTGCGGCGCGCACCAATGGGGAGATCAAGAAGTGAGCACCGAAAAGACCTCCGCCCCCGTCGAGGACCACGCCGTGGAGAACCCCGAGGCGGCCGCGGCCGCGGTCACCGTGGTGGACCCCCGGCTGCTGGTCCGTGAACAGGGTTTCCTGGGCTACTGGAACGAGTTCAAGCGGAAGATGAAGGCGGGTGACCTCGGCTCCATACCCGTCGTGGTCGGCCTGCTGATCATCTGGGCCATCTTCACCAGCCTGAACCCCAACTTCCTCACCGCCGGCAACTTCTCCGACATGTCCGTCGCCATGGTCGGCACGGGCATGATCGCCGTCGGTATCGTCTTCGTCCTGCTGCTCGGCGAGATCGACCTGTCGGTCGGCTCGGTCAGCGGTGTCGCGGGCGCCACCTTCGCGGTCCTCAGCGTGACCCACGGGATGAACGAGATCCTGGCCCTGGTGCTGGCGGTCCTCACCGGCACGGTGGCCGGCGCCATCCACGGCTTCATCTTCGCCCGCATCGGCGTCCCGGCCTTCGCCGTGACCCTTGCCGGACTGCTGTTCTGGCAGGGCTTCATGCTGCAGATCCTCGGCAGCAACGGCACGATCAACCTCGACTCCGAGGGCATCGTCGTCAAGCTGACCAGCTACTACTTCAGCGATGTGGCCGCCGCGTACGGACTCGCGATCCTCGCGACCGTGGGCTACTTCCTGCTGGCGTTCTCCGACAACCGCCGCCGCGAGGCCGCCGGTGTGCCGTCCCGCCCGCTGAACGAGATCATCGTGCGGACCGTGCTGCTCGCCGTCCTGGCGTTCGCCGTCGCGATCGTCTTCAACCAGTACAAGGGCCTGCCCCTGGCCGTGGTGATCTTCCTGGTCTTCCTGGTCCTCACGGACTTCGTGCTGCGCCGCACCTCCTACGGCCGCAAGGTCTTCGCGCTCGGCGGCAGCGTCGAGGCGTCCCGCCGCGCCGGTATCAACGTGGAGATGGTCCGGATCTCGGTCTTCGCGATCGCCGGTACCTTCGCCGCCATCGGCGGTCTGTTCGTCGCCTCGAAGATCGCCTCCGCCAACCAGGGCGCGGGTACCGGTGAGTTCCTGATGAACGTCATCGCCGCGGCCGTCATCGGTGGTACGTCGCTCTTCGGCGGTCGTGGCCGCACCTGGGACGCGCTGCTCGGTGTGATGGTCATCATCTCGATCACCTACGGTCTGGCCCTGGAGGGCATCGCCTCGCCGGTGCAGTACATGATCACCGGTGGTGTGCTGCTGGCCACGGTCGTGATCGACGCGGTCACGCGCAAGACGCAGAAGACCGCGGGGCGCGCGTAGTGTTTTTGCTGCGGGGGTGTGCTGTGGCTGATCGCGCCCAAGCGGGGGAGCCGCACATCGAATCCCGCGCCCCTTAAGTACGTCCCTGTTGCCCGGTGCCTTTCAGGTACCGGGCAACAGGCATGTAGGGGGCGGTTGCAATCGGGGTACCGCTGACCGGGTGACGTACGACGCACTGCCCGGAGTCGTTCCGGTCGAGCGGAACATTAGACTCGACCCGCCCGGCAACAGCTCGATCAGCTCTACTGCAAGGAGGCACGGGTGCCGCTGCTGACCCGCATCAGGGGACCGCGCGATCTGGACCGGCTCAGCCCGGAGGAGCTCGTCCAGCTGGCCGGGGAGATCCGGACCTTCCTCGTCGACGCGGTCTCCAAGACCGGCGGCCACCTCGGCCCCAACCTCGGTGTGGTGGAGCTCACCATCGCCCTGCACCGGGTCTTCGAGTCGCCCAGGGACAAGGTGCTCTGGGATACCGGCCACCAGTCGTACGTACACAAGCTGCTGACCGGCCGGCAGGACTTCTCCAAGCTGAAGATGAGGGGCGGCCTGTCCGGCTACCCCTCGCAGGCCGAGTCCGAGCACGACGTCATCGAGAACAGCCACGCCTCCACGGTGCTCGGCTGGGCCGACGGCATCGCCAAGGCCAACCAGCTCATGAAGCGGGACGACAGCCACGTCGTCGCGGTCATCGGCGACGGCGCGCTCACCGGCGGCATGGCCTGGGAGGCGCTGAACAACATCGCCGACGCCAAGGACCGCCCGCTCGTCATCGTCGTCAACGACAACGAGCGCTCCTACTCGCCCACCATCGGCGGCCTCGCCAACCACCTCGCGACCCTGCGCACCACCGACGGCTACGAGCGCTTCCTGACCCGCACCAAGGACCTCCTGGAGCGCACGCCGGTCGTCGGCAAGCCCCTCTTCGACACCCTGCACGGCGCCAAGAAGGGCCTGAAGGACTTCATCGCCCCGCAGGGCATGTTCGAGGACCTCGGCCTGAAGTACGTCGGCCCGATCGACGGCCACGACATCGAGGCCCTGGAGTCCGCGCTGGCCCGGGCCAAGCGCTTCAACGGCCCGGTGATCGTGCACTGCCTCACCGAGAAGGGCCGCGGCTACCAGCCCGCCCTCCAGGACGAGGCGGACCGCTTCCACGCCGTCGGCAAAATCCACCCCGACACGGGCCTGCCGATCGCCACTTCGGGCGCCGACTGGACGTCCGTCTTCGGCGAGGAGATGGTCAAGCTCGGCGAGGAGCGCGAGGACGTCGTCGCCATCACCGCCGCCATGCTCCAGCCGGTCGGTCTCGACAAGTTCGCCAAGCGCTTCCCCGACCGGGTCTACGACGTCGGCATCGCCGAGCAGCACGGCGCCGTCTCCGCGGCGGGCCTCGCCCACGCCGGTGTGCACCCCGTCTTCGCCGTCTACGCCACCTTCCTGAACCGTGCCTTCGACCAGGTGCTGATGGACGTGGCCCTGCACAAGTGCGGCGTGACCTTCGTGCTCGACCGTGCCGGTGTCACCGGCACGGACGGCGCCTCCCACAACGGGATGTGGGACATGTCGATCCTGCAGGTCGTCCCCGGGCTGCGGCTGGCCGCCCCCCGCGACGCCGACCAGGTCCGCGCCCAGCTGCGCGAGGCCGTGGCCGTGGACGACGCCCCGACCGTGGTCCGCTTCTCCAAGGGCGCCGTCGGACCCGCCGTGCCCGCCGTGGGCCGCGTCGGCGGCATGGACGTCCTGCGCGAGCCCGGCACGGACGCCCCGGACGTGCTGCTGGTGTCCGTTGGAGCCCTCGCCCCGATGTGCCTGGAGATCGCCGCCCTCCTCGACCGGCAGGGCATCTCCACCACCGTCGTGGACCCGCGCTGGGTCAAGCCCGTCGACGAGGCGATGGCCCCGCTCGCCGAGAAGCACCGCGTCGTCGTCACCGTCGAGGACAACTCCCGCGTCGGCGGTGTGGGCTCCACGATCGCCCAGGCGTTGCGCGACGCCGGCGTGGACGTACCGCTGCGCGACTTCGGCATCCCGCCCCGCTTCCTCGACCACGCCTCCCGCGCGGAGGTGATGGCCGAGATCGGGCTGACCGCACCCGACATCGCCCGTCAGGTCACCGGCCTGGTCGCCAAGCTCGACGGCCTCCCCACCGAGCGCTCCGCGGTCGACGCGGTGCAGCCGGCCCGCGACTGACCCGTACCACGCGTCGCCCGGATGGGCCGCCCGTGCCACTGTGAAGAGTGGCGCGGGCGGCCCGTTTGCGTGAAGGCGCACGCTCCGGGGCATACGACCTACGCCCCCTCTCGATCATGTCGAGGACGACAAGCGTGGGAGGTACCCGTGACAAGCCCCCTCTTCCGGACGAAGAAGGTAGAGCAGTCCATCCGCGACACCGAGGAACCGGAGCATGCGCTCAAGAAGTCCCTCTCCGCGCTGGATCTGACCGTCTTCGGTGTCGGTGTCATCATCGGCACCGGCATCTTCGTCCTCACCGGTACGGTCGCCAAGAACAACGCCGGGCCGGCCACGGCCCTGGCCTTCGTGGTGGCCGGTGTCGTCTGCGCGCTCGCCGCGCTCTGCTACGCCGAGTTCGCCTCCACCGTGCCGGTGGCGGGCTCCGCCTACACCTTCTCGTACGCCTCCCTGGGTGAGTTGCCCGCCTGGATCATCGGCTGGGACCTGGTCCTGGAGTTCGCGCTCGGTACGGCGGTGGTGGCCGTCGGCTGGTCGGGCTACATCCAGTCGCTCATGGAGAACGCGGGCTGGGAGATGCCCGCGGCACTGGGCAGCCGCGAGGGATCCGACGCCTTTGGCTTCGACATCCTCGCCGCCGTCCTGGTGCTGGTGCTCACCTGCATCCTCGTCCTCGGCATGAAGCTGTCCGCCCGTGTCACCTCAGTCGTCGTCGCCGTCAAGGTGACCGTGGTCCTCGTGGTGATCATCGCGGGGGCCTTCTTCATCAGCGCCGACAACTACGACCCGTTCATCCCGGAATCGAAGCCCGTGCCCGCCGGGGACAGCCTCGATTCGCCGCTCATCCAGCTGATGTTCGGCTGGGCCCCGGCCAACTTCGGCGTGATGGGCATCTTCACCGCCGCCTCGGTGGTGTTCTTCGCCTTCATCGGTTTCGACATCGTCGCCACGGCCGCCGAGGAGACCAGGAACCCGCAGCGCGACATGCCCCGCGGCATCCTCGGATCCCTGTTGATCTGCACCCTGCTGTACGTCCTGGTATCGCTCGTCGTCACCGGTATGCAGCACTACAGCGAACTGTCCGTGGACGCCCCGCTCGCGGACGCCTTCAAAGCCACCGGGCATCCCTGGTTCGCGGGCTTCATCAGCTTCGGCGCCGCCGTCGGCCTGACGACCGTCTGCATGATCCTGCTGCTCGGGCAGACCCGGGTCTTCTTCGCGATGAGCCGCGACGGCCTGCTGCCCCGCTTCTTCTCCCGCGTCCACCCCCGGTTCAGGACCCCGCACCGCCCGACCATCCTGCTCGGCGTCCTCATCGCCGTACTGGCCGGCTTCACCCCGCTGAACGAGTTGGCCGCACTGGTGAACATCGGCACGCTGTTCGCCTTCGTCATCGTCGCCATCAGCGTGATCATCCTCCGCAGGACCCGGCCCGACCTGCCCCGCGCCTTCCGCACCCCCTGGGTGCCCGTCCTGCCGATCGTGTCGGTCTGCGCGTCCCTGTGGCTGATGCTGAACCTGCCCGCGGAGACATGGGTCCGCTTCGGCATCTGGATGGCGATCGGCATCGTCGTCTACTTCCTCTACAGCCGCACCCACAGCCGCCTGGCCCAAACCCCGGACCAAACTCCCACCCCACCCACCCGCTGACAACCGACCCCCGGCCCCGTGCCCCCTCCGAAGGGCCACGGGGCAGCCCCATGCCCGCCACACCGGCGGCGCGCCGAGGTCGCGGGGCGCCGGAGCGTCAGGAGGCCCGACCGCGCCCGGGGGAGCGGATCTGCGGCACGTCCGCGCTCGGTGGGCGGTTGTTGTGTGGTGTCTGCCGGCTGTTCAGGGTTCGTCGGGCTGTGGGTGGTCCGGGCCGGGGGCGTGGGGTGCAGGGACCCCGGGGGCCCGGCCTCGGGGGAGCGGATCTGCGGCGCGTTGGCGCTCGGTGGGCGGCTGTTGCGTGGTATCTGCCGGGTGTCCCGGGTTTGTCGGGCTGGGGTCGCGGGTGGTTGGGCCGGGCGGCGGCCGCCGGGGGCGTGGCGTGCTGGACCGCCCGAAGGTCGGGACCCAGGCCCCGGGGGAGTGGATCCGCGGCGGGTCCGTGCTCGGTGGGCGGCTGTTGCGTGGTGTTTGCCGGGTGTCCGGGGTTCGTTGGGCTGGGGTCGCGGTGGTCGGGCCGGGCGGCGGCGCCGGGGGCGGGGTGCCGGACCGCCCGGAGGTCAGTACCCGCGCCCGGGGGCGGACGGCGGGGGGCGGTGCTCGACCAGCGGAGCCGGGGTCAGGGGCGGATCGTGCGGGGGCCCACTGTCTCGGCGCCGAGGGCGGTGACCCTGCGGCGGAGTTCGCGGTCGGCCGTGACGACCAGGACCGGGCGGTCGCCCGCCTCGGCGACCAGGTCGACGATGTGGTCGTCACCGCTGCCCGGGGCGGACTCCACGCGGACGCCCGGCACCGACTCCACTCCCCGGGCCGCTCCCTCGACCACCAGGACGATCTCCACGGGCCCGGGCAGGCCGGGCACGCCCTCCGTGGCCAGCCGGTCGCGCAGGCGCTCCGCGGCGCCCCGGCGGTCCCGCCACCATCCGTCGGGCACCGACCCGACGACATTCGCGGCGTCGACGATCACGAGCGGGGCGGCGGTGTCGTTCATGCCGTCAGGGTCCCACGGGGCCGCCCCGCCCGCGCCCCGCGAACTGTCGTGCATAGGGTGAAGCGGTGAACGGCGACTGGCTCCTGCGCGGCCGCGACGGCCGCCTCACCGTCTACCTGCCGTCGGACGACGCCGTCCTGTGCCGCGCGGAACTCGCGCCCGGCGGCGCCTGGAGCCGCCGTCGGCCAGGGCGCCGACGGCTACGGCCATCTCGTCGCCTGGCGGCCCACCGCGAACGGTGAGGCCGGCCTGGTCCATTCCACCCACTTCTGCCCCCGGCTCGCCCCGCTGGACTGGACCCCCGTCGGCCACCCCGACAAGAAGGGCGAGCGCACCGGCACTCCGGCCGTCGCCATCGACGACCGGGGCCGCGCCCCGGCTGGGAGTCGTGGGACCGGCTCGGCGGGGAGGACGTTCACGAGCAACTCGCCACCGTCACCGGGGAGTCGGGCCCAGTCGAGCTGTACGCGGCCGGTGCGGACGGAGGGCATCGACGTACCCGTACGGCCCGGCACCCTGCGCGCCCTCGCCACATCGGCCGAGCACACCACCCTCTTCTTCACCGGCGAGCGCGGGGAGGTGTGCGCCTGGCGCCCCGGCGGCACACCGGTCCGCCTGATCGCCGCAGCGGGTCCCGGCCCCGTCTCCGCCCTGCGCTGCGACATCGACGGCCACAACTGCACCGTACTGGCCCAGCGTTCGGTGAGCGGCCGTGTCGCGTTCGCGGCGTACCCCACCCAGCAGGAGTCCGCCGGCGCCTGGTGGACCGTGTCCGGTCCCCAACTGCCCGTCGACGCGCTGGTGCCCGTCGCCCTCGACGAGCAGTACGAGATCGTCGCGGCCTCCCTCACCCCGTCCACCAGCACCCTCCTGCTCACCCGCCGCCAGGACGAGCCGGGGCTTGCCCTCCGGGCGTGGCGGGAGGTCTGAGGGGTCCGGGGAAGGGCCCGGAGGGGGCCCGGCCCGACAGCTCCCCGCACCCGCGGACTGGCCGGTCCCCCACGGACGTCACGCGCCGAAGGTGCGCAGGCGGAGCCGACGGCGCACCACGCGCTACCGGTGAACCGTGCACATATGATGTGCAAAATGCCGAGGTTCCGTGTCGGTGGCGCGGCGGGCTGCAGGAAGGTTTCACCAGGCGATGGGAAAGAGGCCGGCACGTCTCACGGGCACTCCCGGCGAGGGCGGGCGCAATGCCGCGGAGCAGTCCGGGCCCGCCGTCGGAGCGGCCCACGGGCAGTGGCTCACCCGGGGCAAGGACGGCAAGCTGACGCTGTACGCGCTCGCCCAGGACGGCGTGGTGCGCTGGTCGGAGACCACCGTCGGCGGCCCTGACTGGACGGGCCCGCACCTCGTCCCGGCCCCCGGTGTCACACATCTCACGGTGCTCCAGGGGGCCAACACCTACGTGCACTTCCTCGGCCGCAGGGAACGCGCCGGCGCCGACGGCGCACGGAGCACCGATCTCGCGCACGCCGTGCAGTACCAGACGGGCCTTGCCTTCTCCGACTGGCGTTCTCTCGGCAACCCGTACACGGACGCCTCCGCCGCGCCTGCCGCACCGGCGGGGGCCGTCGCACGGGACGGCAGCGTGCACGTCGTCGTCCACGGCGACCGCGGAGGACTGAAGCTCCGGCGCGAGGCTCCGAACGGTAAATGGCGGAACTGGGAGGTGCTGCCCGGAGGCGCCGTCCACGACTCGCCCGCGGCGATCGCGCTGACCGACGGACGCGTCGAGGTGTGCGCCGCCGCGGAAACGGGCGTTCTGGTCTGGCGACAGGCCGAACCAGGCGGTGACTTCGCCGGTCCTCGCGCCTTCTCCCTGCGGCCCGAGCCGGGCACGGTCGCGGCTCTGGAGACGGGCCCCGGCCGCGCCACGTTCTTCTGGACGGACGCCGAGAGCGACGGCGCCATGGCCTGGCGGGTCGGCGGCTGGCCGGCCGCCCTGGGCGGCACCCCGGCCGACCGCCCGTACGCGGCGCTCCGCACCACCGTCGACGGGTACGACTGCGTCGTTCTCGCCCACCGCAGCCGTGGCGGTGCCGCCGTGCTCGGCATGGGCGGCACCGAGAAGGAGGCCGACGGGTTCTGGTGGTACGAACTGGCCGAGACCTGCCAGGGCACCCCGGCCCTGGCGCTGGACGGTCGGGATCGTGTGGTGATGGCCCTGATCGGCGCCGACGGGCGGCCGCGGGTCGCCCGGCAGGGCGACGGCGAGGGCCTCGCGCTCACGCGCTGGACCACGCTCGGGAGCTGAACGGCCTCGCCGCCGGGGCGCCGTGGAGGGTCACCCGCCCGTGGCGGGCGACTTCTTCGCGGACTCGGGGATGTCCGAGTCGGTGCGGACGGCCTCCCACAGCTGGCCGGCCTGGGGCTGGGCGGCCACGACCCGGTTCGGGTCGACCTTGTCGTACGCCACCGGGAGCATGATCGTCTCCATGGTGGAGGGATCGACCCCGTTCATGCTGCGCGCGAACTCGGCCAGGCTGGTCAGCGACGCCAGTTCGGCGTCGGTGGTCAGCGCCGACGTCAGCGTGTCGGCGATCTTGTAGGTCTTGGTGGGGCTGCCGAACAGGTCCTGCCGCTTCACCTCGGTCAGCAGGGCGACCATGAACTGCTGCTGGAGGCCTATGCGGCCCAGGTCACTGCCGTCGCCGACGCCGTGCCGGGTACGCACGAACGCCAGGGACTGGGTGCCGTCCAGCTTGTGGGTACCGGCGCTCAGGTCCAGGCCGCTGGACTTGTCCTTGATGGGCTTGTCGACGGTCACGGTCACGCCGCCGATCGCGTCGACCAGTCCCTTGAAGCCGGCGAAGTCGATCTCCATGTAATGGTCCATGCGGACGCCGGACATCTTCTCCACCGTCTTCACCACGCAGGCCGGACCGGCCGTGGAGTAGACGGAGTTGAACATCACGCGGTCGGCGGCGGGCAGGGCCGAGCCGTCCGACTTGGTGCATTCCGGGCGCGTGACGAGCGTGTCGCGCGGGATGCTCACGGCGACGGCCGCACGGCGTCCTTCGGGAATGTGCACGACCAGCGCGGTGTCCGACCGGGCGCCCGGTGCGCGCCCGGCGCCCAGTTCGCCGTTCTTGCCGGCGCGTGAGTCCGAGCCGAGGACCAGGAGGTTCTGCCCCGACGTGGGCAGCTTCTCCGGACGGTCTTCGCCCAGCGCCTCGTCCAGGTCGAGGCCCGTGATGTTGCCGTTCAGGCCGCTGTAGAGCCAGTAGCCCGTGCCGCCCGCGGCGAGCAGCAGGACCACCAGCGACAGCAGGACGATACGGCCCCAGCGGCGGCGGGGCCGCCCGGACCTGCGGCGTCCGCCGCCGTCCTCCGGCTGGGCATGCCGAGGCTCCGTGGTGGTGCTGTGTGCCATGTGTGCGGTTCCTCTCCTCGCGGGCTCCGCGCAGCGGAGTGGCAGGGCCCGGGTGGGGGGAGGAGCCGGTCCACTGATGCGATCACGTCAGGGGGAGAACTATAAGCAGCGGATCCTGCCCCGTGGCCAGTGGGGTTGTCCCGCGTCAGGGCGTTGTGTGCACCGTGAAACGGTCTTGACCTTGTTCAAAGTTGGCCTAAGATGTGCGCATCCTGTGACTGCATGGTCAACAGTTTCACACGGTCGACAGGTGCCGGATCGGCGTGACCCGGCGGTGTGTGCGTCAGCCGCGTAACGGGGTGGGCGTCCAGTGCGGGCTGCTGAAGTCCGGTGGGCGAATTGTCTTGGTGGGAGTACGAGTTGGTGGTTCGGCCGCGCCTGAGTGTCGTCGTGCCCTTTCAGGACGTCGAGGCCTATCTGGCCGAATGCCTGGAGTCGATCGCGCGCCAGTCGTTCCGCGAATTCGAGGTCGTCCTCGTGGACGACGGGTCCACGGACGGTTCGGTGCGGATAGCCGGCGACTTCTGCGCGGCCGACCCGCGCTTCCGCCTCGTGCGCCAGCACGCCCACGGCCCGGGCCACGCCCGTAACGTGGGACTGCGCAACACCCACCCCGCGTCGGAGTTCCTGGCCTTCGTGGACGGTGACGACGTCATCCCCGAGTACGCCTACGAACTCCTCGTGCGCACCCTCGAGGAATCCGAGGCGGATTTCGTCTCGGGCAACGTGCAGATGATGAACTCCACCAAGAAGTGGCAGTCGCCCCTGCACAAGGGCCCGATGCAGAAGAACCGCCGCGGCACGCACATCACGGAGTTCGACGCGCTGATCTACGACCGCACGGTCTGGAACAAGCTGTTCCGCCGCTCTTTCTGGGACGGCCGCTCCATCAGGTTTCCCGAGGGCGTGATGTACGAGGACTCGTGGGTGAACATGTACGCCCACTTCAGCGCCACGAAGGTCGACGTCATATCGGACGTCGTCTACTTCTGGCGTCGCCGCGAGGGCGGCGCGGCGCCGTCCATCACCCAGCGCCACTCGGAACTGTCGAACCTGCGCGACCGGGTCGCGGCGGTGAAGTCCGTCAGCAGCTTCCTCGGCGAGCAGAACGCCGAGGTGTACGCGCAGAGCAAGCGGAAGTACGACCTCGCCTGCCTGAAGTCCGACCTCATGCTGCACCTGAAGGTGCTGCCGGACGCCGACGACGAGTACCGCGACTCGTTCGTGCAGTGGGCCAACGAGTTTCTGGACGAGACCGATCTCACCATCATCGACGAACTGCCCGCGGACGCCCGCGTCAAGTGGCTGCTGGTGCGCGAGCGGCGTCTGGCGGAGCTCCTCGAGGTCATCGAGTTCGAGCGCCGCGGCGGTCCCATGCCGGTGCAGCGGCGGTTCCGGCGCTATCTGAACTACCCCTACCTCGGTGACCGGGCGGTGGGTCTCGACAAGAAGGCCTACCGGCTGGACAAGGAGTTGTCCCTGCACGGCGCCCTGTCGGACGCCCGGTGGGACGGTCAGTCCGACACGCTCGTGGTGTCGGGAACGGCCTACGTCCGCTTCATCAACGTGCACAAGAAGCACATGTCGGTCAAGGCGATCGCTCTGCGGAACAAGAAGCAGGGCCGCATGCTGGTCACCCCGGCGAAGACGGTCTATGCGCCGCGCGCCACCGAGGACAGTAAGCAGAATCGTTACTGCTACGACTGGGCCGGATTCGAGTCGCGGATCGACACCACGCGCCTCAAGCGCAAGGGCCAGTGGGTCGAGGGCACTTGGGACGTGGCCGCCGGCGTACTCAGCCGCGGACTCTTCCGGTACCGGGGCATCGACCGTGGGGGCGCGGGCTCCGCCGCCAACCCGCCCTACCGGTACGTCGACAAGAACACGCGGGTCCTCCCGGTGTTCGTCCAGGGCAAGTTCAAGCTCCGCGTCGAGGTCGTGCGCTGCCGCATCACGCAGCACCGCCTCGTGGGCGACCAGGTGGAGCTGCGCGGCGTCCACCTCGGCCCCAAGGTGCCGGAATGGGGCAAGTTCCGCGTCACCAGCCTGAACGGAGCCGGCCGGCACGACGCCCGGGTGTACTTCACGCCCGGCGGCGACGGATGGTGCACCTTCTCCACCAGGGTGCCGCTCAGCAGCCTCGTGCCCAAGTCCCGTGCGAACGCCGCGACGGACGCGGACGTCCCGCAGTCCTGGGGCATGGGCAGCAACGGGTGGAAGACGACCTTCCATGTCGAGGGCCGCAAGACGGCCATGTACCCGGTCATGGCGGAGGAGACGACCGACGGGCACTACCGCATGCCCGCGTCGCTCCAGACCGGGGAGGGCGACCGCGAGGTCGTCGTCCACCGTAACGGGTCCGGGTATCTCGTGCTCTTCGAGCGCGCCACCCTCCCCGTCGCGACGCAATGCGAGTGGCACGAGGACGGATCCCTGGAGATCCGGGGCCGTTACCTGGCGGCCGACCGGCTGACCGAGGACGAGTACCGGGCCGCACACATGGTGGTCCGTTCGCGCGCGCACGGTGCGGAGCGCTCCGTGCCGCTGACCTGGAACGGCGACGAGTTCCGCTCCGTGCTGACCCCCGCCGCCATGCGGACCCTGGCCGGGGACATCCCGCTGGCGTCCGGGCGGTGGGACTTCTTCCTGCGCCGCCAGGACCTGTCCGCCGTGGCGCGCGAGGACCGCCTCGAGGACCTGATGGTGAAGATCGACCAGGACCTCGTCAGGGCGTTCCCGCTGGAGTACGAGCGCAGCGAACGCCGGTACGAGATGCAGGCCGAGGCCTGGGACAGGCTGTCGCTGCTCGTCCACTCGGCGATGCCCGACGAGGCCCGCGGTCCGTACCGGCAGAAGCTGCTGCGCACGAAGGCCTACCCCGACGCCCGTCGCAAGCCGGTGCGCGACGCCGTGCTGTTCGACGCCTTCAAGGGCACCCAGTACTCCGACAGTCCCCGTGCCCTGCACGAGGAACTCGTGCGCCGCCGTGTCGGCCTCGAACACCTGTGGGTGGTGCGCGACGACCAGGTGCAGGTGCCGCCCACGGCGACGCCCGTCCGCATGTGGTCTCCGGAGTGGTACGAGGCCCTGGCCACCAGCCGGTACGTCGTCGCCAACAACCACCTCCCGGACTGGTTCAAGAAGCGGGACGGCCAGGTCGTCGTGCAGACGTGGCACGGCACGCCCCTGAAGAAGATCGGCCACGACATCGAGTCGATCCACTTCGCCGACCAGCGCTACCTGGAACGCGTGGAGAAGGAGGTGCAGAACTGGGACATGCTCGTGTCGCCCAACAGCTTCTCCACCCCGATCCTCAAGCGGGCCTTCGGCTTCCCCGGCGAGATGGTGGAGAGCGGCTACCCGCGCAACGACGTCCTGCGCCGGCCCGGCATGGAGGCGAAGGAGCAGCAGATCCGCCGCAGGATCGGTCTGCCGGAGGGCAAGCGGGTCGTGCTGTACGCGCCGACCTGGCGCGACGACCAGTTCTACGCGCCCGGCAAGTACAAGCTCGACTTCCGGATCGACCTGGAGGTCGCGCGTGAGCAACTCGGTTCCGACCACGTCCTGATGGTGCGCCGCCACCCCAACGTGGTGGACCCGGTCCCGGGCGCGGGTGACGGCTTCGTCTTCGACGTCTCCGACTACCCCGACATGGCCGATCTGTCGCTCATCACCGACGTCATGATCACGGACTACTCCTCCCTGATGTTCGACTACGTCAACACGGGGCGGCCCATCCTGTTCTTCACCTACGACCTGGACCACTACCGCGACACACTGCGCGGCTTCTACTTCGACTTCGAGACCAGCGCCCCCGGACCGCTCCTCCACACGTCCGAGGAACTGGTGGCGGCCATCCGCGACATCGACCGCATCCAGGACCTCTACGCCGAGCGGTACGAGTGGTTCCAGCGCGAGTTCTGCGACCTGGACGACGGGTACGCCGCCGCGCGGCTCGCGGACCGGATGCTCGTCGCGGGGGGAGACCTCCGGCCGGAGGCGGCGCGGGCGCCCGCGGTCGGCACCGTCGACGTGCGGCAGGCGGGCCGTCCGATGACGCCCGTGCGGTCGGGCAAGTCGCAGTGGTTCACCGGCCGGCAGCCGTCCACGGGGCTGATGGGAGGGGTACCTTCCCAGCCCTCTCCGGGGCAGCACACCCCGCCCGCCGACGACCGGAACCACCAAGGCGTGATCGTGTGACCCCGGCGGCTCCGCCCGGTGCCGTCTCCTGCGCGCCGGGCGGCGGTCACCGCTGCGCCGCCTCAGCCGGCACGGCTGTCGACCTCGATCACCAGGGCCCGATGGTCGGAGACTCCTGTGTCGATCACCCGGCACCCGGTACGGGGCAGCCCGGTGAACAGGTGGTCCAGCTTGTGCAGCGAGTCGTGGGTCGCCCGGGCCGAGCCCTGGTCGCACTCCCGATGTGTGCCGTACGGCCGTTCCGGCCAGACCCAGGAGTCCGGGTTGTGTTCCCCGGGCGGGTCCACGTTGAGGTCGCCGCCGTACACGGTCCGCCGCTCGGGCACCGCGTCCGCCAGTGCCTTCAGCTGATCACCACGGAAGTCCCGTTGCGCAGGCATGCCTTCGCCCACGTGCGGGGCGAGATGCGCGGTGCACACCGTCACGTCGTACGCCGCGACGAACGCGCAGAGGATGCCGCGCCGCACTCCGGTGTCCGGCTGCGGCGAGGACACCGTGCGCACGTCCGTCAGCGGGTACGCCGACAGCAGGGCGTAGCCGGCGTCCCCTCCTCCGGACGCACCGCAGCGGACCGTGGATCGCTGCCCGTCGGACCCACGCCGTGTGTAGGGCCGGAACGCCGAGTGCCACGACGGCCCGAGGGCGTCGCGCACCGCCTCCACATCGGCCGCGCAGGTCTCCTGCAGCAACATCACCCGGGCCCCGGACTCGGTGGCGAGCCGTTCCATCTGCTCCCGCTTGGCGTCACGGTCGCCCGTTCCCGCGCAGTTCCACCGGAGCACCCCGCACATGTTCCAGGTGGCCACGGTGAGAGGACCCGCCTCGGTGGGGGAGGGGACCGTCCCGGTCCGCCCGTCTCCCGACACGGTGAGCCCCGCCAGGACGACCGCCGGCAGGAGGGCGGCGAGCAGTCGCCGTCCCGGCGCGCGGAACACGGGAGCGGGGCGTCGGAGCATCCCGCCATCATGACCGATCCGCCGATGACCAGCCAAAACACGCAACATCCCTGAGAGTGTGGAGTCCGTACATGTCCAAGGCACCTACGACCGGGCGGCCCCTGCTCAACGGGATCGAGGCCTCGGGGACGTTCCCCGTCGAGTACCGGTTCGCCCATGCCAAGAACGGCAACCGGCACCTCGTCGTCGTCTTCGCCAACTTCTCCGCGCCCGACGACTACGGGTGGTCCAACGGCGTGTTCGACAACGTCCGCGCCAACATCCTCTGGATCCGCGACCGGTTCGACGGGATGAACAGCTACTACCTGTGCAAGGAGATGGACTTCTCCCTGGAGCAGTCCGTCGCCGGCCTGATCTTCAACGTCATGGAGGCGCTGTCGCTGACCCCGGCCGACGTCACCATGTGGGGCGGCTCGAAGGGCGGCAGCGCGGCCCTGTACTTCGGACTGCGCTACGGCTTCCAAAACATCGTCTCGATCGTGCCCCAGTTCCTGATCGGGACGTACGTGAGCACCGTGCATCCGAAGGTCGCCGCCTACATGCTGGGCGAGGGCGTGCCGCAGGAGAAGGTCCGCGCGCTGGACGCCCTGCTGCCCGATCTGGTGCGGGCCGAGGTCAACCGTGACGCCAACATCTACCTGCTCTCCTCACCGCAGGACGAGCAGTACCCGGTGCAGGTGGAGCCGTTCCTCGGGCTGTTCCGGAACTACGGCAACTTCAACTTCCTGTTCAGCGAGTCCCCGTTCATCACCGACCACACCCAGGTCACCCGGCGCAATGTCCCCGCCCTCATGGGCATCGTCAACCTGCTGGCCGACGGCACACCTCCCCGTCTGGGCTTCGTGCGCAACGGCTACGAGGAGCCCGACCGGGACAGGTCCGCCATCGACGCGTACCTCGCCTCGACGTCCCAGCTGAAGGGCCGGGAGACCTTCCCGCCGCCCATGGTCGCCACCCCCGCCGTCAACGAGGAGGTCCCCGCCTCGGCGGTGCGCCTCTGCGGCGTCGCTCCCGGTGCCGTGCGGGTGAGCCTGTGGGAGAACGGCAAGTTTCTGGCCTCGCCGCCCGTCGCCCCCGACGGCAGTTGGTCCTGGGAGGCGAACAATCCTTGGACGAAGGGCCAGCACCTGGTCCGGCTGTTCTCCGTGGACGCGCAGGGCTTCCACTCCGAGCGGACCGAGGTCTCTTTCGTCGTCGTGGACGCGCCCGTCATGCCGCGGGGCGCCGGGCTGCCCGCGGGCGACGGTGCGGCGCCGACGGTGACGGTGCCGGGGGTGCACGAACAGGTCATGGACGCCCGCGTGGTGTTCAGGGGGTCCGCTCCGGGCGCGGCGCAGGTCGGTTTCCGTGAGAACGGTGTGCTCCTGGGCGGCGCGATGGTGGCGCCCGACGGGACGTGGTCCTGGGACTCCGGCTGGGCCTGGGGCGAGGGCGCCCACTTCGTCGAGGTGTTCGCCGTGACCGCGAGCGGCGCGGAGTCGCCGGCCACCCCGGTTCCCTTCACGGTCCTCGGCCTCCCGGCCGGCGCTGCCTCACCCCTCTCCTACGACGGAGCACGCTGACACCCACGACGAAGGGGCCCCCGCCCAAGGCGGAGGCCCCTTCATGCGTCACGTCCGCGTCACGCCGGAACCGAAGCCACCCCCGCCTCCAGGAACCGCTTCCCGTTCACCCGCTCCGACACGCCCTCGCGGTCCAGGTACGGAGTGATTCCGCCCAGGTGGAAGGGCCAGCCGGCGCCCGTGATCAGGCACAGGTCGATGTCCTGGGCCTCGGCGACGACGCCCTCGTCGAGCATCAGCCCGATCTCCTGGGCCACCGCGTCCAGCACCCGCGCACGCACCTGCTCCTCGGTGAGGACGGTGTCGCCCTGCTTCAGCAGCGCGGCGACCTCCGGGTCCAGCTCCGGCTTGCCGCTGTCGTAGACGTAGAAGCCGCGCTTGCCCGCCTCCACGACCCGCTTGAGGTTCGGGGAGACGGTGAACCGCTCGGGGAACGCGCGGTTGAGGGTCTCGGACACATGCAGACCGATCGCGGGACCGACCAGCTCCAGCAGCACCAGCGGCGACATCGGCAGGCCGAGCGGCTCGATGGCCTTCTCGGCCACCTCGACCGGGGTGCCCTCGTCGATGACGTTCTGGATCTCGCCCATGAAGCGGGTCAGGATGCGGTTGACGACGAACGCCGGGGCGTCCTTCACCAGCACCGCGGTCTTCTTCAGCTTCTTGGCGACGCCGAACGCCGTGGCCAGCGAGGCGTCGTCGGTCTTCTCGCCGCGCACGATCTCCAGCAGGGGGAGGACCGCGACCGGGTTGAAGAAGTGGAAGCCGACGACCCGCTCGGGGTGCTTCAACTTCGAGGCCATCTCCGACACCGACAGCGAGGAGGTGTTGGTGGCGAGGATCGCGTGCTCGGGCGCGACCGCCTCGACCTCCGCGAACACCTTCTGCTTGACGCCCATCTCCTCGAACACGGCCTCGATGATGAAGTCCGCGTCCGCGAAGCCCTCGGCCTTGTCCAGCACGCCAGTGACCAGCGCCTTGAGGCGGTTGGCCTTGTCCTGGTTGATCCGGCCCTTGCCGAGCAGCTTGTCGATCTCGGCGTGGACGTAGCCGACGCCCTTGTCGATGCGCTCCTGGTCGATGTCGGTCAGCACGACCGGCACCTCGAGGCGGCGCAGGAACAGCAGCGCGAGCTGGGAGGCCATCAGACCGGCGCCGACGACACCGACCTTGGTGACCGGACGGGCCAGGTTCTTGTCCGGGGCGCCCGCGGGGCGCTTGGCGCGCTTCTGCACCAGGTTGAACGCGTAGATGCCCGAGCGCAGTTCGCCGCCCATGATCAGGTCGGCGAGCGCCTTGTCCTCGGCGTCGTAGCCCTGCTGGAGGTCGCCGTTCTTGGCGGCGGCGATGATGTCCAGCGCGCGGTAGGCGGCCGGGGCGGCGCCGTGCACCTTGGAGTCGGCGATGAGACGGCCCTTGGCGACGGCCTGGTCCCAGGCCTCACCGCGGTCGATCACCGGACGCTCGACGACGAGCTCACCCTTGAGGACGGACGCGGTCCAGATCAGCGACTGCTCCAGGAAGTCCGCGCCCTCGAAGATCGCGTCGGCGATCCCGAGCCCGTGCACCTGCGCGCCCTTGAGCTGCTTGTTCTGGTTGAGGCTGTTCTCGATGATCACCGAGACGGCCCGGTCGGCGCCGATCAGGTTCGGCAGCAGCGTGCAGCCGCCCCAGCCCGGGACCAGACCGAGGAACACCTCGGGCAGCGAGAAGGCGGGGAGCGCCGCGGACACCGTGCGGTAGGTGCAGTGCAGACCGACCTCGACGCCACCGCCCATGGCGGCGCCGTTGTAGTACGCGAAGGTCGGCACGGCCAGGTTCGCCAGCCGCTTGAAGACGTCGTGGCCGCCCTTGCCGATGGCGAGCGCGTCCTCGTGCCGCTTCAGCAGCTCTACGCCCTTGAGGTCGGCGCCGACGGCGAAGATGAACGGCTTGCCGGTGACACCGACGCCGACGATCTCGCCGTCCGCGGCCTCCTTCTCGACCCGGTCGATCGCGGCGTCGAGGTTCGCGAGCGACTGCGGGCCGAGGGTGGTCGGTTTGGTGTGGTCGTGACCGTTGTCCAGCGTGATCAGCGCGAACCGGCCCGCGCCGAGCGGCAGGTCGAAGTGGCGTACGTGCGCGCTGGTGACGACCTCGCCGGGGAACAGCTCGGCCGCACCCTTCAAAAGCTCTGCGGTGGTGCTCACTTGTCCCCCTCGAAGTGCGGGTTCTCCCAGATGACCGTGGCGCCCATGCCGAAGCCGACGCACATGGTGGTGAGGCCGTAACGGACCTGCGGCTGCTCCTCGAACTGGCGGGCCAGCTGCGTCATCAGACGGACGCCGGAGGAGGCGAGCGGGTGGCCGAAGGCGATGGCGCCGCCGTACTGGTTGACGCGCGCGTCGTCGTCGGCGATGCCGTAGTGCTCCAGGAACGCGAGGACCTGGACGGCGAAGGCCTCGTTGATCTCGAACAGGCCGATGTCGGAGATGGACAGCCCCGCCTGGGCGAGGGCCTTCTCCGTGGCCGGGATCGGGCCGTAGCCCATGACCTCCGGCTCCACGCCCGCGAAGGCGTAGGAGACCAGGCGCATCTTCACCGGGAGGTTGTTCTCGCGGGCGAAGTCCTCGGAGGCGATGAGGGAGGCGGTGGCGCCGTCGTTCAGACCGGCCGCGTTGCCCGCGGTGACCCGGCCGTGGACGCGGAACGGCGTCTTGAGGTTCGCCAGGTTCTCCAGGGTGGTGCCCGGACGCATCGGCTCGTCGGCGGTGACCAGGCCCCAGCCGGTCTCACCGGCTTCCTCGTTGGTGCGGCGCACCGAGATCGGCACCAGGTCGGCCTGGATCTTGCCGTTGGCGTACGCCTTGGCGGCCTTCTCCTGGGAGCGCACGGCGTACTCGTCGGCGCGCTGCTTGGTGATGCTCGGGTAGCGGTCGTGCAGGTTCTCGGCGGTCATGCCCATGAACAGGGCGGACTCGTCGACGAGCTTCTCGGACACGAACCGCGGGTTGGGGTCGACGCCCTCGCCCATCGGGTGACGGCCCATGTGCTCCACACCGCCCGCGATGGCGACGTCGTACGCGCCGAAGGCGACGGAGCCGGCCACCGTGGTGACGGCGGTCAGGGCGCCGGCACACATGCGGTCGATGGAGTAGCCCGGCACGGACTGCGGCAGACCCGCGAGGATGCCGGCCGTACGGCCGATGGTCAGGCCCTGGTCACCGATCTGCGTGGTCGCGGCGACGGCGACTTCGTCGATCCTCTTCGGGTCGAGACCGGGGTTGCGGCGCAGCAGCTCCCGGATCGCCTTCACGACAAGGTCGTCGGCGCGGGTCTCGTGGTAGATGCCCTTCGGGCCCGCCTTGCCGAACGGGGTGCGGACGCCGTCGACGAAGACGACGTCCCTGACGGTACGAGGCACGATGGCTCTCCTCCAGGTACGGGATGCTGAGCGCTTGCTTAAGGGCCATGCTACTAACGAGTAACGTAACTGCCCACCCCCACCACCTGGAGCGGCGAACATCACACGTTTGGCCTCCGCCCCTTCCCGTCCCGTCCCGGGGGCGCTGCCCCCGGACCCCCGCTCCTCAACCGCCGGAGGGGCTGGAAGTCAGCCCGTCCGGCGTTTGAGGACGAGGCCCGAAGGGCCGAAAGGGGGGTCTGGGGGCGCAGCCCCCAGGGACGGGACGGGAAGGGGCGGCGGGGGCGACAACCCCTCACGGGGAACCCCGTACCCGCACCCCCGTACGACGACCAGCCGAACCGGCGACTACGCAGGCGCCGCCGCCAGCGCAGCAACCAGCACCGGGGTGACCTGCTCAACCTGCCACGCCCGCGCCCCATGACCGGCAACCGCCGCCGCCACGGACTCCGCATCCACCACCGCCGGAGGCTCCCAGCACACCCTGCGCACAGTGTCCGGCGCGATCAGATTCTCCGCCGGCATCCCCAGCCGCTCGGCCAGCGCAGTCACCCCCGCCCGCGCCGCGGACAGCCGCGCCGCCGCCGCCGGATCCTTGTCGGCCCACGCCCGCGGCGGCGGAGGACCGGTGACCGGCTGGCCGGCCTGGGGCAGCCGGTCCTCGCTCAGCGCCTTCGCCCGGTCGACCGCCGCCTGCCACTGCTCCAGCTGCCGCCGCCCGACCCGCTGCCCGAACCCGTTCAGCGCGCCCAGCGCGTGCGGGTTGGCCGGCATGGCCAGCGCGGCCTCGACGATGGCCGCGTCCGACAGCACCTTGCCCGGAGAGACGTCCCGGCGGCGGGCGATCCGGTCGCGGGTCTGCCACAACTCCCGGACGACGGCCATCTGCCGGCGGCGACGGATCTTGTGCATGCCGGACGTGCGCCGCCAAGGGTCCTTGCGGGGCTCCGGCGGCGGCGCCGAGGCGATCGCCTCGAACTCCTGGCGGGCCCAGTCGAGCTTGCCCTGCCGTTCCAGCTCCTTCTCCAGCGCGTCCCGGAGGTCGACCAGCAGCTCGACGTCGAGGGCGGCGTAACGCAGCCAGGGCTCGGGCAGCGGGCGGGTGGACCAGTCGACGGCGGAGTGTCCCTTCTCCAGGACGAAGCCGAGCACGTTCTCGACCATCGCGCCGAGACCGACCCGGGGAAACCCGGCCAGGCGTCCGGCCAGCTCGGTGTCGAAGAGACGCGTGGGCACCATGCCTATCTCGCGCAGACACGGCAGATCCTGGGTGGCGGCGTGCAGCACCCACTCGGTGCCGGACAGCACCTCGCCGAGACCGGACAGGTCGGGGCAGGCGACCGGATCGATCAGCGCGGTGCCCGCGCCCTCGCGGCGCAGCTGGACGAGGTAGGCGCGCTGGCCGTACCGGTAGCCGGAGGCGCGCTCGGCGTCCACGGCGACGGGGCCGGTCCCGGCGGCGAAGGCGGCGATCACCTCGGCGAGCGCGGCCTCGTCCGCGACGACGGGCGGAATGCCCTCGCGCGGCTCCAGCAAGGGGATCGGCGCCTCCGTAGCAGAAGATCCGCCGTCGTCCGGAGGGGCGCCTCCGGTGGTGCGCAGTGAACTGTCTGCTGCGGTGTCGTGGGCGTCGGTCACCTGTCAAGAGTATCCGCACGGGCCGGGGCCTGACCTGCCCCTACGCGCGTGGGCGGGGCCGACCGGCGAAAACAGGCCTCGGCGGCTCCCTTGACGACGGCGCACGCGCGGGCGCCCGCCGACCGCGGTGCCGACGGGCGCGGGCAGGTCGCAGGGGGCCGGGCCGGGGGGTCAGTGGATGATGCCGGTGCGCAGGGCCACGGCCACCATGCCGGCGCGGTCGCCCGTGCCGAGCTTGCGCGCGATGCGGGCGAGGTGGCTCTTGACGGTCAGGGCGGACAGGCCCATGGAGACGCCGATCGCCTTGTTCGACTGGCCCTCCGCCACCAGCCGCAGCACCTCGACCTCGCGGCCGGACAGTTCGCGGTAGCCGCCCGGGTGGCTCGGGGCACCCGGGGGGCGGCGGTGGAGACGGGCGGCGGCGGCGCCGATGGGGGCGGCACCGGGTCGGGTGGGGAGCCCGAGGTTGGTGCGGGTGCCGGTGACGACGTATCCCTTCACTCCGCCGGCGAGCGCGTTGCGCACGGCGCCGATGTCGTCGGCGGCGGACAGGGCCAGGCCGTTGGGCCAGCCGGCGGCGCGGGTCTCGGAGAGGAGGGTGAGGCCGGAACCATCCGGCAGATGGACTTCGGCGACGCAGATGTCGCGGGGGTTGCCGATGCGGGGACGAGCCTCCGCGACGGACGAGGCCTCGATGACATCGCGCACACCGAGCGCCCACAGATGGCGGGTGACGGTGGAACGGACGCGCGGGTCGGCCACGACCACCATGGCGGTCGGCTTGTTCGGGCGGTAGGCGACCAGGCTTGCGGGCTGCTCGAGGAGAACGGACACCAGGCCTCCTGGGTGCGGGACGGGGCCGGCTCGTGGGGGGTGAAGCCGGGACGAACCGTGCTTTCAAGGTCACAGTCGTCTTCGGCAACAAACCTGGTGTCCTTTAACGAATGATCACGAAGTGATGAGTAACAATCCGGGCAATTCGGACGCGCGATCGATCATTCGAAGATCGAACGGTTTCGGTCTGCGTCGCAACGCTTCCGAAAGTGGCCGTATCGACAAAGAGACGGTCAGTGATGATTGCGCGGAGTTCAAAGCGGGAAGCTCAGCGCGGCTGCGGTCCCCTGCGCTGCGGCAGCGTCACCACCGACGCGTCCCCGGGAGCGGCCGGCGGCAGCCCCGCCACCTGCGCCAGCAGATCGCACCACGCGACCAGATGGGCCCCCGCGTCCGGTACCCCGGCGGGACCCTCCCGGGGCGTCCAGGAGGCCCGGATCTCGATCTGCGAGGCTGCGGGCCGCTCCGCCAGCCCGCCGAAGTAGTGTGAACTCGCCCGCGTCACCGTGCCGCTCGGCTCGCCGTACGTCAGACCGCGTGCCGAAAGCGCACCGGTCAGCCAGGACCAGCACACCTCCGGCAGCAGCGGGTCCGCCGCCATCTCCGGCTCCAGCTCCGCGCGCACCAGCGTCACCAGCCGGAAGGTGCCCCGCCAGCCGTCGTGCCCGGCCGGGTCGTACAGCAGCACCAGCCGGCCGTCGGCCAGGTCCTCCTCGCCGTCGACGACCGCCGCCTCCAGCGCGTACGCGTGCGGAGCGAGGCGTTTCGGCGCGGGCACGGGATCGACCTCCACCCGCGGCCGCAGCCGAGCGCCGCGCAGCGAGTCGACGGCCGCCCGGAAGGGCGGCGGGGGCGCGCCCCCGTGCCCGGGATCCTTCTCGGTCCCCTTCGCCTCGTCCATTCCGCCAGCGCCGTCCGACAGTCGTCCCTGAGCCGCAGCCATGCGGGGAAGATTAAGCGGAACGGCGCCCCCGTGCAGGGAGAGACACCCGCGGCGGCGGGGGGTGTCCGGATCGTGCCCCGCGCGCAGCGCACACCGGGCGACCTGGCGTCCGGGGAGGCTCGCGGGGCGTGCGAGACTGGCCGGTGTGAGTGCCAACGCAAGCCCGACGGGCCAGCCGCCGACCGCGACCACCGATCCCGTCAAGAACGACGCAGTCAAGGATTCGGCCTTCCTCAAGGCGTGCCGTCGCGAGCCGGTGCCGTACACGCCGGTGTGGTTCATGCGGCAGGCCGGGCGCTCGCTGCCGGAGTACCGCAAGGTGCGCGAGGGCATCGGGATGCTGGACTCCTGCATGCGCCCCGACCTGGTCACCGAGATCACGCTCCAGCCGGTGCGCCGCCACCACGTCGACGCGGCGATCTACTTCAGCGACATCGTCGTCCCGCTCAAGGCCATCGGCATCGACCTCGACATCAGGCCCGGCATCGGCCCGGTCGTCGAGCAGCCGGTCCGCACCCGCGCCGACCTCGCCCGGCTGCGTGACCTCACCCCCGAGGACGTCTCCTACGTCACCGAGGCCATCGGCATGCTGACCCGTGAACTCGGGTCCACCCCGCTGATCGGCTTCGCGGGCGCCCCCTTCACCCTCGCCAGCTACCTCGTCGAGGGCGGCCCCTCCCGCACGTACGAGAACGCCAAGGCGATGATGTACGGCGACCCCGCGCTCTGGGCCGATCTGCTCGACCGCCTCGCCGACATCACGGCCGCGTTCCTCGACGTCCAGATCCGGGCCGGCGCCTCCGCCGTCCAGCTCTTCGACTCCTGGGCCGGAGCGCTCGCCCCCGCCGACTACCGGCGCTCGGTGCTGCCCGCCTCGGCGAAGGTGTTCCGCGCGGTGGCCGATCACGGCGTCCCGCGCATCCACTTCGGCGTCGGCACCGGTGAGCTGCTGAAGCTCATGGGCGAGGCCGGCGCGGACGTCGTCGGCGTCGACTGGCGCGTCCCGATGGACGAGGCCGCCCGGCGCGTCGGTCCCGGCAAGGCACTCCAGGGCAACCTCGACCCGACCGTCCTGTTCGCCGGGTCCGACGCCGTCGAGGCCAAGACGCAGGAGGTGCTGGACTCCGCGGCCGGCCTGGAGGGCCACATCTTCAACCTCGGCCACGGCGTGATGCCGTCCACCGACCCGGACGCCCTGACCCGCCTCACGGAGTACGTCCACACGCGCACCGCGCGCTGACCCACCCGCGCGCGCAGCGCGCGCCGTGCGACACGCACCTGGCATCACGGCCAGGTGCGCCGCGCCTGCCGGCCGTACAGCGGGTGGTCCGGGACCTGCGGTGGGGGAGTGGCCGGCCTGAGGGGCCAGGCGAGCAGCATGCCCACGACGAAGCCGGCGACATGGGCCAGATACGCCACCGTGCCGGCCCCCGTGACGCCCGCACCGGACGAGTACACCGCCTGCAGGACGAACCAGGAGCCCAGCACCAGCCAGGCGGGCAGCCGCAGCGGCAGGAAGATCAGGAAGGGCACCAGCACCCAGACCCTGACCTTCGGATACAGGACCAGATACGCGCCGAGGACACCGGCGACCGCCCCGGACGCCCCGATCAGCGGCTCGCCCGATCCGGAGTACGCCAGGGCGAACACGTATGCGGCGGCGTACCCGCACACCAGGTAGAACAGCAGGTACCGCACGTGCCCCATGCGGTCCTCGACGTTGTTCCCGAAGACCCACAGGAACAGCATGTTGCCCAGCAGATGCAGCCAGCTGCCGTGCAGGAACATCGACGTCAGCACGCTCAGCTCGGGAGACTTCTCGTAGCCGGGCTGGTCCACCACGCACCCCGGGCCCTGCGGGCCCACCGCGGTGTCGCCCGTGGGCACGAGGTTCGGCATTTGGTGGTGGATCAGCTCCCTCGGCACCACCGCGTACCGCTCCAGGAAGGCCTCGAGGCGGCAGAGGTCGGCCAGACTGCTCCCGCCGGTCAGCGAATCGACGACGCCCGGGGTGAGGGCCACGAAGACGACGACATTGGCGGCGATGAGCGCGTACGTCACCCAGGGGGTGCGCCGCACCGGATTCACGTCATGGACGGGGATGACCACGTTCCACAGGTGCCCGGGCGGGGGCGGGTGAATCCGCGGTACCGCTGAACACCGCCGTCCGGCCGTGCGTATCACTCGTCAACCGCCCGCGGCGCGGGGAAGGGGTCCGCGGGGCCGACGTGAGGAAACTGGCGATGAACGACCGAGTGACTCCCGCGATACACGCGCTGCCCGACGGCGAGGCCGAGCTCACGCTGGTGGTGCGTCTCCCCTGGGAGGACATCGCACGGCTCGGCCAGGACGCGGGGCGGCTCGCGTCCCAGATGCAGCGGCCGGTCACGCTGGACGAGGCGGTGAGTCACCGGTTGCGTTCCGTGAAGGCTGCCGCGCATGCGAGGCCGGCGGGGGAGCAGCCGCCCCCCGTGCCGTCCAGTGCGTCGGTGTCCTCGGTGTCCTCATTGCCGTCCCGGCCGCCCGCGGAGCAGGCGCGGCAGGCGATCGAGAGGATCAACGGGACGGGGTGAAGGGACGGCCCCTCACAAGGTCGGCATGATCTTTGTCGCCGCCTTGCGGGCTGCCACCAGGACCGGGTCCCAGACCGGGGAGAACGGGGGCGCGTAGCCGAGGTCGAGCGCGGTCATCTGGTCCACCGTCATACCGGCCGTGAGGGCGACCGCCGCGATGTCCACGCGTTTGGCCGCCCCCTCGCGGCCGACGATCTGGACGCCGAGGAGGCGGCCCGTGCGAAGTTCCCCGAGCATCTTCACCGTCATGGGGGAGGAGTGGGGGTAGTAGCCCGCGCGGCTGGTCGACTCGATGGTGACCGTCTCGAAACGCAGGCCCACGCGGTGGGCGTCCTTCTCCCGCAGCCCGGTGCGGGCGATCTCCAGGTCGCACACCTTGCTGACCGCCGTACCGACCACGCCCGGGAAGGTGGCGTAGCCGCCGGCGGCGCCCGCACCGATGATCTGGCCGTGCTTGTTGGCATGCGTGCCGAGCGGAATGTGGCGCTGCTGCCCGGAGACCAGGTCGAGGACCTCCACGCAGTCGCCGCCGGCCCAGATGTTCTCGTACCCGCGCACCCGCATCGACCGGTCGGTGAGCAGCCCGCCGTGCTCGCCGAGGGGGAGTCCGGCGGCCCGCGCGAGGGTCGTCTCGGGCCGCACCCCGATGCCGAGGACGACGACGTCGGCCGGGTACTCGGCCTGCTCCGTGGCGACCGCCCGCACCCTGCCGTCGTCCCCCGTCAGCAGCTCGGTGACCTCGGCGCCGTTGACCATGGTGATGCCCATGCCCTCCATGGCCCGGCGCACCAGTCGGCCCATGTCGGGATCCAGGGTCGCCATGGGCTCCTCGCCGCGGTTGACGACCGTGACCTCGTAGCCCCGCTTGATCATCGCCTCGGCCATCTCGACGCCGATGTATCCCGCGCCGATCACCACCGCGCGGCGGCCGCGTGTGGCGGCCAGCGTGTCGAGCATCGCCTGTCCGTCGTCGAGGGTCTGCACGCCGTGCACGCCGGGGGCGTGGATGCCGGGCAGTTCCGGGCGGACGGGCCGCGCGCCGGTGGCGATCACGAGTTTGTCGTACGACGTCCAGGACTCGGCGCCGGAGTCGAGCTCCCGCGCGCGGACCCGCCCCTTGTCGAGGTCGAGTTCGGTGACCTCGGTGCGCAGCCGCACGTCGATGTCTCGCGCACGGTGCTCCTCGGGGGTGCGCGCGATCAGCCGGTCCCGGTCGGTGACGTCACCGCTCACCCAGTAGGGGATGCCGCACGCCGAGTAGGAGGTGAAGTGGCCGCGTTCGAACGCCACGATCTCCAGCTCCCCCGGGCTCCTCAGCCGGCGGGCCTGTGACGCCGCGGACATCCCCGCGGCGTCACCGCCGACGACCACCAGCCGTTCCCGTGCCCCGCGCGCATCGCTCGTGTCCATGGCCCCACGCTACGGGCCGGGCGATTCCCTGCGTTCGGGGACCGTTCGGTTCACTCCTCGTCCCGCTCCTCGTCGTCCCGACCGCCGGTCGCCGGCGGCGGGGTGGCCGTCTGCGGGCGCCGCGGCAGCAGGGGACGTACGGCCTTCCGCCAGAGCAGGATCAGCAGCGCGGCGACCGCCGCGAAGGGCAGGATGGCGCCGATCCCGAGCATCAGCCAGCGCAGCAGCGTCCAGAACACGTTCCAGCCGCCCGCGAGCGCGTCCACGAACCCGGGATCGTCGTTCTCCTCCTGGGCCTTCTCCGCCGATGTCCCGGACAGGGAGAGGGTGATGGTCGCCAGGCTCGTGCGGTCCTTCAGGGACGCCTGCTGGGCGAGCAGGGACTCCAGGTCCGCCTGGCGGGTGCTCAGCTCAGCCTCCAGGGTGACCACGTCGCTGAGTTTGGTGGCCCGGTCCATCAGCTCGCGGATCCGGGCGACGCTGGCGCGCTGCGACGCGATGCGGCTCTCCACGTCGACCACCTCGTCGGTGACGTCCTCCGCCTTGGCGCGGCGTTCGACGAGTTTGCCCGCGCCCTCGAGATCGTCGAGGACCTCCGCGTATCTGTCGACGGGCACGCGCAGCACCACACGGGTGTGCTCGCGGCCCTCCGCGTCCCGGCGCGTGGTCTCGTCGCCGACGTAGCCGCCCGCGTTCTCGGTCGTCGCGCGGGCCTCGTCCAGTGCCTTGGACACGTCCTTGACCCGCACGGTCAGCGAGGCGGTGCGGATGATGTGGTTCGCGGTGGCCTTCGGCGGCGCGGTCGCCCTGCCGCCGCCCGCCGAGCCGCCCGGGGCGTCCTGCTTCCCGCCCGCGTCCGCGGCAGCTCCCTCGGCGGGCGCGGCGGCGGCCTTGTCGTCGCCCCCGGAATCGGCGGAGTCGCCGAGGCCGGCGCTGCACCCGCCGACCGCGAGCGTCGCCGCCAGCAGGACCCCGGACAGGGCCTGGGCGGGTCGTAGGGACCGTGGTGTGCGCATATGGGACTCCCCCAGCGTCGTGACGACGACCGACGTCGTTGTGATGACTGACGATTCTTTGACGCCCGAACGGCCCGGGACGTTGGCGTGGGACGGTCCCGATGCGGTCACGGTAGGGACTCGGCAGGGCCACATGGCCCTGGCGGGAGCCGCGGTGGCGTTTGAGAGGGTGGAGTCATGAGCGGATCACAAGCGGCCGGCGGGCGGCGGATCGTCATCGTGGGTGCCGGAATCGCCGGTCTGGCGGCCGCGCACCGGCTGCTGGAGAGCGGGGCGCGGGTCACCGTGCTGGAGGCCTCGGATCGGGTCGGCGGCAAGCTGCTGCCCGGCGAGATCGCGGGCGCCCGTGTCGACCTCGGCGCGGAGTCGCTGCTGGCGCGCCGTCCCGAGGCGGTCGCCCTCGCCCGGGCCGTGGGCCTCGCCGACCGGCTCCAGCCGCCGGCCACCGCCACGGCGGCGCTGTGGACCCGCGGCATGCTGCGGCCCATGCCCAAGGGCCATGTCATGGGCGTACCGGGCACCGCGGCGGCGCTGGCCGGCGTGCTGTCCGACGAAGGGGTCGCCCGGATCGGGCGCGACGCCGACCTGCCCCGCACCGAGGTGGGCGAGGACGTGGCGGTCGGCGAGTACGTGGCCGCGCGCCTCGGCCGGGAGGTCGTCGACCGGCTCGTGGAGCCCCTGCTGGGCGGGGTGTACGCGGGCGACGCCTACCGCATCTCGATGCGCGCGGCGGTCCCGCAGCTCTTCGAGGCCGCCCGCGCCCACACCTCCCTGACCGAGGGCGTCCGCGAGATCCAGGCCAAGGCCGCCGCCGCGCCGCAGACCGGTCCGGTGTTCATGGGCATCGCCGGCGGAGTGGGCACCCTGCCGCTCGCGGTCGCCGAGTCGGTGCGGGCACGCGGCGGCGAGATCCTCACCGGTACGCCGGTCACGGAGCTGCGCCGCGCACCGGAGGACGGCTGGCGGGTCATCGCCGGGGACCGGGTGCTGCACGCCGACGGGGTCGTCGTCGCCGTACCCGCCCCGGCCGCGGCCGGCCTGCTGCGCGCCGAGGCCCCCGGCGCCGCGGCCGAGCTCGCCGGCGTGGAGTACGCCTCCATGGCGCTGATCACCCTCGCCTACCGCCGCGCGGAGACCGATCTGCCCGAGGGCAGCGGATTCCTTGTGCCGCCCGTCGACGGACACACCATCAAGGCGTCCACCTTCGCCTCCAGCAAATGGGGCTGGATCGCGCAGGAGAACCCGGACCTGGTCGTCCTGCGCACCTCGGTGGGCCGGCGCGGCGAGACGGAGATTCTCGGCCGTGACGACGCCGGCCTCGTGGAGGTCTCCCGGCACGACCTGAAGGCGGCCACCGGCCTGACCTCCGCCCCGGTCGCGACCCGGGTCACCCGCTGGCAGGACGGCCTGCCCCAGTACCCCGTCGGCCACCACGCGCGCGTGGCCCGCGTCCGCGAGCACCTCGCGGGCCTCGCCGGGCTCGCCGTGTGCGGCGCGGCCTACGACGGCGTCGGCGTCCCCGCGTGCATCGCGAGCGCGTACGCCGCCGCCGACCAGATCAACGGTGACCTGCACGGTGTGCAGGAGCTCACCGCCCACCCGGTGCAAAGCCTCCACGGCGGAGCAGGAGAATGAGGACATGAGCGACGACGCCACCACCCCCGCGCCCGACCGGATCCCGAACAAGGGCAAGCTGGCCAAGGATCTCAACGAGGTCATCCGCTACACCCTGTGGTCCGTCTTCAAACTGAAGGACGTACTGCCCGAGGACCGGGCCGGCTACGCGGACGAGGTGCAGGAGCTGTTCGACCAGCTCGCCGCCAAGGACGTCACGATCCGCGGCACCTACGACGTGTCGGGCCTGCGCGCGGACGCCGACCTCATGATCTGGTGGCACGCCGAGACCGCCGACCGGCTGCAGGAGGCGTACAACCTCTTCCGCCGCACCCGGCTGGGCCGCGCCCTGGAGCCCGTCTGGTCGAACATGGCGCTGCACCGCCCCGCCGAGTTCAACCGCTCGCACATCCCGGCGTTCCTCGCCGACGAGACGCCCCGCAACTACGTGAGCGTCTACCCCTTCGTGCGCTCCTACGACTGGTATCTGCTGCCCGACGGGGACCGCCGCCGCATGCTCGCCGACCACGGCAAGATGGCCCGCGGCTACCCCGACGTGCGCGCCAACACGGTCGCCTCGTTCTCCCTCGGCGACTACGAGTGGATCCTCGCCTTCGAGGCCGACGAGCTGGACCGCATCGTCGACCTCATGCGCCATCTGCGCGGCTCGGAGGCCCGGATGCACGTCCGCGAGGAGGTCCCGTTCTTCACGGGCCGCCGCAAGGACGTCGCGGACCTGGTCGCGGGCCTGGCCTGACACCGGGCCCGGCCGGGGGCTCGCCGGACATGCCGGGTGCTGACCGGACCCGTCGGGTCGGGTGTCGCATGCACCGTGGCGACCCGCCCGGGTCCGCCGGACCTGTTCGGTCCCGTCGGAAGCGGTTCGGACCGGCCGGGTCCTGTCCGGATCCGGCCGTACCCGCCAGGGCGTCAGGGCGGAGCCCCGGCAACCGATGACAACGCCGCAGATGCGCGTGCCCAGGCCCCGCTTCTGTGGCATGACCGAACGACAGGTCCTAAGCGGCCGCCGGCCGGGGCTGGGGTTGTGGTTTCGGTTGTGCGTGGGCTGCGCATGAGGCGTGGCGGCCCGGGACGCGGCCCTCGAGCAGGTACGCCTCCAGATGCCGGTTCACACAGGCGTTGGGTCCGCCCGCGATGCCATGGCTGCCGGCGTCCCGCTCGGTCACCAGCGTCGAGCCCGCCAGCCGCCGGTGCAGCTCCAGGGCGCCGTCGTACGGGGCGGCCGCGTCCCGTTCCGCCGCCAGGATCAGCGTCGGCGGCAGCTCACCGCGCCCGGCGCGTACGTCCAGCGGTTGCTGCCGGGGCGCCTTCCAGTAGGCACAGGGCAGATTGGTCCACACGTTGGCCCAGGTCTCGAAGGGGGCCCGGCGCGCGAGCCGGGTGTTGTCCCGGTCCCACACCGCCCAGTCCGTCGGCCACGGCGCGTCGTTGCACTCCACGGCGAGATACACCGCCCGTGCGTTCTCCGCCTCCGCCGCCGCCTCCGGATACTCCTGCGCCAGCTCCACCAGCGGCGCCGCATCGCCCTTCAGATACGCCGACAGCGCCCGCGCGTGATGCGGCCAGACGTCGTCGTAGTACCCGGCCTGCAGCATCGCGGCCTGCAACTGCTCCGGCCCGACCTTCCCGCCCGCCGGTTTCTTCGCCAGCCGCGTCCTGGCCTCGGCGTAACCGGCACGCACCTCCCGCGCGGTGCCGCCCAGGCCGTAGGTGTCGTCGTGCCGGGCGACCCACGCCAGGAAGTCCGTCCAGCGGTGCTCGAACGCCGCCGACTGGTCGAGGTTGTTGCGGTACCAGATCTGCTTCGGGTCCGGGTCCACCGCCGCGTCGAACACCATCCGCCGCACATGCGAGGGGAACAGCGTGGCGTACAGCGCCCCGAAGTACGTGCCGTAGGACGACCCCAGGAACGTGAGCCGGTTCTCGCCGAGCGCCGCGCGCACGACGTCCAGATCACGGGCGTTGTTGAGCGAGTTGTAGTGGCGCAGCGCGTCCCCGGCCCGCTCGGCGCAGCCGCGCGCGTACGCCTTGGCCCGCGTGACGCGCTTGCGCTTGTACGCCTCGGAGGGGTGGACCGGCGCCTTCGAGGGCCCCTTGAAGAACGTGCCCGGGTCCGTGCAGGAGAGCGGGGCCGAACGGCCCACCCCGCGCGGGGCGTAGCCGACGAGGTCGTAGGCCGCCGCGATGCGCTTCCACTCGGGGAGCGCGCCCATCATCGGGAAGTACATGCCGCTGGCGCCCGGACCGCCCGGGTTGTGGACCAGGGAGCCCTGCCGGCGCACCTTGCGCTTGCTGTTGTCCGGGTCCTTGCCCGTTGCGCGGGAGCGGCTGACGGTGAGTCGGATCTGCTTGCCGTTCGGGCGGGCGTAGTCGAGCGGTACGCGGACCGTGCCGCACCGGACGGTGCCCGGGAGCTGCTGCTCGGCCGGGCACGCGCCGAAGTCGATGCCCCGGTCGGCGGCGCGCGCGGCGGCCACGGCGGTGCCCCGCAGCTCGGCCGCGGAAGGGGCGGCGTGGGTTCCGGCGCCGGCCGGGGCGGCGGCCCAGGTGGTGAGGAGCACGGACCCGACGGCCACATGGACGGCGGCGGTGGTTCTCATCGACGATCCCTTCGGTGCACGGCGGCGACAAAAGGGATGTTTCGGTGGATGGTGGTGCGAGGCAAGCACCTGCGGCCGGGGTGTGTCGGCGTCAGTGCCCCTGACAGGCCCTAACGGTGGGTGAGGGCCGCGCGCAGTTCGGGCTCGCCCACCGCGCGGATGCCGCGCACCGCGACAGAGGTGAGATAGGTGCGGTCGTCCCCGGTCCCGTCGGCGCCGAGGGGCAGGGTGCCGAGCAGCCGCTGGCCGGCGGGGGAGGCCCACCGCGAGTACGGATGGATCTCGAACCGCGCGATGGCCAGGCAGCCCAGCGTGAGGATCAGCGGCAGCGTGAACCACAGGGCGACCAAGTGGCGCGGCATGTCCGACGGAACGGGCATGAGCAGGGCGGCCACCCCCAGGCCGGCCACGGCCGGCACGGCGAGCCGCACCTGCCGTACCGCGTCCGCGACGGTCGTAGCGGCACCATCCGGGACCGCGAGTCCGGCGCTCACCAGCCGGTCGCCGATCCCGCGCACGGCGTCGGCGGCCGCCAAGGCCGCCCGCACCGGCGCGATGGGTGACTGTCCGTCCGGTCCTATCGCCCCTATGACCGACCGCTCCATGTCGTCGCGCCCGCGCGGGTCGACCACCGTCGCCCAGCCGGTGTGGGCCAGCAGCAGCCGCCGCTGACGGGCCATCGCGACGAGCACGACGTCCGCGACCCTCCCGGGGCCGCCGGACAGGAACGCGGCCTCGTACAGCGTCAGATCGCGCCCTACCCCCGCGTCGGATCCGGTGGTCGCGGCGGCACCGCGCACGGCGGCCAGACACAACCGCAGGCACGCCACACCGGCGACGGCCCAGGCCAGGAGCAGGAGAGGGACCCAGAACATGACTTGTTTGTAAGCGACACGGTCACGAAAACACCATGCCCTGTTCACCATCCGGACGCAGTGTTGCCGGTATGTGACGTTCCATTTGGTTTCGCGCTGCCGGACGCCGGCCGGGAAGGTCAGCGCCGCAGCAACACCCGCCGCGTGGCCCGCACCAGCCGCACCGCCGGCCTGCCCGACCGGGGCCTCGGCCCCGACCGCTCCAGCCACCACTCCCGCAGCTCACGCCGTGTCCGCGTGTCCTCCGGCCGCCCGGCCAGCAGCAGTTCCTCGACGAAGCCCATCGCGTCCTGCCGGTAGCCGCCCGTCATCGGCTGTGCCTGCGCATACGAGAGGAAGGCACGCCGGTACCCGTTTCCGAGGATCACCGGCAGCTCCGGCGCGACCTTGGCGACGACGTCGGCCCGCTTGGCGGCGAGCGCCCGCGCCTGCACCCCCATCCGCACCCGGTCGAACCCCTCGGGCACGGGCGTACCGGCGACCAGCGCCGACAGCACGGCGGTCTGCGCGAGCGCGAGCCGCTGCCGCGCGGCCTCGGTCGCGGGAACCTCCCCCGGCTCCTCGGACCGGGCGTCCCCGGGCGCGGCCTGCTCCGCGTCCCGGCGCGCCGCGCCGCTCTCGACCGCACGCCGGATCGCGGCCAGTTCCCGCTCCATCACCTCCGCCTCCGGGAAGTTCTCGTCCCGCTCCAGCAGGACGCCGGGAGGGGAGACCCGGGAGGCGAGATCGGTGAGGATCTCCAGCACGGGCTCCGGCACGGGGTGGGCGTGGCTGTCGTGCCATACGCCGTCCCGCTCGAACCCGCCCGCGACATGGACGTAGGCGATGGCCTCCAGGGGCAGTTCGGCGAGTGCCTTGGCCGGGTCCTCGCCCCGGTTGACGTGGTTGGTGTGGAGATTGGCGACGTCGATGAGCAGCCGTACCCCGGTGCGGTCGGCCAGCTCGTACAGGAACTGGCCCTCGCTCATCTCCTCGCCGGGCCAGGCGATCAGCGCGGCGATGTTCTCCAGCGCGAGCGGCACGGGCAGCGCTTCCTGGGCGATCCGGACGTTCTCGCACAGCACGTCCAGGGCGTCACGGGTGCGCGGCACGGGCAGCAGATGCCCGGCCTCGATCCGCGGGGACGCGGTCAGCGCCCCGCCGGCCCGCACGAACGCGATGTGCTCGGTGACGAGCGGGGACCGCAGCGCGACAGCCCGCTCGGCGAGCGCCGCGAGCCGCCCCTCGTCCGGCCGCTCGGCGCCACCGATCCCCAGGGAGACGCCGTGCGGTACGACGGTCACCCCGCGCCCGCGCAACCGCACCAGCGACTCGGACAGATGTCCGGGACAGACGTTCTCGGCGACCACCTCGACCCAGTCGATCCGCGGCATGCGCTCCACCGCGTCCGCGATCTCCGGCCGCCACCCGATCCCGTTGCCCAGCCGCACGGTCATCCCCGCCCCCTCCTGCACCCGGGCTGTCAGGCCCGGCCCCCGATCGTCCGCACCGGACGTGACAGGGGTATGACCCCGCCGCGCGCGGCCGAATCACGCCCCGGCGACTTCAGAGGAACATTTGAGGGTTGGGCGCCGGCGCTCAGCGCACCACGAAGGCCGGTGAGGTACCCGTGAACGGGGTGATCGTGCCGAGGAGACTCTTCGCGTCGCCGTGGTAGACGATCCGGTAGCTGCCCGGGGGCGTGCCCTGGGGGATGTCCCAGGTGATGGTCACCTTGGAGGCGGCGATCCCGTCGCGGGCCCAGTGGAAGCGGGTCGGCCAGTCGCCGTCGTCGGCGACGGTGCGCCAGGTTCCGTCGGTGTTACGGCGCTGGATCTCCAGGTAGGTGTCACCGCGGTGCAGGTCGTTGCCCGGGTGGGCGCCCGCGAAGACGGCCTCGGCCCGTTCACCGGCCCGGTAGGTCTCCCGTGGCGGCACCAGCACGTCCCCGAACGTCCGTAGCAGCGGCGGCGCGTCCAGCACCACCCCCGGCTGCAGGGAGAGCGCCTTGCCGGACAGGTCCGGCGGCTTCGGGCCGAGGGGCAACTCCGTGCCGTCGCGCAAGGCGCTGGCCAGGGCGGCCGCCGTCTGCTGGAGCGCCGGGAGCTGCCAGCGGCCGAAGAGGGTGCTGCCGCCCTCGTAGTGCTGGGCGTCGTACTCCTCGGGGGTGGTCAGATAGTGGAAGTACGCGTTCGCGTACCCGGCGATGAGCACGTCGTCGAGGTCCGCGTCCATGATCTCGGCCACCGTGCGCCGCAGCCGCAGGCCCGCGCAGACGGTCACCTCGCCCGGGATGCCGATCAGATGGAGGGCGCCGATGCGCACCAGCATCACGGGCACCCGCTCCTGCACCCATGGGTAGACGCGGTTCATCTCCCCGATCGGCACGAAGACGTCCTTGGGCGCCTGCGCCTGCTTCAGCTCCGGTGACACCGTGTAGACCACGGAGTCGGAGATGGCGTCCCAGAAGGGGTTCTCCCCCTCCTCGAAGCCGGGGAAGGCCGGCCCGTCCTCCATGCTGCCCGCCGCCATGGCGGCGCCGATACAGGGCTTGGAGGTGCGGTGGGTCCGTCCGTCACCGGTGAACTCGGGGCGGACCGTGACGTCGGAGAGGTCGACGTACACCAGCCGCGAGTCGACCGGGCCGGACAGCCGGGTGCCGGACTGCCGCAACTGGGCGGCCGCGGCCTCGTACTGCCGCAGTCCGTTGGCGCGGGTGTGGGCGAAGTCCTCGGGTGTGGTGGGCGGTTGGAGGTCCAGGTTGGGGGACATGTCGCCGCTGTTGGTCTGGGCGAACGCCGAGACGAACGCGGGGGAGCCGTCGGACAGGTAGTCGACGTCGTGGACCTCGCGCTCCCAGTGGTAGGCCGCGTATCCCTTGTTGTCCGCGCTGATCAGCCGGTTGTCCCCGGACATGCTGGTGCTGTGCACCGGGAACCAGTTGACGGCCCCCACGGTCCGGCCGTCCCGTTCCACACGTAGCAGGGTGGTGTGCGTGTCGACGGCGTCCGGGAAGTGGTCGCGGTCGGCCTTGGGGTTGCGGTCGAAGGCCGTACGGGAGCGGTTGACGCTCGCGCCGGTCAACGTGCCGTGGCTGAGCAGGAGTTCGGAGGGTGCCAGATCGTCGTGGGCCCGCTGCGCGGCCTCGAACAGGCCGTCCGCCACCGCCTCGAAGGTCTTCTGGTGGAAGCCGAACGTGGTCGTGTTGTACAGCAGATGGTGCGAGTAGCCGCCGGGTCCCGCGTGGGTGTGGGTGGCGGTGATGAGCACGTTCTGCTCGGTGTAGAGATCGCCGTAGGCGTCGGTGAGGCGGCGCAGCACCGCCTGGTGCACGCTGCCGAAGATCATCGGCGAGTCGGCCACGATCAGCATGACCCGCCGCCCGCTCGCCTCGTCGGCCACCACGAACGCCCGCGCCCGCAGCCGGGTGTGCAGCCCGGCGGCCTGCTGGTCGAACCGGCCGTAGCCCATCATGCCGACCTCGGCCACCTCGCCGGTGGCGTCCGCGAGACCTCGGCCGACCAGGAAACCGCTGCCACGGGCGGGAGCGGCGGTGGCCCGGCCCGGGGCCGCCATCCGCGCACCGGCCAGCCCCAGACCCGAGAGGGCTCCCGCCCGCAGGACGGTACGACGGCTGCGCACGGGACGAGGTTCCGCGGACATGTGCTGCTCCTCCGGCTCGAACGGCCCCCCGCGGACAGAACCTGAACAACATTCAAGTTCCGCGTCCCATTGGTACACCGCGTCTCTTAGGCGCCGCAAGAGGTGTGCCGAACTCTCCGGCGGACAGCCGGCGTTCCGCGGGACCGGCATGGTGAAGGACGTCGAATCGTCGCCACCGGACGGGTGGAGACGCGAAGCGCCTGTGGAGTGCCGGTAAGAACGGGCACAGGTGCCCGCACAGCGCGGGATGGCGTCCCGCCAGGTGGTGTAGGGGATCAAGACACCGGAACCCGCAGGCCAGCGGCGGTGGCTACGCCGAGACAGGGGTCACTCCGCCTCACCAGGACGCCTGGCCGACGGCCTTCTCCACGGAGACTGCCGTGGGTCTCGAACCGGAACCACGTCGCGGGACACGACCCAGCGCGGTGAAGCAGGAAGCCCCCCGGGGGAGTCAGACGACCCAGGCTGGAATCCCTGGACTTTCTGCCAGGGAGCACGTCAAAACCATATACCAGGCTCGGCCAGCGCCTTGGCCGGCACCGCCCCCAACCAGCAGGACTGGCGCACCCAGGCCAGTGCCCTCGCGGCGCTCACCGCGCGGCCCAGCCCGGGTGCCCGGTCCGGCTGATCACCGCCGCGGCGGTGCTACCGGGTCTATTCGCAGTGCACCGGGCTTCAGCCCGGTGGTGAAGCGAATCTGAGAACTGCTCTGACCTCAGCTGTGTGCACGGATGCGCACTGTTGATCTCAGCCCAGGTCAGAGCGGCCGGTTCTGCTGCTCGATGTACTGCTTCACGATGCTGAGCGGTGCCCCGCCGACCGATCCGGCGAAGTAGGAGCCGGACCACAGGCGCTGTGCCCGCCAGTAGTGGCGGACGAGATCGGGGAACTCCTGGCGGAGTCTGCGCGAGGACACGCCCTTGAGGGAGTTCACCAGCCTGGACACGGCGACCTTCGGCGGGAAGTTCACCAGCAGGTGGACGTGGTTGGCCTCGCCGTTGAACTCCACCAGCTCGGCCTCGAAGTCCTCGCACACGGCTCGCATGATCTCCTCGCACCGCGTCAGGTGCCGGTCGGCGAAGACCGAGTGCCGGTACTTCGTCACGAAAACCAAGTGGACATGCATTCGGAAGACGCAGTGACGACCTGTACGAACGTTCTCATCGATACCCACAAACCAACTGTGTATCATGATCCGCGTGCAGCTTCGGTACAGCTTCCGCTTGTACCCGAGCGCCGGTCAGCGCGCGGCGTTGGGGAAGGCGTTCGGGTGCGCGCGGGTGGTCTACAACGATGCCCTCAGGGCTCGGGAGACCGCCCGCAGCGAAGGCATGCCGTTCCCGAAGACCGGCGACCTGTCGAAGCAGCTCATCACCGAGGCGAAGAGCACCCCGGAACGGGCCTGGCTCGCCGAGGTGTCGGCGGTCGTCCTCCAGCAGTCCCTGCGGGACCTGGACACCGCGTACCGGAACTTCTTCGACGGCCTGAAGGGCAAGCGCCCCCGCATGGGCGCGCCCCGGTACAAGTCCCGCAAGGACACCCGGCAGTCCGTCCGTTTCACCGCCAACGCCCGCTGGTCGATCACGACCGGCGGGAAGCTGCACCTGCCGAAGATCGGCGATCTGAAGGTGAAGTGGTCGCGTCGCCTGCCGTGGACGCCGTCCACGGTGACGGTGGTCAAGGACAGCGCGGGCAGGTACTTCGCGAGCTTCGTCGTCGAGACGGGCCCGGAGGAAGTCCTTCCCGAGGTCGCGCCCGAGCTGGGCATCGATCTCGGGCTCGGTCACTTCGCGGTCCTCTCGGACGGGACGAAGGTCGACAGCCCGCGCTTCCTGCGCCGGGCCGAGAGGCGCCTGAAGAAGGCGCAGCGGGAGTTGTCCCGCAAGGAGAAGGGCTCCCGGAACAGGACCAAGGCCCGGATCAAGGTCGCCCGCGCCCATGCGCGTGTCGCGGACGCACGCCGCGAGTTCCACCACCAGCTCTCCACGAAGCTGATCCGCGAGAACCAAGCGATCGCGGTGGAGGACCTGGCGGTGAAGGGATTCGCGCGCACGCGCCTGGCCAAGTCCGTCCACGACGCCGGATGGTCGGCGTTCGTGACCATGCTGGAGTACAAGGCCGCCCGATACGGGCGCACCTTCGTGAAGATCGGCCGGTTCGAGCCGACCTCCCAGGTGTGCTCGTGGTGCGGCGTCAAGGACGGCCCCAAGCCCCTGCACGTCCGTGTGTGGACGTGCGGGGCGTGCGGGGCGGTCCTGGACCGGGACATCAACGCGGCGGTCAACGTCGCCAAGGCGGCCGGACTGGCCGTGTCAGCCTGTGGAGCGCGAGTAAGACCGGGACTCGTCCCGGCACCGCGCAGCGAAGCAGAAACCCACCCGACACCGCAGCCTTCAACGGCGCGATAGGCGGGAATCGCCGTCCTTCAGGGCGGCGAGGATGTCAATGCTTCCCGCTCAGCGGTTCGTGCGCGCACACGCTCCCGGGGGCCGGGAGCTTGCCGTCGAGGAGGAAGGCGTTGACGGCGTCGCGGACACAGCGGTTGCCGGAGTCGTACGCGCCGTGGCCCTCGCCCTGGTAGGTGAGTTCCACGCCGACGCCCTTGCCGAGCCGCTCGGCCATCCGGGCCGCGCCCTGGTGCGGAGTCGCGGGGTCGCCGGTGTTGCCGACGAGCAGGATGGGCGGCGCGCCGGGGGCCCGGACGTCGGGACGGCCGGATGTGCCGGGTACCGGCCAGTCGGTGCATTTCAGCGCTTCCCACACCATCGTGTCTCCGAAGAGCGGTGAGGCCTCCTTGAACGTGGGGGCCATCTTCAGGATGTCGTCCAGGGTGTAGCGGTCGCTGCGGTCGGCGCAGGTGATGGCGGTGCGGGCGTCCTGCTGGTCGCTGTAGACGCCGGCGTGGCGGTCGCCCAGGGCGTCGGCGAGCTTCAGCACGGTCGCGCCGTCGTCCCCGGCGAGCAGTTCGAGCCCCGCCGCGAGGGCGGGCCACGCCGTCTCCAGGTGGAGCGCTTGGACGACCGCGTCGAGGAGGAGGGAACCCGTGAGCACCCTGTCCCCGTCGAGGGCCAGCGGTTTGTCGTCGAGCGCCGCCTCCAGCTCCATGACGAGTTTCTGCACCTCGTCGACGCTGTCGCCCAGCGGGCAGCCCGTCCGGACGCACCATTGGCCGAAGTGCTCGAAGGCCAGTTGCAACCCGCCGGCCTGCGCCAGCGCCTGCTCCATCTGGTCGAGCGTGGGGTCGACGACCCCGTCCAGGACGGCACGGCCGACATGACGCGGAAACAGGTGGGCGAAGACAGCGCCGAGTTCGGTGCCGTATGACATGGCGAAGTAGTGCAGCTTCTGATCCCCCAGCAGGTGCCGCATCAGCTCCATGTCGCGGGCCGCGTCCTCGGTGCCGATGTGCGGGAGCATGCGGCCCGACTCCCGCGCGCACGCCCGCGCGTACATCTCCTTGCTCTTCAGGACGGCTTGCACCTCGTCGTCGCCGTCGTCCGGGGTGTCGTCCTGCTCGGACATCTCCTCCATCGCCTTGGCGTCCAGACAGGTGACGCCGTTGCTGGCGCCGACCCCGCGCGGGTCGAAGCCGACCAGGTCGAAGCGGGTGCGGAGATTCTCGAAGTCGGAGGCGAGGGCGGGCAGGGTGGCGACTCCGGACTCACCGCCGCCGAAGTTGAACAGCAGTGAACCGATCCGGTCGCCGATGTCGTCCGCACTGGCGCGGGCCCGGATCAGCGCGACGTCGATCGTCTCGCCCGCCGGCTTGGCCCAGTCCAGCGGCGACTGCATGGTGGCGCACTGCCACCGGGTGCCGTCCGGCAGCGGCCCGGGGGCCTTTCCTCCGCCTTGCAGGGGGGACGGGGCGGGGCAGTCCTTCCAGCTCAGGGACTGCGCCCATATCCGTCCGCGGTCGTTTTCCTCGCCGCCGCCCCCGCCTCCACCACCGGCACTGCCCTCACCGGTCCCGCCACAGGCGGCCAGGGACGCGGAGAGCAGTACGGCACCGGAGACCAGGGCAGCTGCGGCTGTCACAGGTCTTCTAGGCATGCGCCCAGCCTCCGGCCGCCCCACTCCCTCCGCACGGTCGCACGTCCATCCGGGGGAACGGCGCCGACCGTGCCCGTCACCTTCCCCCGAACGGCGCCACACCGCGCCCCGCCCGCTACTCCCAGGCCGCGGTGTCGGGGTCGATGCCGTGGGCGCGTGCGTCGGCGTCGATGATGCGGCGGAACCAGGTGGCGAGGCCCGCGCGGACGCCGTCGTAGTGGGTGGCGAAACCCGGGTCGGTCTCGTACATACGGCCGAGGCAGACCTGCATCTGCCGGGTGAGGGGGAAGTACGAGGCGAAGACCTCGCGGTGCCGCTCGACGAGGCGCTCTGCCTCCGGGCTGCCCGGGGCGACGCCGGCGTCCATCGCATCGCCGAGGGCGCGTTCCAGCTCGCCCATGGCCTCGGCCACGGCCTGCCACTCCTCCGGGGACCGGGTGGCCGCGCGTTCGGCGTACTGCCGCCACTGTGTGGTGTCTCCGTAGCGCCGCCGGGCCTGGGCGGGCCAGTCCGGATCCCAGTCCGGGCCGAAGATCGCGGCCTGCTGCTCGGCGGTCACCAGCAGGCCCCGCTCATGGGCGTCGATCATCCGGTCCAGGCCCGTGCCGAGCTGCTGGAGGCGCTCGATCCGTTCGGTGACCTGGGCGCGCTGTGCGCGCAGCGCGGCGGGCACGTCCGCGGCCGGGTCGTCCAGCAGCGCCCCGATCCGGTCGAGGCCGAGACCGATCTCCCGGTAGATGACGATGCGGTGCAGGCGTTCCAGGTCACCGGCGGTGTAGAGCCGGTAGCCGGCGGCCGTGCGCAGCGACGGCCGCGCCAGCCCGATCTCGTCCCAGTGGTGCAGCGCGCGGACGGTCACGCCGAGGCGCGTCGCGACCTGACCGACGGTCAGGCCATCGGCGTCACCGGCCCCGGGCATGCTCCCCGTGGTCGCCGCGCCCGGTGTCCGGCGGGGTGATTCCGATGGCTGCAAGGTTGTGTGCCTCCTGACTGGCCGGGTCGTAGGGTTTCGCCGCGGTGAGGACGATCCGTGCGTTCTCCGGGGTGATCACCGTGATGTCGCGGGTGTTCCAGGGGGTGTCCCGGGGACCGTCGACCGAGTCCGGACGCAACGCGCGACAGGCCTCGACCAGGGAGTCCACCTGGTCGAGCACGCAGGCGAAGCTGATGCTCATCGCCGGTGCCCGCTCCGGAACGCTTTCCGCGGCGACGAGGAGTACGTCCTGGAACGCCCACCGGCGCAGATGCACCAGGGTGCCGGGGATGGCGAACAGCTCGAAGAACCCGAGCCCGCGCACCCAGAAGTCCGCCGAAGCGGCCAGGTCGCCGGTGGGGACGGTCGCGAACGCGGGCATGCCGTAGATGCCGCGGAACGGCTCCGGCGCCACCGCGTCCGGGCCGGGGGCGGGGACGGGACTGATCTCGAAAGCGTCGTAGTAGTCGCTCATGCCGCCCACCCTCCGGCCTCACGCGGCGTGAGGGTCAAGCCCGGTCCTCACCGCAGTGCCGGATGGTCCGCCACCACCGTGCAGGAGCCCGGGGCGATCTCCGTGAAGCCCGCGTCGCGGACCATGGGGAGGCCGCTCGCGGTCAGCGCGGGCCAGCGGGACGGGGACGCGGTGCGGACGCTGAGCGGGAAACCCGTGTCCTGCCAGGCCCTGCGGGCCTCGGGCGACAGCTCCCACCAGGCCAGTTGGGCGCCGTGCCCCGCCTGGGCCATGGCCTTGCCGGCCGACATGCCGAGCTCGGGGTTGAGCCAGAGGGTGGGGACGCCGGGGTCCGCCGAGGGGACCGGCTCGGGGTCGTCGAGGTCGGTGCCGGAGACCTGGAGGCGGGCCAGGGCCTTGGGCCAGCCGTCCAGCGGGACCGGCGGGAAGACACGGACCTCGGCGGACTTGCCGGTGACCGTGATGCCGGGGAGCGCCTCCGCGCGGCGCCACTCCGCGCCGCGTGCCCGGCGCACCACCTTGCGGATGCGGCCGTCCTGCCAGTCGCGCATGGCCTGCGCCCAGTCGCCCTCGCCGGCCGAGCGCTCGTCGGCCAGCATCACCAGGACCGCCCGGGCCGCCGTCTCCAGGGCGTCCGTACGGGCCGGGGGTGCCGCCCGTTCGATGCGGACGACCAGGGGCAGCACGAACTGCGGTGCCGTGTCGCGGTCGCTGGGGTCGGGGCGGAAGGGGCTGTCGGCGGCGGAAGACGGGTAAGTGCTCACGGAGCCCAGTGTGCCAAGCCGCGCGGCCCCTTCGTCAGCCCGAGCAGGAGGTGCGTCAGCCCGAGCAGGAGGTGCGTTCGGCTTCCCGCCATTCGCAGACCGGGCACAGGGTGATGCCCTTGTACGACTCCGGGTACTCCGTCGGCTCCCCGCACTGCACACACGCCGCGTACGGCGGCCCGTCCGCCTTGGGCGGCCTGGCCACGTCGATCAGGCAGTAGTCGTTGTCGGTGTCGCTCATGTCTCCAGCGTAGGACGGTCAGCCCCGTCCGCCGGCGGCCCCGATCAGTTCGGACACCTTGACGAAGCGGTAGCCCTGGCGGCGCAGCTCGGGGACGATCCTCCGGACGGCCCGTTCCGTCGTCGGGGCGGCGCTGCGGGTGCAGTGCAGGACGACCACCGAGCCCGGGTGGACGCCGTCCAGCACCTGCCGGGCCACCGCGTCCGCGTCCGTGGCGAAGGCGTCGCCGCCGACCACGTCCCACTGCACGGCCGTGACACCGGCCGGGACCAGGGCCTTCAGCGCCTCCCGGTCGTAACAGCCGCCGGGGAAGCGGAAGTACGGCATCGGATTGCGCACGCCCACCTTCCGGAAGACCGCGTACGCCCGCTCCACGTCGGCCCGCATCCCCTCGGCGGGGACGGTCGGCAGGCCGTAGCAGTCGCCGGTGAAGGCGTAGTGGCTGTAGGAGTGGTTGGCGACCTCGAAGAGCGGGTCCCGGCCGAGGGCGCGGGCCTGGTCCGGGTACTCCTCGGCCCATCGGCCCGTCATGAACACCGTGGCCGGCACCTTCAGCGCGCGCAGGGCGGCGATGAGCTGCGGGTGGTCGAAGTGCTCGCCCGCCGCGGCCCTCGGGCCCTGGTCGGCGGTCATGTCGGCGTCGAAGGTGAGGGCGACCGTCCGGTCGCCGCCCCGCGGGCCGTGGCGGAAGACCGGGGTCAGGCCCCCGGGACCCGGGGCGAGGGTGGGCGCCGCCCGGACCGCGGGGGACGCGGTGGGCGCGGGGCGGGGCGGTTGCTGGGGGTGGACGGTGGCGCATGCGGTGAGGGCGGCGGCCAGCACGCCGACGGCGACCGCACCACGTGTACATGTGATCACCGTATGACGGTATGAGGCGTTGTGGGGACATATGTGTGGCGAGGGAGAGCGGGGCGACGAGTCTCACCCGGTCGGCGGCGCGTCCTGTCCGGCTCAGATGTCGCGCCGCTCCAGGGGGCGGGTCGCCGGGCCGTGGATGACCTTGCCGTCCGTGTCGAAGCGGGAGCCGTGGCACGGGCACTCCCAGGCGCGTTCGGCGGCGTTGAAGCCGACCAGGCAGCCCATATGGGTGCAGCGGGCCGAGAGGGCGTGCAGGGCACCGTCGTCGTCGCGGTGGACCGCCAGCCGGCCGCCGTCGGCCCGGACCACCGCGCCCTCGCCCGGCGGCAGCGCCTCGACCGGCGGGGACGGACGCAGCCGGTCGCCGACGAAGTGCTGGGCCACCTGCGCCTGGTGCTTGAGGAAGGACGGCGCCTCGCGCACGGTGGAGGCCAGGCGGCGCGGGTCGTACAGGCCGCTCCACTCGCACGGCGCACCGGTGATCTGCGCGGTGAGCAGCAGGCCCGCCATCATGCCGCTGCTCAGCCCCCAGGCGCTGAAACCGGTGGCGACGTAGGTGTGCCGGGCGCCCGGGTGCAGCGGGCCGACGAGCGGCACGGTGTCGGTGGGAACGTTGTCCTGGGTGGCCCAGGAGTGGGTGAGCTCCACCCCGGGGAAGGCGGTGCGGGTCCAGGTGGAGAGCCGGTCGAAGCGGACCCGGGTGTCGCCGGTGCCTGGTGTGAAGGACTCGCCGGTGACCACCAGGAGGCGGCGGGTGCCGTCGTCGCCGTAGGGGGCCGTGCGCACCGAACGGGTGTTCTTCTCGGGGGTGATGTACATACCGTCCGGGTCCTGGGACGCCGGGATCGGCCCGGCGACGACCAGCTCGCGGCGCGGCGAGAGCCGGGCGAACATCAGCGCCCGGTCGAAGACCGGGTAGTGGGTGGCGACCACGACGTCGCGGGCCGTCACCGTGGCCCCGGACGACGTCGACAGGCGGCACGGCGCGCCCTCGTCCAGGCCGAGGACGGCGGTGTCCTCGCGGATGAGTCCGCCGTGCGTGACGATGTCGTCGGCGAGGGCGAGCAGGTACTTGCGCGGATGGAACTGGGCCTGGCCGGTCACCTCGACCGCCCCCGCCACCGGGAACGGCAGTCCGGTCTCCGTCACGAACGAGGCCGGCAGCCCCGCCTCCCGCGCGGCGCGCGCCTCCGCGCGGAGCTGCTCCACCCCGCGCTTGTCCCGGACGAAGGTGTAGGCGCTGCGGCGCTCCCACTCGCAGTCGATGCCCAGATCCGCCACGACGCCGGCCGTGTGCTCGATCGCCTCGGACTGCGAACGGGCGTACAGCCGCGCGCCCTCGCTGCCGCGGGTGCGGCGCAGCTTGTCGTAGATCAGTGCGTGCTGGGCGGTGACCTTGGCCGTGGTGTGTCCGGTGACGCCCGCCGCGATCCGCCCGGCCTCCAGGACCGCGACGCTTCGGTCGGCCCGGGTCAGCTCCCGCGCGGTGCACAGTCCCGCGACGCCCCCGCCGATCACGGCCACGTCGACCTCGAGATCGTCGGTCAGGGCGGGATGCCGTCCGCCGGGCGCGGTCCGAAGCCAGTAGGAGTCGCCGGCCTGCAGTTTCTCCGTCATGCGGGGCCGAGTACCCCGCTATGTACCGTTTCAGTGGGCCGGGGGCTCCGGTTGCTCCGGTTGCGGGACGGGCGGGACCGGACTAACGTACAACCAAATGGTTGTAGATGGGATGACGGATGAGACGGGCGCAGCCGTGGACCGGCTGTTCCATGCCCTGGCCGACGGGACGCGGCGCGACATACTGCGCCGCTGTGTCCGGGGTGAGCTGTCCGTGTCACGTCTGGCCGCGGCCTACCCGATGAGCTTCGCCGCGGTGCAGAAACACGTCACGGTGCTGGAGCGGGCCGGTCTGGTCACCAAGGAACGACGCGGACGGGAGCAGCTCGTGCGCACCGACCCCGAAGCGGTGGGCCGGGCCCGGCAGGCCCTGGACGAGCTGGAGTCGGCCTGGCGCGCCCGGGTGGACCGGATGTCCGGTCTGCTGGCCGAGGACGCCGACGGCGGCGAGGGCCCGGACGCCCCGGACCCCGACGAGAACACGACGAAAGGACCGGACGGATGACTGTGACCAGCGTGGACAAGGACGTCGATCACCTCACCCTCACGCTCGTCGCCGACTTCACCGCCCCGGTGGAGCGGGTGTGGCAGCTGTGGGCCGACCCCCGGCAGCTGGAGCGCTGGTGGGGCCCGCCGGGCTACCCGGCGACCTTCGAGGAGCACGATCTGACGCCCGGGGGCGGCATGAAGTACTACATGACCGGCCCCGAGGGTGAGAAGTACGGCGGCTGGTGGCGCGTCTCCTCCGTCACGCCGCCGACGGCCCTCGAGTTCACCGACGGCTTCTCCGGCGAGGACGGCAAGCCCAACCCGGAGATGCCGACCACCGATGTGCGGATGACGCTCACCGAGCGCGAGGGCGGTACGCGGATGGAACTGCGGTCCGTGTTCGACACCCGGGAGCAGATGGAGCAGCTGGCCGAGATGGGCATGGTGGAGGGGATGACCCAGGCCGTCGGGCAGATGGACGCCCTGCTGGCGAAGTGAACCCCGAGCGGGGCGGGAGGGCCGCGATCCGGGGCGAGAGGGCCGCGATCCGGGGCGGGAGGGCCCGCGAGCGGCCTCCGGCCCCGGTCGCAGCCGCCGGGAAGAGAAGATGTCAACTGCGCCAGGGTCCCGTCACGGCGAACGTCGTGCCCGGGTCGTAGCAGTTGACGTACATCGTGTCGCCGTCCGGGGAGAAGGTGACACCGGCGAACTCGCCCCACTCCGGGTCCTCGGGCGTGTTCGTGTTCTGACGGTTGCGGGCCACCGCATAGACCTCACCGTGCCGGGTGACACCGTAGACATGCTGGGCGCCGCCGCCGTCCTCGCACACCATCAGACCGCCGCTGGGCGCCAGGCAGATGTTGTCCGGTGACTCGCCGGGCAGCTGGATGTCGGTGTCCGGGCCGAAGACGATCACCAGGGTCAGCCGGCGCCGGTCCGGGTCGTACCGCCAGATCTGGCCGTAGTGGTCCCCGGCCGAACCCTCGGCGCTGCGGGCGAAGGACGAGACGAAGTAGACCGAGCGCCCGCCCCAGTAGCAGCCCTCCAGCTTCTGCGCGTGGGTGATGCCCTTCGGGCCGAAGTCCTGGTGGCGGATGGGCGTTTCGGCGGCCAGCGGGTCCGGTACGTCGACCCACTCGATGTCGTCGAAACGGGCTCCCGTCTCCTGGATCGACGACAGGTCGGGCACGCCCGGCACCCGCATCGCCTGGAGCCGGCCGCCCGCGCGCAGCGATCCGGTGCCACCCAGGGGCTTCTTCGGCAGAAACCGGTAGAACAGGCCGAAGGGCCGTTCGAATGCGTCCTCGGTCTCGTAGACCACACCGCGCTTGGGGTCCACGGCGACGGCCTCGTGCTGGAAGCGGCCCATCGCGGTCAGCGGTACGGCGCCCGTGCGGCGCGGGTCGGCGCCGTCGACCTCGAAGATGAAGCCGTGGTCCTTGGTGTAGCCGTTGGTGCCGGCCTTGTCCTCGGTCTCCTCGCAGGTCAGCCAGGTGTCCCAAGGGGTCGGACCGCCCGCGCAGTTGACGGCCGTACCGGCGATCGCGACCCGTTCCGACAGCACCCGGCCGCGGTGGTCCAGGGTCAGCGCCGTGCAGCCGCCCTTGCCCTCCGGGTCGTAGGTCAGGCCCTCGATCACCGGGACCGGGGCTCTGCCGTTGGCCCGGTTCTCGTGGTTGCGGACCAGATGGACACGGCCGTGACGGCCGGCGAACGCCGCCATGCCGTCGTGGTTGGAGGGGACCGGGCCCTCGCCGGAGCGCAGTTGGTCGCCCTCACGGGAGAGCACCTTGTAGCGGAAGCCCTTCGGCAGGTCGAGCAGTCCGTCGGGGTCGGGGACCAGGGGGCCGTAGCCGCGGTGGCCGAGGTTGTGGGCGCCGGCGGTGCCGGTGAAGAGTTCGGAGAGGGCGCCGGTGAAGGCGATTCCGATGCCCAGGGCACCGGAACGCGCGAGCATCTGACGCCGTGTCGCCGGGGAGCCGGTGGGGGACCCGGTTTCTGACATGGGGAAACCTTCCTGCTGGCGGACAGGACTGTGACCCCGCAGTGTCTATCACCTGCTGCCGGTCACGGGAACCACGCGCGTAGCACGTGTCACGGCACGGGAGGGGATGGGGGAGGGGCCGTGGGAGGTCCCGGCGGTGCTTCGTCGGCGTCCGCCGGGGGATCCCCGGGCGTCTGCTGGTGGGCGCGTTCCAGGAAGCGCAGGAGTTCCACCGGGAAGGGCAGGACGAGGGTGGAGTTCTTCTCGGCGGCGACCGCGACGATGGTCTGCAGCAGGCGCAGTTGGAGCGCGGAGGGGGTTTCGGCCATCTGCTGGGCCGCCTCGGCGAGCTTCTTGGACGCCTGCAGTTCGGCGTCGGCGTTGATGACGCGGGCGCGGCGCTCGCGGTCGGCCTCGGCCTGGCGGGCCATGGACCGCTTCATCGTGTCGGGCAGGGAGACGTCCTTGATCTCGACCCGGTCGATCTGCACGCCCCAGCCGACCGCGGGGCTGTCGATCATCAGCTCCAGGCCCTGGTTGAGCTTCTCGCGGTTCGACAGCAGGTCGTCGAGGTCGCTCTTGCCGATGATCGAACGCAGCGAGGTCTGTGCCATCTGGGAGACGGCGAAGCGGTAGTCCTCGACGTTGACGAGCGCCGCGGGGGCGTCGACGACCTTGAAGTAGACGACCGCGTCCACGCGTACCGTCACGTTGTCGCGGGTGATGCCCTCCTGGGCCGGGACCGGCATCGTGACGATCTGCAGGTTGACCTTGTGCAGCCGGTCCACGACCGGGACGATCAGGGTGAAGCCGGGTGGCCGTGGGCGGCCGCGGAGGCGGCCGAGGCGGAAGACGACGCCGCGTTCGTACTGCTTGACGATGCGTGCGGCGGCGAGGAGGTAGGTGGCGCCTGCGGCGCCGACGCCTGCGGCTGCGGTGAGCAGTTCCTCGACCATGGCGACCTCCCGTTCAGAGGTCTTGGGGTGCGCTTCGTCTGCTTCTGCAACGATATGCCCGGTGGTCCGGTGGGGCCATGGTGGGTGGGGATGGTGTGTGTTTTCGCCCCCGCCGCCCCTTCCCTCCCCCACTCTCGGCTTCGCTCGAGCGGGGGGACCCCCATCGTCCCCGGGGGCGCTGCCCCCGGACCCCCGTTTTGCGCCCGCGCGGCGGAGCCGCAGGTGTATACAGCCCCGCGCCCCTATGGGGTCACCGCGTGTCCGTAAGGCCGGCCGCGTCTCGGGCCAGGGCTGTGAGGCGGGAGATGGCGCGGAAGTACTTCTTGCGGTAGCCGCCCTTCAGCATCTCCTCGCTGAAGAGGCGGTCGAAGGGCAGGCCCGAGGCCAGTACGGGCACCTCGCGGTCGTAGAGCCGGTCCGCGAGGACGACGAGGCGCAGGGCGGTCGACTGGTCCGGTACCGGACGCACCCCGGTGAGGCACACCGCGCGGAGGCCGTCGGTCAGGGCGCCGTAGCGGCTGGGGTGGACCTTGGCCAGGTGGTCCAGCAGGTCGGGGAAGGCATCGAGCGAGGCTCCCTCGGTGGCGTGCGCGGTCCTGGTCACCAGCTCGTCGGAGTACGGCGGCGGCGCCTCGGGCAGGCCCCGGTGGCGGTAGTCCTCGCCGTCGATGCGCAGGGCGCGGAAGTGGGCGGACAGGCCCTGGATCTCGCGCAGGAAGTCCGCCGCCGCGAACCGGCCCTCGCCCAGCTTGCCCGGCAGTGTGTTCGAGGTGGCGGCGAGTGCGACGCCCGCCTCGACCAGCTTGCCGAGCAGGGTGGAGACCAGCACGGTGTCGCCCGGATCGTCCAGCTCGAACTCGTCGATGCACAGCAGACGGTGCCCGGAGAGGGTCTTCACGGTCTGCTGGAAGCCGAGCGCGCCCACCAGGTTGGTCAGCTCCACGAAGGTCCCGAACGCCTTGAGGGCGGGTTCGGCCGGGGTGGCGTGCCACAGGGAGGCCAACAGATGCGTCTTGCCGACGCCGTAGCCGCCGTCGAGGTAGACGCCGCGCGGCCCGGCCGGGGCCTTCTTCGCCGCCTTGCCGAAGCCGAACAGCCTGCGTCGCCCCGAGTCACCGCCCGGCGCCCCGTCCAGTCCCGCCGCGAAGCCCTCGAGGACGCGTACGGCCTCGGTCTGGCTCGGCTGGTTGGGGTCGGGGAGGTAGGTGGCGAAGCGCACGGCGTCGAACCGGGGCGGCGGCACCATCTCGGCGACGAGCCGGTCCGCGGGGACGTGCGGCTCGCGGGCGCACAGGGACAGCGGAGCCACGTCGGCTATCGGACCGGGACGGGAGGCGGTGGAGGACGACACGATCCCTCATCGTACGTGTCGTGGAAGACTGCGTGACATGCGACGCCTGTTCCCCGTGCCCGACGTGACGGAAGAAACAGCAGCTCCCGGCGGGGCGGACGGCCGTGAGTGGACCCTGGCCGAGCTGGCCGCCGCGTACGCCTATCCCGAGCCGGGGCCCGGGGGCCGGGAGCCGTGGCTGCGGGGGAACATGGTCTCCACCCTGGACGGCGCCGCCCAGCACGACGGCCGCTCGCAGCCCATCTCCTGCCCTGCCGACATGCGGATCTTCGGTGTGCTGCGGGCCCTCGCGGACGTCGTGGTCGTCGGCGCGGAGACCGTACGCCGGGAGGGCTACCGTCCGGCACGCGCGCGTGCCGAGTTCGCGGCGGCCCGGGAGGCGGCCGGGCAGGGACCGGCGCCCGTGATCGCCGTGGTGACGGCGAGCCTGGACCTGGACTTCTCGCTGCCGCTGTTCACCTCCCCCCTGGTGCCCACGCTGGTCCTGACCGGCGCCGGTGCCGACCCGGACCGGGTCGCCGCCGCCGAGAGGGCCGGCGCCCGGGTCGTCGTCGCCGGGGAGGGGGCGGCGGTGGACCCCGCGCGGGCGGTGCGGGCGCTCGCGGACCTGGGACACACCCGGCTGCTGACCGAGGGCGGGCCGCGGCTGCTGGGCCAGACGGTGGCGGCCGGGGTGCTGGACGAGCTCTGTCTGACCCTCTCCCCGATGCTCACCGCGGGTGACGCTCAGCGCATTGCCGGTGGACCGTCAGTGACACTTCCGCGGCGTCTCACGCTGAAGTCGATGTTGGAGGAAGACGGTTTCCTGTTCACCCGGTACCAGCGGGCCTGAGGTCCGGGAGGGGAGCGAGAGCGTTCGAGGACGCCGCCGGTCCGGCGATCGGCGGAACGGACACAGCCGCTCCGCGCGGGAAGCGGCAACACTGATTCCGGCAGTACCCGTGCGAACACGGGGCAGGATGGTTTCCGCGGGGCCTGGCTCGGCCCTCGGAGCGGAGAGGACCCGGGGGTCCTCCGACGAGAAGGGGCGCCTGGTGTTCACAAGCGTACTGATGATCGAGAAGGCCCTGACGTCCGCCGACGTGGAGTTCCTCACCACCTTGCACGGCGACGAGCCGGTCTCCTTCCACGTGCTGCTCCAGCCGCGCGGCGAACAGGCCGACCGGCTGCTGAGAGCCATCGACGACGTCGCGCTCGGTGAGATCGACGAGGCCGTCCGCGAGGGCGGGACGCCCGAGGGCGAGGACGCCCAGAGCATGGGGGAACGCGCCCTCGAGGTGTCCCTGCAGGCCCTGCGCACCACCGGTGACACGGCGGACGGCCGGCTCGTCGAGGACCATCCCCTGGACGCGCTGAAGGCGATGGTGGAAGAGGTCGGCGCCGACGAGGTGATCGTGCTGACCGACCCGCACTACGTGGAGGAGTTCTTCCACCGGGACTGGGCGTCCCGGGCACGGCACAGGGTCGGGGTGCCGGTACTGAAACTCTTCTCCCACAGCAAGGCATAGGCTGGGGCGGCGCTCTCCCGGGTCCCCGGCGGGGGCGCGAAGACCGTCGTACCGCTCGTCGCACCACTGGGAGAACACGCATGGCACCCGGCCTTCCTACCGCCATGGACCGACCGCACTTCATCGGCATCGGCGGCGCCGGGATGTCGGGCATCGCCAAGATCCTCGCGCAGCGCGGCGCCAAGGTGGCCGGCAGCGACGCCAAGGACTCCCCGACCGCCGACGCCCTGCGCGCCCACGGCGCCACCGTGCACATCGGCCACGCCGCCGGGCACCTGGCCGACGACGCCAGCTGTGTGGTCGTCTCCTCGGCGATCCGCGAGGACAACCCCGAACTGCTCCGCGCGCATGAGCTGGGCATTCCGGTGGTGCACCGCTCCGACGCCCTTGCCGCCGTGATGGAGGGCCTGCGGCCGATCGCGGTGGCCGGCACCCACGGCAAGACCACCACCACCTCCATGCTGGCCGTCTCCCTCACCGAGCTGGGCCGGGAGCCGTCGTACGCGATCGGCGGCGACCTGGACGCCCCCGGCTCCAACGCGCTGCACGGCGAGGGCGAGATCTTCGTCGCCGAGGCGGACGAGTCGGACCGCAGCTTCCACAAGTACGCGCCCGAGGTCGCGATCATCCTCAACGTGGAGCTGGACCACCACGCGAACTACGCGTCCATGGAGGAAATCCACCAGTCCTTCGAGACGTTCGTCGGCCGGATCGTGCCCGGCGGCACCCTGGTGATCTCCGCCGACCACGAGGGCGCCCGCGAGCTGACCCGACGGCTGGACGGCTCGGTGCGGACGGTGACGTACGGCGAGGCGGAGGACGCCGACGTACGGGTGCTGTCCGTCGTACCGCAGGGGCTGAAGAGCGAGGTCACCGTCGAGCTGGACGGCGCCCCGCTCACCTTCACCGTGTCCGTCCCCGGACGGCACTACGCGCACAACGCCGTGGCCGCGCTCGCCGCGGGCGCCGCACTCGGCATCCCGGCCGCAGAGCTGGCCCCCGCACTGGCCGCGTACACCGGTGTGAAGCGGCGCCTCCAGCTCAAGGGCGAGGCCGCCGGCGTCCAGGTCGTCGACTCCTATGCGCACCACCCGACCGAGATGACCGCCGACCTGGAGGCGATGCGCTCCGCCGCCGGTGACGCCCGCATCCTCGTCGTCTTCCAGCCCCATCTGTTCTCCCGCACCCAGGAGCTGGGCAAGGAGATGGGCCGGTCGTTGTCCCTGGCCGACGCCTCGGTGGTGCTGGACATCTACCCGGCCCGCGAGGACCCGATCCCCGGCGTCACCAGCGAGCTGATCATCGAGGCCGCCCGGGCGGCCGGCGCGGACGTGACGGCCGTCCACGACAAGACGGAGATCCCCGACGTGGTGGCGGGAATGGCGAAGCCCGGTGATCTCGTTCTCACCATGGGAGCGGGCGACGTCACCGACCTCGGCCCGCGGATCCTGGACCGTCTGTCGAAGTAAGGGGCTGGAAGCTCATGCCGTACGACGTCGAGAAGCCGGACGAGCAGTGGCGCGCGGAACTCTCGCCGTCCGAGTACGCGGTGCTGCGCGAGGCGGCCACGGAACCGGCCTTCACCGGTGAGTACACCGACACCAGGACCGAGGGCGTCTACTCCTGTCGCGCGTGCGGCGCCGAGCTGTTCACCTCGGACACCAAGTTCGAGTCCCACTGCGGCTGGCCCTCCTTCTACGACCCGAGGGACAGCGACGCCGTGGAGCTGGTCGAGGACCGGTCGCACGGCATGGTGCGGACCGAGGTGCGGTGTGCCCGCTGCGGGTCGCACCTCGGGCACGTGTTCGAGGGCGAGGGATATCCGACGCCCACCGACCAGCGGTACTGCATCAACAGCATCTCGCTCCGGCTGCAGCCCGCCGCCGAGCGCTGATCCGCGGCCCGCTCCTCACCACCACGTCAGGACCAGGTGGTTGAGGAGCAGGGCGAGAACGGCCTGCCCGGCCAGCCAGGCGCGCGGGCCGGGCAGCAGGGCACAGGCGGGGAGCAGCCAGAACGCGAACGGCAGCCAGATGCGTTCCGTCTCCGCCTTGCTCATCCCCGACAGATCGGCGATCAGCAGCGCCAGGAGCGCGGAGAGCACGAGCAGGGCCAGACGGGGAGCTGGGGAGCGGGGGAGCAGGGTCCTGGACCCGGCCGACACGGCACCCGCCCGGCGCAGCCCCGCCACCGTCGCCGGGCCGACCACCAGCACCGCGCAGGCCAGATTGGCCCAGACCCAGTACCCGTAGGGCCGCACCCCGCCCGCCCCCTGGTAGTAGCGGGTCACCAGCAGCCGGTACGCCTCCCACCAGTCGAATCCCAGGGCCGTGAACACGACCGGCACGACCAGGAACCCGGCGGCCGCGTACGCCAGGGGCCGCAGCCGCCGCCCGCCCAGCAGCAGCACCGCGGCGGCGGTCACCGCGAACAGGGTGAGCCCGTACGACAGATACATCGTGACGCCGAACAGCAGCCCGGAGCCGAAGCCGGTCCAGGCCGGCCGGTGCCCCGTGACGGCGAGGGCCAGCAGGGCGACGGCCCAGGCGATGACGGCCGTGAACCAGCCGTCGGCGGAGGTGCCCACCCACACCGCGCCCGGGGCCAGGACCAGGAAGGGCGCGGCGCGGCGCGCGAGCGGCTCGTCGGCGAGCCGGCGTACCGCGATCAGGATCGCGGCCGCCGCCGTGGTGCCGACGGTGATGACGAAGGCCCCGGCCCATCCGCCCCCGCCCAGACCGATCCGGTCCAGCAGGACGAAGGTGAGGGTGGCGCCCGGCGGATGCCCGGCGACGTGCGCGGGCCAGTTGTCCGGGGTGCCGATCAGGATGTGGCCGTTGAAATCCCGCAGCGCCGCGGGGATGTCACCGAAACGGTCGATGACCCGCAGATATTCGTGCCGGGTGGTCAGCCGCTCGGCGACACCCCGGGACCAGCCGTCGACGAGGGCCAGCGACCATGTCCACGCCAGTGACGTCCCCCATGCCGTGAGCAGCAGGGGCCGCCAGGACAACCGGGCGGCCAGGGCGGGGCCGTACGCCACGACGGCGGCGGCGACGACCAGCGCGGCCGGAGTGCCCGGACCGGTGTGCGGCATCCAGTCGCCCACCAGCGGCGGCCAGTTCACCCGCAGTGTGCCGTAACGGTCCTGGATGCGGGTGCCGATCACGGCGGCGGCCAGGACGAGCAGAGCGGCCGCGCCGACGGCGGACAGATCGCGGACAAGCCCGCCGCGAGGGGCGGCACGGACGGGCAGGTCGGTACGGAGGAGATCGCGGTTCACGCCGTCACGCTAGGCCCGGGGAGCGGGCGCGACCGGCTGACGAGGGCGGATGTCAGCGTTTCGTCATCGTTGCCTGACCCTCTCGGGGGTGGTGCGCATCTACGGTCGGCACATGGCTCGGTCTTTCCTCCGCACCCCTCCCGCGCGCGGCCCGTTCGCGCCGGACTTCTGGCGCAGCCCGCTGCGCGGCACCCGGTTCACCTCGGTCCTCGGGGTGGTTCTCCTCGCCGGCATCACGATCCTGTTCGTGACGGGACTCCTGTCGTACGCGGCCTACAACCCGGATCTGTCACCGGTGAACGACATGACTCCGGACAAGGGGCTTCTCGGCTTCTACCTCTTCTCCTGGCCCACCGACCCGCCGTGGCTGTACCGGCTCACCCAGGGCGTTCACGTCACCCTTGGCCTCGGGCTCGTGCCGGTGCTGCTGGCCAAACTGTGGTCGGTGGTGCCCAGGCTGTTCACCCTCCCGCCGGCCCGCTCGCTCACCCACGCGCTGGAGCGGATCTCGCTGCTGCTGCTCGTCGGCGGGGCGCTGTTCGAGTTCGTCACGGGCATCCTCAACATCCAGCTCGACTACGTCTTCCCCGGCTCCTTCTACCCCCTGCACTTCTACGGCGCCTGGGTGTTCTTCGGGGCGTTCCTCGCCCATGTGGTGCTGAAGGCGCCGGTGGCGTTCCGCAATCTGCGGGCCATGCGGGAGGGGGGCGGTTCCTCGGTGACCGACGGGGCCGCCGACGGGACGGCCGATGAGCTCGCCGCTCCACGGCCCGACCGGCCGACCGTCTCGCGGCGGGGCGCGTTCGGGCTGGTCGGCGGCGGCTCGCTGCTCCTCCTCGCCACCTCGGCCGGGCGCAACTTCGACGCACCGCTGCGCGAGACCGCCGTCCTCACCCCGCACGGCGGCCCCGAACCCGGCGGCGGACCGGCGGGCTTCCAGATCAACAAGACCGCCGCGTACGTAGGGATCCGCGCCGACGAGACCAGCGAGGAGGCGTGGCGGCTGACCGTCGGCGGACGCTCCGGCACCGTACGGCTCAGCAGGGCCGACCTGCTCGGCCTGCCGCTGCACAGCGCCGATCTGCCCATCGCGTGCGTGGAGGGCTGGTCCACCTCCGACCAGTGGTGGCGGGGCGTGCGGCTGCGGGACCTCGCGGCGCTCGTCGGCCATGACGACGCGGTCGACGTGTTCGTGGAGTCGCTGCAGCGTCGTGGTCCCTTCCGCCGTATCGCGCTGCGTGCGAACCAGGTGGGCGACCCGCGTTCGCTGCTGGCCCTGTTCGTGAACGGCGAGGAGCTGACCCTGGATCACGGGTATCCGGCCCGGATCATCGTGCCCGCTGCTCCCGGTGTGCTCAACACCAAGTGGGTCGCGGGGCTGACGTTCGGTGAGTTGTGAGGTGAGGAGGCTGATGGTGGTGCGTGTGCGTGTGCGGGGGCGAGGGCGGGACCCCCGTTCCGTGCTCGGCAGCCCGTTCCAGCTGTGCGTGCTGCTGTGCTCGTTCGCCCTGTGCGCGTACGCGGGGGTGCGGTTGCTCGACGGGGACTGGGTGCTGATCGCGTTGTGGTTCGTGGGGGCGGCGGTGGTGCATGACCTGGTGTTGCTGCCGCTGTACGCGGGGGTCGACCGGGTGCTGGTGAAGGGGGCGGGGCGGCGGCGGGCGTGGGTCAATTATGTGCGGGTGCCTTGTGCGTTGTCGGGGGTGTTGCTGCTGGTGTGGTTTCCGCTGATCAGTGGGCGGGTGTCGGAGCGGTATGCGGGGGTGGCGGGGCAGTCGGCGGAGGGATACCTGGGGCGGTGGCTGGTGATCACGGCGGTGCTGTTCGGGGGGTCGGCGGTGGTGTTCGCCTGGCGTGTGGGGAGGGGGCGTGGGTCGGGTTGACGGTGGGGTGTTGTCGCCCCCGCCGCCCCTTCCCGTCCCGTCCCTGGGGGCTGCGCCCCCAGACCCCCCTTTCGGCCCTTCGGGCCTCGTCCTCAAACTCCCCCTGAGGGGGTACCCCCAGACGGGCTGAAAGAGCGGGGTTACTCCCGGCGCAGGGCGACGAAGGTGCGTTCGGGGGTTGACCACTGGGCGGTGGGGCGCCAGTGCGTGGTTCTCGCGTGGCGGAGGAGGGCCGGGGTGCCCACGCGGGCCCACGGGAAGGGGGCGCCAGGGGTGCCGTTCGCGTCGGTGATCTGGACCAGGGCGCGTTCGTCGACGTCCGGGTGGGGAGCCGTCTCGGCGATCAGCAGGCCCCCCGGCGCGAGGAGTTGGGCGAGCCGCCGCAGCAGGGCGGCCGGGTCGCCGCCGATGCCGATGTTGCCGTCGATGAGCAGCGCGGTGCCCCAGCGTCCGGTGCCGGGCAACGGGTCGAAGACGGAGCGCAGGAGCGCCTGCCCGCCCCGCCCGACGGTGTGCGCGACCGCGGCCACGCTGACGTCGATGCCGAGCGCGCGGTGCCCCCGGGCGCCCAGCGCCGCGACCAGCCGCCCCGGTCCGCAGCCCACGTCCAGCACCGGGCCCTCGCAGCGCCGCAGCACCTCCAGGTCGGCCGCGTCGGCCCCCGCGCACCAGCGTTCCACGTCCAGGGGCAGCAGCCATCCGTCGGCGCGGCGCAGGAACAGCGGCCCCCGGCCGGCGTGCAGGGCGTCGGCGTAGGGGTCGGCGGACCAGGCGCGTTCGACCGCGGGGGCCGTGCGCTGGTGTCCCGGGCCTGCCGCCGCACGCACGCCGCTCACCGGCGGGCCGCCGTCAGCCGGGCCAGCCGCGCGGCGAACCGTCCGTCCGGGGCCGCACCCGCCACCACGGCCGCGTCGTCGGCGGTGTCCACGTCCCGCAGCCGCGGAAGGTCCCGCACCCGCAGATGCGCGAGCCGTCGCCGTTGTGCCGCGCCCGTGCCCGGCGTCGACATCGGCACACCGCGCAGCAGTCCCGGGTCGGGTTCGGCCAGGCCCAGCGCCCAGAAGCCGCCGTCCTCGGCGGGACCGAAGTACGCGTCGCAGTCGGCGAAATCCACCGTGAGCAGGTGCGGCGTCACCTGAGGGGTGTCCATGCCGATGAGGAGAGCGGGTCCGTCGCACCCGCCGAACGCGGCGGCCAGCCGTTCGTCGAGGCCGCCCGCGCACTGCGGTACGACCTCGACGCCGGCCGGCAGCCAGGGCCCCGGCGTCCCGTCCAGCACCAGCACCCGGCGCCGCGCGGGAGTGCGCGCCACCACGTCCAGCGTGTCCGCGAGCGCGGCCTCGGCGAGCCCCGCCGCCTCCTCGGGGGTGAACGGCGGGGTCAGCCGGGTCTTCACCCGGCCCGGGCGGGGCTCCTTGGCGATGACGAGCAGCGTCACGGGCGGCGCCGGCGTCACCGGGCCACCTCCTCGCGCACCCGCGGCTCGTGCAGTACCCGGCTCATGTCCCGTACCGCCTGACAGGTGCCGCGCCAGGTGCCCGTCACCTTGGAAGCGCCGGTGCGCGGCGCGTACGGAACGTCGTGCTCGGTGACGCGCCAGCCGGCGTCGGCGGCGCGCACCACCATCTGGAGCGGATAGCCGCCGCGCCGGTCGGTCAGGTTCAGGGCGAGCAACTCCTCGCGCCGGGCCGCCCGCAGCGGGCCGAGGTCGCGCAGCCGCAGTCCGGTACGGCGGCGCAGCAGCCGGGACAGGGCAAGGTTGCCCGCGCGGGCGTGGACCGGCCAGGCGCCGCGCGCCCGCGGCCGGCGCCGGCCCAGCACCAGGTCGGCGGCCCCCGCCCGGAGTTCATGGACGAAGGGCACCAGATCGGCGGGATCCAGGGAGGCGTCGCAGTCGCAGAAGCAGACGATGTCGGCCGTGGCGGCGGTCAGCCCGGCGTGGCAGGCGGCGCCGAAACCGCGCCGTTCCTCGTGCACGACGGTCGCGCCGAGCTCGCGGGCGATGCGGTCCGAGCCGTCCGAGGAGCCGTTGTCCACGACGAGGGCGCGCCAGCCGGGCGGGATGCGTTCCAGCACCCACGGCAGCGCCGCGGCCTCGTCGAGACAGGGAAGGACGACGTCCACGGACACCGGTTGCGGTTCCGGGGCGGGAGAGGAGGTGGTCACGGCTCTCACCCTACGAAGACAAAGCGGGCGTACCGGACATCGACTCCTTACGAAACACGGACGTCGGCGACCGGCCCGCACCCCTCGCGCGCGCGTGGTGCCAGGCTGGCCGCATGGAACAGCGACCACCCCACGCCGGGGCCGGAGCCCGGGTGCTCGTCGTCGACGACGACCCCACCGTCGCCGAGATCGTCACGGGCTACCTCGACCGCGCCGGATACGTCGTCGACCGGGCCGGTGACGGCCCCGACGCGCTCGCCCGCGCGGCGGCGCACCGGCCCGACCTCGTCGTCCTCGACCTCATGCTGCCCGGCATGGACGGCCTGGAGGTGTGCCGCCGGATACGCGGTCACGGTCCCGTGCCGGTGATCATGCTCACCGCGCGGGGCGACGAGGACGACCGCATCCTCGGCCTGGAGGTGGGCGCCGACGACTACGTCACCAAGCCGTTCAGCCCGCGCGAACTCGTTCTGCGCGTCGAGTCCGTACTGCGCCGCACCCGCCCCGCCCCGGCCGTCGCGTCCGGTCTGCTGCGGGCGGCCGGCCTCGCCGTCGACCCCGCCGCGCGCCGGGCCACCAAGAACGGGGCGGAACTCTCCCTCACCATACGGGAGTTCGACCTCCTCGCCTTCTTCCTGCGCAACCCCGGGCGGGCGTACGCGCGGGAGGAGCTGATGCGGGAGGTGTGGGGCTGGGACTTCGGCGACCTGTCGACGGTGACCGTCCATGTGCGGCGGCTGCGCGGCAAGATCGAGGACGATCCCGCGCGGCCCCGGATCGTGCAGACCGTGTGGGGCGTGGGCTACCGCTTCGACCCCGCCGGCACCGGGGAGGAGTGAGCATGCGGGACACGGTCCTCATCGCCCTGTTCGCCTTCGTCGGCGCCGCCGCGGCCGGCCTGCTCGGCGCGTGTGTGCTGCTGCTGATCCGGCGGTGGTCGCTGACCGCGCATCTCGCGGTGGTCGCCGGGGTCGCGGTGACGGCGATGCTCGCCGGCACCCTGGCCGTCGCCCAGGCCATGTTCCTCTCCGCGCACGACCTGAGCGTGGTCACGACGGTCGTCGCCATGGCCGCCGTGGTCTCCACGGTCACCGCGCTGCTGCTGGGCCGCTGGGTCGTCGCCCGCAGCCGGGACCTGACGCTCGCCGCCCGCTCCTTCGGCGACGGCGGCGACTTCGCCGCGCCCGACGGCCCGGCGACCGCCGAACTGGCCGCGCTCAGCCGGGAGCTGGAGGCCACCAGCGCCAGGCTCGCCGAGTCACGGGACCGCGAACGGGCCCTGGAGTCCTCCCGGCGGGAACTCGTCGCGTGGATCTCCCACGACCTGCGCACCCCGCTCGCCGGACTGCGCGCGATGGCCGAGGCCCTCGAGGACGGGGTCGCCGCCGAACCCGACCGCTACCTCAGGCAGATCCGCACCGAGGTGGAACGCCTCAACGACATGGTCGGCGACCTCTTCGAGCTCTCCCGCATCCACGCGGGCACGCTGACCCTCTCGCCGTCCCGTATCTCCCTCTACGACCTGGTCGGTGACGCCCTCGCCGGCGCGGACCCGCTCGCCCGCGAACACGGCGTACGGCTCGTCGGCGACCGGGTCGAACCGGTGCCTGTGGAGGTGGACGGGCGGGAGATGAGCCGCGTCCTGGGCAACCTGCTGGTCAACGCGATCCGCAGGACACCGTCCGACGGCACGGTCGCCGTCGCCGCCCGGCGCTCGGCCGAGAGCGTGGTGCTGTCCGTGACCGACGGCTGCGGAGGCATTCCCGAGGAGGACCTGCCCCGTGTCTTCGACACCGGCTGGCGCGGCACCCACGCCCGCACCCCGCCGGCCGGCGCGGGCCTGGGCCTCGCCATCGTCCGCGGCATCGTCGAGGCCCACCGCGGCAGCACCACGGTCAGCAACGTCACCGGCGGCTGCCGCTTCGAGGTGACCCTCCCGGCAACGGACCCCTGACCCGCAAGGGGGACTCAGTCGTCCCGCAGGCCTCCCTGACCCGCCGTCGGGGCTCAGTCGCCCCGCAGGCCCGCCGAGGCGAACGCGTGCATGCCCTCCTCGAAGGGGATCTCCGGCTTCCAGCCCAGTTCCGCGCGCAGACGCGAGGAGTCGGCCGTGATGTGGCGGACGTCGCCCAGCCGGTACTCTCCGGTGACCACCGGGTCCGGGCCGCCGTACGCCTGGGCCAGCGCACGGGCCATCTCGCCCACCGTGTGGGGCGTACCGCTGCCCGTGTTGTACGCGGTGAGCGTCCCGGCGGCCGGGTCCGCCGTCAGCGCGGCGACGTTCGCCGTCGCCACGTCCCGTACGTGGACGAAGTCCCGGCGCTGGCCGCCGTCCTCGAAGACGCGCGGGGCCTCGCCGCGGGCCAGTGCCGAGCGGAAGAAGGAGGCGACGCCCGCGTACGGGGTGTCGCGGGGCATGCCGGGGCCGTAGACGTTGTGGTAGCGCAGCGACACCGCCGAGCCGCCCGTCGACCGTGCCCAGGCGGCGGCCAGGTGCTCCTGGGCCAGCTTGGTCGTGGCGTACACGTTGCGCGGGTCGGCCGGGGCGTCCTCGCCGACGAGTCCGGGTTCCAGGTCCGCCCCGCACTCCGGGCAGGCGGGTTCGAAGCGTCCGGCCGCGAGGTCGGTGACGGACCGCGGCCCCGGCCGCACCACCCCGTGCCGGGCACAGGCGTACCGGCCCTCGCCGTACACCACCATCGAACCGGCCAGCACCAGCCGCCCCACGCCCGCCTCCGCCATCGCGGCCAGCAGCACCGCCGTACCCAGGTCGTTGCGGGAGACGTACTCCGGGGCGTCGGTGAACCCGGTGCCGAGGCCGACCATCGCCGCCTGATGGCAGACCGCGTCCACGCCCGACAGGGCCTCGCGCACCGCGCCGGGGGAGCGCACGTCCGCCGTCGGATCGGTGCGGACGTCGAACACGACGGGCTCGTGTCCGCGCTCGCGCAGCGCCTCGACGACATGGGACCCGATGAATCCGGCACCGCCGGTGACCAGTACACGCATGCGCCCACGCTAGGCCCGCACCCCGCCCGGAAGCGGGACCCCGCCCCTCACGTCACGGGTCCGTAAGACCCGCGGCCCGCGAGGCACCGCCGTCCGGCGGCAGCCGTACGGTGAACACCGCCGCGGGCCCGCGCCGTCGACGGGAGATCCGGGGTTCTGTCGGTGGTGGCGTCTACACTCACCGGCGACAGAGCGTGCGACCCCGGTCAGAAACTTCCGCCACCCGAAGGGCATTCGGCGTCTTGATACGGTTCGATTCAGTCACGAAGCGGTACCCGGACGGCACGGTAGCGGTCGACCGGCTGTCGCTGGAGATCCCCGACCGCTCGATCACCGTCCTCGTCGGACCCTCGGGCTGCGGCAAGACGACCACCCTCCGCATGATCAACCGGATGGTCGAACCCACCGAGGGAACAATCCTGCTCGACGGTGAGGACAGCCGGAAACAACCGGTCACCTCCCTGCGCCGGTCCATGGGTTACGTCATCCAGAACGCCGGGCTCTTTCAGCACCGCACGATCGTCGACAACATCGCGACCGTGCCCCGCATGCTCGGCTGGGGCAAGCAGCGGGCCTGGGAGCGGGCGGCGGAGCTGATGGAGCGGGTGGGCCTGGACACCTCGCTGGCCAGGCGGTACCCGTACCAGCTCTCCGGCGGCCAGCAGCAGCGCGTCGGCGTGGCACGGGCGCTCGCCGCGGACCCGCCGGTGCTGCTGATGGACGAGCCGTTCTCCGCGGTCGACCCCGTGGTGCGCAAGGGACTGCAGGACGAACTCCTGCGGATCCAGGACGAGCTGGGCAAGACCATCATCTTCGTCACCCACGACATCGACGAGGCGATCAAACTCGGCACCATGGTCGCCGTACTGCGCGACGGCGGCCGGCTCGCCCAGTACGCGCCGCCCCCCGAGCTGCTGTCCGGTCCCGCGGACGGCTTCGTGGAGGACTTCCTCGGCGCCGACCGCGGCATCCGCCGGCTGTCCTTCTTCCCCTCCGCCGGACTGGAGCTGACCACCGACGCCGTGGTCCCGGCCGACGCGCCCGCCGCACGGACCGCCGCCGTCGAGGTCCCGTACCTTCTGGTGACCGGCCCGGACGGGCGCCCGCTCGGCTGGGCCGAGCGCGATGCGCTGACCGCGGGCGACATCCCGGCCGATCAACTCCTGCCGTACGGGCGGCCGTTCGTGCCCGGTACCGACTCGCTGCGGGTCGCCCTCGACTGCGCCGTGCTCTCGCCCACGGGCTGGGCGGTCGCCGTGGACGACGACGGCCGGGTGACGGGCGTCGTCTCCCAGCAGACCATCGGCGAGGCGATCCGCGCCGCCCACACGGCCGGCCGTACCGACGACGAGAAGGTCGCCGGATGAGCGGCTTCTTCGACATCCCCAGCGATCTCCAGCACAGTTGGACCGGCCTCATCGGGCTGCACATGCGGGAGGCCTTGCTGCCGGTGGCCGCCGGGCTGGTCCTCGCCCTGCCGCTCGCCCAGCTGTGCGGACGCTTCCGCTGGCTGTACCCGCCCGTGCTCGGCGTGACGACCGTGTTGTACGCCATCCCCTCGCTGGCGTTCTTCGTCGTCCTCATCGACTACACCGGCCAGACCGAACTCACCGTGATGATCCCGCTGGCCCTGTACAGCCTGGTGGTCCTGGTCCCGGCGATCGTCGACGGCGTGCGCTCGGTGCCGGACGAGACCCTGGCCGCCGCCACCGCCATGGGCTTCGGCCCCGTACGCCGCTACCTCCAGGTCCAGTTGCCGATCGCCGCGCCCGCCATCATCGCCGGACTCAGGGTCGCCACCGCGTCCAGCATCTCCCTGGTCAGCGTCGGCGCGCTGATCGGCAACCAGGGCGCCCTCGGCAATCTGCTCGCGGCCGCGCAGAAGTACGACCGGCCCGAACTCGCCGTGAACGCCGTGCTCACCATGGCCGTCCTGGCGATCGTGTGCGACGCCCTGCTGGTCCTGCTGCGGATCCTGGTGACGCCCTGGATGCCGCGCGGCACCCGTGCCAGGCCCCCCGCGACACAGCGGGAAGAGATCAGCCCCGAGGGGGCGGTCCGGTGAACGTCCTCAACTTCATCAACGCCTTCTTCAGCGACGGCTCCCACTGGCAGGGCTACGACGGCATCCCGCAGCGCTTCTGGGAGCACGTCCAGTACTCCCTGCTGGCCCTCGCCCTCGCCGCCGCCATCGGCCTGCCCGTCGGCCTGCTCACCGGACACACCGGACGCGGCGGGAACGCGCTCGCCTTCATCGCCAACGCCGCCCGCGCCCTGCCCAGTTTCGGGCTGCTGGTGCTGGCCGTCCTGCTGATCGGCTTCGGCCTGCTGCCCGTGATGATCCCGCTGGTCGTCCTCGCGATCCCGCCCATCCTGGTGACCACCTACGAGGCGGTCCGCTCCGTCGACCCCGCCCCGGTGGACGCCGCCCGGGGCATGGGCATGCACGAGTCGCGGATCCTCTTCCAGGTCGAACTGCCGGTGGCGCTCCCGCTGATCCTGAGCGGTCTGCGTTCCGCGGCCATCCAGATCGTGTCGACGGCCACCATCGCCGCGTACGTCAGTCTCGGCGGCCTCGGCCGGTACATCATCGACGGGCTCTACCAGCGCGACTACGAGAAGGTGGTAGGCGGCGCCACGCTGGTGGCGGTCCTGGCCCTCGCCACCCTCGCGCTGTTCTGGGCCGCGGGACGGCTCGCGGTGTCGCCCGGTGTGCGCAGGCGCTGACCACCGGCCGGGCCGCCTGTGACAAACCGTGACCACCACGTTCTTGACGGACCGTAAAACGGCTGGATTGGATCGGTGAATGACTTCTACCGCGAAGAGCAGCAGATCCAGGACGAGGCACACCGGCGCGGCCGCCGTCGCGCTCACCGCCGCCGCGGCGCTGCTCGCGGGCTGTTCCTCCGACGACACCTCCGACAACCCCCTCCAGGGGGAGAAGGCCGAGGCGGGCACCGTCGTCGTCGGCTCCAACAACTTCGCCGAGAGCACCCTGCTCGCCGACATCTACGGCGAGGCGCTGCGCGCCAAGGGACTCAAGGTCAGCTACAAGCACAACATCGGCAGCCGTGAGACGACGTACGGCCTCATGAAGAACGGCTCCATCACGGTCCTGCCCGAGTACAACGGCTCCCTCCTCGCCTACCTCGACCCCGAGGCCGGGCAGGAGTCGGCGCAGGCGGTGAACGAGGCGGTCAAGGCGAAGCTGGACAAGAAGCTGACCCTGCTGGAGTCGTCACCGGCCGAGGACAAGGACTCGGTGAGCGTCAACGCCGCGACCGCGAAGAAGTACGGCCTCACCGCCGAGTCGACCCTCGCGGACCTCAAGGACATGGCCCCCGACCTGGTCATCGGCGGCTCGCCCGAGTTCCAGACCCGGCAGCAGGGGCTGAAGGGCCTGGAGTCGGTCTACGGACTGAAGTTCAAGTCCTTCAAGGCGCTGGACGCGGGCGGCCCGCTGACCCAGGCGGCGCTTGCCGGTAACGAGGTCCAGGCCGCCGACGTCTTCACCACGGACCCGACCATCGTGAAGGAGAAGTTCGTCGTCCTGAAGGACCCGGAGAACCTCTTCGGATTCGCCAACGTCACCCCGCTCGTGCACAAGGACGGCCTCCCCCAGAAGGGCGTGGACGCGCTCAACGCCGTATCGGCGAAACTGGACACCGCGACCCTCCTCGACCTCGACGCCCAGGTCCAGCTGGAGAAGAAGGACCCGCTGGACGTGGCCAAGGCCTGGCTGAAGTCGGCCGGTCTGGACTGACCGGTCAACCGGGCCCGGGGTGCGGCGAACGGCCGCACCCCGCACGGGGGTTCACCGGGCCGGAGCCGCCTGGGCGATCAGCCGGTCGATCAGCGCGATGAGCACGTCCCGGCTCGACTCCCGCTCCCGCGCGTCGCACAGCAGCACGGGCACCTCCTCCGGCAGCGTGAGCGACTCCCGTATGTCCTCGACCGGATACGGGTGCTCCCCGTGGAAGCCGTTGACGGCGATCACGAAGGGGATGCCCCGGCGTTCGAAGAAGTCGATCGCGGCGAAACTGGACTTGGGTCTGCGCACGTCCACCAGGACCACCGCGCCCAGCGCGCCCAGCGCCAGGTCGTTCCACATGTACCAGAAGCGCTGCTGTCCCGGGGTGCCGAAGAGGTACAGCACGAGATCGTCCGAGACGGTGATCCGGCCGAAGTCCATGGCGACCGTGGTGGCACGTTTCTCCTCGATGCCGTCCAGGTCGTCGACGTCCAGTCCCGCCATGGTCAGCGGTTCCTCGGTGCGCAGCGGGGCGATCTCGCTGACGGAGCCGACCATGGTGGTCTTGCCCACGCCGAAGCCGCCGGCGATCAGGATCTTGACCGTGTCGGGTGCCGTACGGTCGGCGGACGCCTGAGCGGTGGTGTCAGAGCCGGCCAAGGCTCTCCCTCACTTTCTGCAGCAGGTCCAGATCCGGGGTGGTGCCGGTGACGGGATGCGGCGGTTGCGCGGTGATCCGGCCCGCCTCCAGCAGGTCGCAGAGCATGATGACGACCACGCTCACCGGCAGGTCGAGACGCGCGGCGAGCTCGGCCACCGCCATCGGCCGGGCGCACAGTCGCAGGATCCGCAGATGCTCGGGCTGCGGCCGGGCGGCCGTCTCGGGCTGCGGGTCCGCCGCCGTCACCGTGGTGATGAGCGTGAAGTCGGCGCGGCTGGGCCGGGTCCGGCCGCCGGTCAGGGTGAAAGGCCGTACCAGCCGGCCCGCCGAGTCGCTTTCCCCCACCTCACGCGCCTGGGTCGACGGCGGGCCCGGCGGTGTCCCGCGGTGCCGCGCTGAGGTGCTCGCCGATCTTCTTCACCAGCATGTTCATCTGGTACGCCACCACGCCGACGTCCGCGCCGGGACCGGTCAGCACCACCAGATGGGCGCCGGGCCCGGCCGAGGTGAGGATCAGGAAGCTGTGCGCCATTTCGATGAGCGCCTGGCGCACCGGGCCGCCGCGGAAATCCATGCTGACGCCCTTGCTGAGGCTCATCAGACCGGAGGCCGTGGCCGCCAGACGTTCCGCGTCGTCGCGCAGGAAGCCGGTGGACTTACTGACCACCAGCCCGTCCTCGGAGAGCACCACGGCCTGGTTCACGTCGGCGACCCGTTCCACGAGTCCGGTCAGCAGCTGGTCCAGCTGGGTGTGGGTGGCGGGGATGGGGCGAGTCATGGCGGTGTTCCTTCTTCGGCGTCAGCGGTCAGCGGTCGGCGGTCGGCGTCGGCGGTCAGCGGTCGGCGTCAGCGGTGCGGGTCGGGAGCCCGGGAGGGGCCTCGGGCTCCCGTGACGGGTCCGGGCCACCCTCCAGCGGCGCGGGGGACCGTCCGTCCCCGGTGCCGGCGTGGTGCGGTTCCTCGTCCCGTGCCTGCAGCGTGCCCCGCTGGAAGCCGGCCAGGGAGGAGGCGGCGCGTTCCGCGGTGAAGTCGTCGGCGGCCTGGTCCTCCGTGTCCGGGGCGGGCTCCTCGCGCAGTTCGGCGGCCAGGCTGGTCTGCGGCACCCGGCGGGGGAGCGGCACGAGACCGTCCGGGCGGGGCGCCGCCTCGGCGGACGGTGCGGGGGCGGTCCGTACGGCGGTGGCCGGCCGGGGCGCCGTCTCCCGCGCGGCCGCACGCTCCGGCGCGCCGGCGGCGGAGCCGTCGCGTTCCTCGTCCGCGGGGTCCTTCGCGGCCCTGGTGTCCGCCGGGTCCTTTGCAGTCCCGGTGTCCGCCGTGTCCTCCACGGCCCCGGTGTCCGCCGTCTCCCGGCCGCCGTGGCCGGCCGGTTCGTCGCGTACCACGACCTCGTGCGGGATCAGCACGATGGCCGTGGTCCCGCCGTACGGCGACGGGCGCAGGGTGACGGCGATGCCGTGCCGGTGCGCGAGCTGCGCGATCACGAACATGCCGAGCCGGAGGTCGTCGGCGAGCGCCACCACGTCGAACTGCGGCGGCTTGGCCAACTGCGCGTTGAGGGAGGCGTAGTCGTCCTCCGACATGCCGAGGCCCCGGTCCTCGACCTCCACGGCCAGCCCCTTGGCGACCATCGCCGCCCGCACCCCGACGGGGCTGGGCGCCGGCGAGTACATCGTCGCGTTGTCGATCAGCTCGGCCAGCAGATGGATCACGTCGGCCACCGCGGGCGGGGCGAGCGACACCTCCTCCTCGGTGATCACCTCGACCCGCTGGTACTCGGCGACCTCCCCGACGGCGCTGCGCACGATGTCGATCAGCGCGACCGGCTCGCTCCAGGTACGGCCGGGCCGCTCACCGCTGACGATGACCAGGTTCTCCTCGTACCGGCGCAACTGGCTGGCCGTGGAGTCCAGTTCGTACAGGCCCTTGAGGACCTCGGGGTCGGTGTGCCGGCGCTCCAGCGTGTCCAGCTTGCTGAGCTGGAGGTTGACCAGGTTCTGGCTCTGCCGGGCGATGCCCAGGATGATTTTCTGGAAACCCCGCCGGGTGTCGGCGAGTTCGACCGCGGTGTGCACGGCGGTGCGTTGTGCGATGTTGAACGCCTGTGCGACCTGCCCGAGTTCGTCGTGCCCGTAGTCCAGCGGGGGCGCCGCCGACTCGATGTCGACCTTCTCACCGCGCTCCAGCCGGGCCACCACGTCGGGCAGCCGCTCCTGCGCCAGACCGAGGGTGGCCAGCCGCAGACCGCGCAGCCGGCGGGACAGCGAGCGGGTGATGCGCCAGGACAGCCCGATGCACAGCAGCAGCGCGAGGAGTCCGGCGGCGCTCAGGGAGGCGGCAGTCCATAGCAGGGCCCGGGCCTCGTCGGCACTGCGGGTGAGCAGCGCGTCGGTCTCCTGCCGGATCATCGTGTGGTACTGCGGCGAGACCTTGGCCATGGCCTCGCTCCACTGCTCCCGCAGCTCCGGCAGTTCGACGCTGCGGTCCTTGCCGTCCGCCCGGGTGGCGAGCACCTGGGTCTCGACCGCCTCCAGGGCGCGCCACTCGGGGCTGTACATGATCCGTTCGGCCCGGGTCTTGGTGCTGCCGGTCAGGGAGGGGATGATCTGGTCCTTGACCAGCCAGCGGCGGGTGTGGACCATCTCCGAGAACTCGGTCCAGCTCTCCGCGTCGAGGCGTCCGGAGGGCCAGGCGAGGGTGAGCTGCGCGTCCTCCTGGGAGACCATCTCCGCCGCGTGCTCGAGCGCGACGAGCGGCTGGGCCCACGAGGTCAGGTCCCCGTCGTCGACCTGGGAGAGCTCCCGGAAGGCGTGGATCTGGTGGTCGATGATGGTGGTGTACTGGTCGAGCGCATCCTCGGCGGTGATGTCGCTCGGGTCGTCCACCTGGCCCCGGTAGTACTCCAGGCTGCCCACCGAGCCGAGCACCGAGTACATCCGGTCGGAGACGCGCGCCGGTGCCTCGGCGATCGCGTCCGCCTGACCGACCAGCTTCGCCACCGCCTCGTCGGTCTCCTCGCGCTGTCTGTCGAGGGCGGTGCGAGAGCTCCCCGGATCGGCCAGCCAGGCGGCGGTCAGCCTGCGCTCCTTCTGCAGCGCGAGCGTGGCGTGCGTGCCCATCGCGCCCGTCGACCGGCTCAGCGCCGTCTGGGACCGCAGTTGCTCCCCCTCGGAGAACATCTGGATCGTCGTCGTGCCCCAGATGCCGGCGAGGGTGACGCTGGGCACCAGGGCGAGGAGGAACAGCGAGAGACGAATGGAGCCGAAGCGGCGCCGGGCACCTGTCCGTGGAGACATCGTGGTCCTAGAGCGGTCGGATGGTGGAAGAGGCACGCACGGGACGGCCCGTCACCGGGTTCCACCGGCGGTGAAACCGGCGACGGAGTCCGCGTTGGCCTTGGTGACGAACGCCGGTCCGGTGAGCACGGGCGCGACCCCGCCGCCGCTGACGTTGCCGTTGTTCCGGTACAGCCACAGCGCGTCCACGGCGAGATAGCCCTGCAGATACGGCTGCTGGTCGACGGCGAACCGCACGGTGCCGCCGCGCACGGCCTTCACGAGGTCGTCGCTGAGGTCGAAGGTGGCGACGTCGGCGTCGCTGTCGGCCTCCGTGACCGCGTCCACCGCGGTGAGCGCGACGTCCGCCCCGTTGGTGACGACCTCGTCGATGGTCGGGTCCTGCCGCAGCCGGGCTTTGAGGATGCCGGAGACGGCGCGCAGGTCGGTGCCGTCCACGTACAGGTTGTCCGTCGTTCCGCGGAACGCCTTCCTCACTCCCGCGCAGCGGGCCTCCAGGCCGACGTTGCCGCGTTCGTGGACGACGCACAGGGCGTGGTCGGCCTTCAGCTTGTTCAGCTTCTCGCCGACGGCCCGGCCCGCCACGCTCTCGTCCTGCCCGAAGAACGCCGACAGCCCGGCCGACTTCCAGGCGTCCATACCCGAGTTGAGCCCGACCACGGGGATGTCCGCGGACCGTGCCTCGTTGACCGGGCCCCGCATGGCCTGGGGCTTGGCGAGGGTCAGTGCGATGCCGTCGACGCCGTCGCGGACCGCCTCACGGACCAGTCTCGCCTGTCCCGCCGGGTCCGGGTCGCCCACATACGTCAGATCGATGCCGTCCTTGGCCGCCGCCGCCTCGGCCCCCTTGCGCACCTGGTCCCAGAAGGGGTCGTCCTCGTTGCCGTGGGTGACCAGGGTGATCCTCAGCCGTCCCGACCCGTTCGCGTCGTCCGAGTCCGAGGCGTCGTCGGCCGCGCCGAAGGCGGAACAGCCGGTCGCGACGAGAACGACGGCGGCTGCCAGGGCCACCAGGCGGTGTCTCGGGGAGCGGCGGGACGGGGGACGAGTGTTCATGAGGAGTGCGGACCTCGCTGTGCGGCAGAGCAAGAGCAGGGGAGAGCTCGTACGGCAGCCGCTGGGCGCGTGCGCCGGCCGGGTGACTCTCGCTGGCCCGGAGCCAACCGTGTGCGACCACTGGTCGTCAAGTGAAAGGCCACGTGAAGTGAGGTGTTGCTGCCGCATTGTGATGAACCGTGAGCACGGGGCACCGCATCTCGGCACCCCGAACCGAACGGACGGTACGGGCGCTCACGCCTTACCTGCGCGCGCTCCGGGTTTAGGGCCTGTCCGGCGGATCGAGTCGGGGGGAAGGTGCGGCGCCGTGCGACCCGGGTGAGCGGGGTCTGGTGCGTCCGGCTGCAGGGCGGAGGAGGGAGTCGACGCGATGGGGGTGCCCCCGCTCATGGGGGTCCCCCCGCTTGAGCGAAGCCGAGAGTGGGGGAGAAGCCGGGAGTGGGGGAGAAGCCGAGAGTGGGGGAGAAGCCGGGAGTGGGGGAGAAGCCGGGAGTGGGGGAGAAGCCGGGAGTGGGGGAGAAGCCGGGAGTGGGGGAGAAGTCGGGAGTGGGGGAGTCGGCGACCGACGAGAAAGCCGCAGATGGGCGTGGCAGACCCGTGTCCCCGGCATGATCCGCCGGACAGGCCCTAACGCCGGCGCAGTCGCAGCGCGAGCGCGGCGGCCCCGGTGAGCACCAGGACGGCGAGGGCACCGCCCGCGAGCAGTGGGGCGGAGGGGCCGGAGGAGGCGGCGGCGGTGGTCCGGGCCGCCGGGGTGCTCGCGGGCTCCGGGGCGGAGGCCGCCGGGGTGCCTGGGGCGGGAGTGTCCGAGGCGCGGGGGCTCGCGGTCACCTTCGCCGCACCACCGTCCGGAGTCTTCTCCTCCGTTCTCCTCTCGTTCTGGCCGCGCTCCTCCGTTTCCGCGGACGCCGGCTTCTTCTTCTGCGGGAACTCCACGTCCGAGCACGAGTAGTACGTGTCCGGCGTACTGCTGTTCTGCCAGACGGTGTACAGCACATGACGCCCCGACCGGTCCGACGGCAGCGTCACCCGGAAGCGGTACGCGCCGTCGGTCAGCGCCGGGTCGCTCACCTCGGCGAGCGGACGCTCCGGCAGGTCGGACCAGGTGAGCGGCCGCGCCGGGTCGTAGCCGGGCTTCGTCAGATACACCCGGAAGGTTCCGGTGTGCGGAATCGTCGAGACGTACGTCATCGGCAGGGACCCGCCGGGCGCCACGCGGGTCGCCGGCCAGTCGGCGCGGGCGAGGTCGAGGCCCTGGTAGGCGGGCAGGCCCCCGCTGCACAGCTTCCCGTCCGGGATCCGCTGCCGGTCCCTGCCGCCGACGTTCGCCACCCGCAGGTTGTCCCACGCCGTGAAGGGGCCGCCGTTCGCGGCGACCGCGGCACGGCACGCCGCCGACCCCGCGCGCTCACCGCCCTCCGGCGAGCACGCCACGACCCGGCTCACCGGATCCGTCGGCGCCCCGTGGGCGTGGGCCGGCGCCGCGGACCACAGCGGCAGCAGCAGCGGGGTCGCGAGGGCCGCCGCGAGCGCGGTGCGGTGTGCGGTCGTCCGGGACATCCGGGACGCCTCCTGCGGGCGGGAACGCACGGGGGTGCTTCCGAGGAGTACGGATGAACCGCCGGGCGCGTTCACGGCCGTACCGATGCGGGGCATAGCGTCCCCTTCCTGGTCAACCGCCGTTCGTCGAGGGTGGGTTGGCCGCCGGATCGAGGGTTTCCCCCGTATCCCGGCGGGCCGCGCGCTGCCTATCGTTCGAGCGCGGCCGGCCTCCGGGTGACCCCCGGACGGGGCCGCCGCCATCGCGCCCGGCCGGCCGATCTGCCGCACGTCGATTCACCCCCCTCGCTTCGAGGACGAAGCGAATCGATTCCCCTCCCCCACACTCCGCGCTGCCCGGAGTCCCGGCACGAAAGGCACACCCTTGCGTACCTCGTCGAACCCTTCCCGGGGATCGTCCCCGAGACGGACGCTGATATCCGTCGCCGCACTCTCCGCCGCCCTGCTGACGGCCGCCTCCGTCCAGGCCGCCGTGGCCCAGGAGGCGCCCGCCGACGCGCCGGCCGTCCCCACGGCCCGCACCGAGGCCGCCCCGGGCACCCCGGCCGAGCGGCTCATCGTCGGCTACAAGTCCGGCGCCGCCGAGGCCCGGTCGGACCAGGCCGCCGCCGCCGACGCCGCCGCCAAGGGCGAGCGGACGGGCGAGGACGTCGGCTTCCGGCGCCGCCTGGGCACCGGAGCGGCCCTCGTCGACCTGGGGAAGCGGCCCACGCGCGCCGAAGTCGCCGACGTCGTCGCCGAGTACAGCGCCGACCCGCAGGTCGCCTACGTGGTGCCGGACCGCCTCAACAAGCCGCTGGCCACCCCGAACGACACCGAGTACGCCAAGCAGTGGGACCTGTTCGAGTCCACGGCCGGCATGCGGGTGCCGGGCGCCTGGGATCTCGCCACCGGCAGCGGTGTGACCGTCGCCGTCATCGACACCGGCTATGTCGCCCACTCCGACCTCGCCGCGAACGTCGTCGGCGGCTACGACTTCATCTCCGACACCGCCGTCTCCGTCGACGGCAACGGCCGCGACAGCAACCCGGCCGACCCCGGCGACGGGTACGCCGCCGGCGAGTGCGGCCAGGCCGCCGGCAGCAACTCCTCCTGGCACGGCACCCATGTCGCCGGCACCATCGCCGCCACCACCGGCAACGGCAAGGGCATCGCCGGCATCGCCCACGGCGCGAAGATCTCCCCGGTGCGCGTGCTCGGCAAGTGCGGCGGCTACGACTCCGACATCATCGACGCCATCACCTGGGCGTCCGGCGGCACCGTCTCCGGGGTGCCCGCCAACGCCAACACGGCGAAGGTGATCAACATGAGCCTCGGCGGGGGCGGCGCCTGCTCCACCGCCACCCAGAGCGCCATCAACGGCGCCGTGAGCCGGGGCACCACGGTGGTCGTCGCGGCCGGCAACGAGAACCAGAACGCCGCCAACTCCTCGCCGGCGAACTGCAACAACGTCATCACCGTCGCCGCCACCAACCGCTCCGGCAGCCGCGCCTCCTACTCCAACTACGGCTCCACCGTGGACATCGCCGCCCCCGGCGGCGAGACCCGGACCAGCTCGGCGAACGGCATCCTCTCCACGCTGAACTCCGGCGCCCGCACCCCCTCGACCGAGAACTACGCCTTCTACCAGGGCACCAGCATGGCGGCCCCGCACATCGCGGGCCTCGCCGCGCTGATGAAGTCGGCCGCACCCGCCCTCACCCCGGCGCAGACCGAGTCGGCGATCAAGTCCAACGCCCGTGCCCTGCCCGGCACCTGCTCCGGTGGCTGCGGTGCCGGTCTCGCGGACGCCGCGAAGACCGTCCAGGCCGTCAAGGGCGGTACGTCCACGGGCTCCACCTACGCGAGCTCCACCGCCGTCGCCGTCCCCGACAACGGCCCGGCGATCGAGTCCCCGATCACCGTCTCCGGACGCGGCGGCAACGCGCCGGCCGCCCTCCAGGTGGGCGTGGACATCACCCACACCTACCGCGGCGACCTGGTCGTCGACCTGGTCGCACCGGACGGGCTCGGTGTACCGCCTGAAGTCCGCGAGCTCCTCGGACTCCGCGGATGATGTCCGGACCACCTACACGGTGAACGCCTCCACCGAGACGGCCAACGGGACCTGGAAACTGCGGGTGCAGGACACCGCGTCCTGGGACACCGGCCGGCTCAACGGCTGGCAGCTGACCTTCTGAGCGACCCCACGGGCAGGCGGGTCGGCCGGTGCGGATGGGGCACCGGTCGGCCCGCCGTTCTCTTTTGCGCCGGCACCTGACACACTTAGATACCGGACGCGCTGTTTTCTTTCACATAGCGCGTTTGTTATGTCGGATGTGCCCAAATGCGGTTGCATGCCAGGGCGATGACTGTCGCCGGAGGGTGAGTTATCGTGTACGGGGCGTTAAAACAAACGGCATGACCCGTTCCTTTCCGGCTCAGGAGTTCAGTCGATGGCGAGGCAGGTACGCGCCGAGCAGACCCGCGCGACGATCATCACGGCCGCCGCCGACCTGTTCGACCGGCAGGGGTACGAATCGACCAGTCTCAGTGACATCGTCGAGCACGCCCATGTCACCAAGGGCGCCCTCTACTTCCACTTCGCCGCCAAGGAGGACCTCGCCCACGCCATCCTGGAGCAGCAGTCCGCGACCTGCCGGGGACTGGCCCGGGACACCGAGATACGGGGGCACACCTCCCTGGAGGCGCTGATGCGCCTCACCTTCTCCATAGCCAGGATGTCGGCCGAGGACCCCGTGCTGCGGGCCGGTCTGCGGCTCGCCACCGGCGGCACCCACCCGCGTCCGCCGCTCAGCCATCCGTTCACCGAGTGGCTGGACATCGTCACCGCGCGGCTCCTCGGCGCCGTCAAGGAGGCGGACGTCCATCCGGACGTCGACATCGACGTCGTGGCCCACTCCCTCGTCTGCTTCTTCGTCGGCACCCGCGTCGTCGGCCGCTCCCGCGAATCCGTCGCCCGCCAGCCCCGCCGCACGGCGGAGATGTGGCAGATCCTCATCCGCGGTCTGGTCCCCGTGACCCGGCGCGCCCGCTACCTCAGCCTGGCCGCACGGCTGGAACGGGAGATCGCCCCGGTGTGACGCCCGGCGGCCACGCACGCGCGTTACGGTGAGCCGCATGTCCGACACCCCCACCGCGCCCGTGATCGTCGCCGACCAGCCCGGCACGTTCCCCCACAGTGTGCTGGCCGAGCGGCACCCCGCGATCATCCGGCAGGTGCGCGACGCCTTCCCCTACGAACCCGGGCAGCGCGCCGCACTCGACGCCCTGCTCGCCAACTGCACCCGGGGCACGATCGAACCCCTCCCCGCCGACGCGCACGACCGGGAGCGCTGGACGGCCTGGGGCATGGACACCTATGCCGGCCGCTCCTGGTACGACGTGCCCTGGCTGTGGTCCGAGAGCTGGTTCTACCGCCGACTGCTGCACGCGGTCGGCTACTTCGACCCCGGCCCCTGGCAGGGCATCGACCCGTTCCGCCCCGCCAAACTCGCCGAACTCCACTCGCCCGCCACGGACGAGGAACTGGCCGCGCTCGACGACCTCACCGGCCGCCCGGAGCAGGACCAGGCCACGGCACTGCTGCACGGCTCCCTGTGGGGCAACCGCGCCGACCTCGGCTTCCGGCTGTCCGCCGAAGGAACGCAGGAGACGGCCGCCGTCCCCGCCCTGGTGGCCGACGACAGCGAGCGGCTGTGGCCACTGCTCGGCCCCAGCGGCACGGGCACGCTGTGCCTGGTCGCCGACAACGCGGGCCGCGAACTCGTCCCCGACCTGCTGCTCATCGCACATCTGCTGGCGCACGGCCGCATCGGCCGGGCCCTGCTGCACATCAAGCCGTACCCGTACTACGTCTCCGACGCCACCACCGCCGACGTCCTCGACGCGGTCCGCCGGCTCACCGGCGCCGGGGGAGCGGCGGCCGAGTACGGGCGCGGCCTGTGGGACGCCCTCGCCGACGGCCGCATCACCCTCCGCGCGCACCCCTTCTCCTGCGCGCCCCTGCCCTACGAGGAGATGCCGGACGACCTGCGCGCCGACTTCGCCGCCGCCACGCTCACCGTCTTCAAGGGCGACCTCAACTACCGCCGACTCGTCGGAGACCGCCACTGGCCCCCGACCACCCCCTTCGCGGACGTCACCGCATACTTCCCGGGGCCGGTCGCTGCCCTGCGCACCCTCAAGTCCGACGTGATCACCGGACTGAGCGCCGAGACCGAGGCGGCGCTGACGGCCGCGGAGGGCCGGCGCTGGCGCACGAGCGGCACCCACGCGCTGATCCAGGTACGGACCTGAACTCCACGACTCCCGTACGGAGCAGGGTTCACGCGATGGTGTGATCACCTCCCGGCCGGCGGATGTCACCACCGGGCCACGGGTAGCTCCCGGCCATGACGCAGCCGTTCGAACTCCCGCACTTCTACCTGCCGCACCCCGCGCGGCTCAATCCGCACGTCGACGAGGCCCGCGCCCATTCGACGGCGTGGGCACGCAAGATGGGCATGCTGGAGGGAAGCGGGGTCTGGGAGCAGGCCGACCTCGAGGCGCACGACTACGGCCTGCTCTGCGCCTATACCCACCCCGACTGCGACGGCCCCGCCCTCTCTCTCGTCACCGACTGGTACGTGTGGGTCTTCTTCTTCGACGACCACTTCCTGGAGAAGTACAAACGCATTCAGGACCGCGCCGCCGGCAAGGCCCACCTGGACCGGCTGCCGCTGTTCATGCCGCTCGACCCGGCGACCCCCGTCCCCGAGCCGGACAACCCGGTCGAGGCGGGTCTGGCCGACCTGTGGGCGCGCACCGTGCCCGCGATGTCCGCCGACTGGCGCCGCCGGTTCGCCCTCGCCACCGAACACCTCCTCAACGAGTCGATGTGGGAGCTGTCCAACATCCACGAGGGGCGGATCGCCAACCCCGTCGAGTACATCGAGATGCGCCGCAAGGTGGGAGGCGCCCCCTGGTCGGCGGGACTCGTGGAGTACGCGACCGCCGAAGTCCCCGCCGCCGTCGCCCGGACCCGGCCGCTGCGGGTGCTGATGGAGACGTTCTCCGACGCCGTGCACCTGCGCAACGACCTGTTCTCCTACCAGCGGGAGGTCGAGGACGAGGGCGAACTCAGCAACGGCGTGCTCGTCCTGGAGACGTTCTTCGGCTGCACCACCCAGGAGGCCGCCGACATCGTCAACGACGTCCTCACCTCACGACTGCACCAGTTCGAGCACACCGCGTTGACCGAAGTCCCCGCGGCCGCGCTGGAGAACGGCCTCACCCCGGACCAGCTCGCGGCCGTGGCGGCCTACGTGAAAGGGCTCCAGGACTGGCAGTCCGGCGGTCACGAATGGCATCTGCGCTCCAGCCGGTACATGAACGAGGGCGCGCGTTCCGGCTCCCCCTGGCAGTCGCCGTCCGGCCTCGGCACGTCCGCCGCCGGCATCGGCGCGCTGCTCGCAGGCACCGGGGCCCGCCGCCTGCGCGCCTACACCCACGTGCCGTTCCCCAAGGTCGGCCCGTCGGTCATCCCCCACATCGAGATGCCGTTCGCGCTGCGGCTCAGCCCCGCCCTCGACGGTTCGCGCCGGCATCTGCTGGAGTGGTCCCGGCGCATGGGCATCCTCAGCGAGGGCGTCTGGGACGAGGACAAGCTGGCGAGCTGCGACCTGCCGCTGTGCGCGGCGGGCCTCGACCCGGACGCCACCCAGGAACAGCTCGACCTCGCCTCGGACTGGCTCGCCTTCGGCACCTACGGCGACGACTACTACCCGCTGGTGTACGGCCACCGCCGCGACCTGGCCGCCGCCCGGATGACCACGGCCCGCCTCGCGGCCTGCACCCCCCTCGACGACGGGCCGGTGCCACCGCCCGCCAACGCCATGGAACGCTCCCTGATCGACCTGTGGGCGCGCACGACGGCCGGCATGACCCCCGAGGAGCGCCGCCCCCTGAAGTCGGCGATCGAGGCGATGACCGAGGCCTGGGTGTGGGAGTTGTCCAACCAGATCCAGAACCGCGTCCCGGACCCGGTGGACTACCTGGAGATGCGGCGCGCCACCTTCGGTTCCGATCTCACCCTGGGGCTCTGCCGCGCCGGACACGGGCCGGCGGTGCCGCCCGAGGTCTACCGCAGCGGTCCCGTGCGCTCCCTGGAGAACGCGGCGATCGACTACGCCTGCCTCCTCAACGACGTCTTCTCCTACCAGAAGGAGATCGAGTTCGAGGGAGAGATCCACAACGCGATCCTCGTCGTGCAGAACTTCTTCGGCGTCGACTACCCGACCGCGCTGCCCGTGGTGCAGGACCTGATCAACCAGCGCATGCGCCAGTTCCAGCATGTCGTGGCGCGCGAACTGCCGGTCGTCTACGACGACTTCCAGTTGTCGGAAGACGCACGGAAGATCATGCGGGGCTATGTGACGGACCTGCAGAACTGGATGGCGGGCATCCTCAACTGGCACCGGAGCGTCCCGCGCTACCAGGACGCGTACCTGTCCAGCCGGGTCCACGGCTTCCTCCCGTACCGCACACCGGCTCCACCGGTCCCGGCCTGACGGCCCGGCACTTCCGCCGGAGGCGAACCATGCAACAACCCGCACTGCGGCCCAAGCCCATACCCGGGGCCCCGGGCGGACCCCAGAAGCCCTCCGGGCCCGCCGGGCTACGGCGCGGACGGCCGCTGGTGACTGCGGTGCTCAGCGTGACGGCCGGTGCGGTCCTGGTGCTGTCCGGGGTCGGGCTTGGAGCGATGGGCGCCACCGGCGTCGGCGCGGGCGGCCTGGCCGAGCTGAATCGGCATACGGGAACGGGAACGGCTCCCCTCGCGGGTCGGTCGGCCCATGGCCTGGCCTGTCCGGCGGATCATGCCGGGGAGCGCGTCTGGCACGCCCATCTGCGGCGTTGTCGTCGGTCGCCGACTCCCCCACTCTCGACTTCTCCACCACTCTCGGCTTCTCCACCACTCTCGGCTTCGCTCAAGCGGGGGGACCCCCATGAGCGGGGGGACCCCCATGAGCGGGGGGAGGCCCCATCGCGTCGACTCCCTCCTCCGCCTTGCAGCTGGACGCACCAGACCCCGCTCACCTGGGTTGCACGGCGCCGCCCCTTTCCCCCGACTTGATCCGCCGGACAGGCCCTGGTACCGGGCGACGTGCTCCGCGCCTTCGCCGGTCGGCGCGTCGACTCGGCCGCCGACCTGGCAGTTGCCGTTGCCGGGGCCCGCCGGGCGCCGAGGTGAAGCTGACCGTACGCCGGGCCGGCGGCGGCTACCGGCAGTTGACGGCCGTTCCCGGCGTCGTCACATGACCACCCGGAAGTGGCTGGTGAGCCGCCCCTCGTCGTCCAGGACATGGAAGGCGAGCCCGACCGGCGCGTCCCGGTCCGCGATCTGCTCGCCCTCCCAGGGCAGCCGCAACGTCCATGTCACGCCGGGCCCGACCAGCACGGGGCGGCCGGCGAACGTGGTGGCGGCCGGGGTGTGGGCGTGACCGGTGATCAGCCCGGCCACCCGGGGTCGGCGCGCCAGCAGGTCCGCCAGCCGTTCCGGGGCGCGCAGGGGGTAGGAGTCGGGCAGGGGGTGGTGCAGCGGTACCGGCGGGTGGTGGAAGGCGAGCACGGCCGGCAGACCGTCGGGGAGTCCGTCGAGCGTCGATTCGATCCACGCACAGGTCTCGGCGTCCAGCTCGCCGTCGTCGCGCCCCGGGATGCTCGAGTCGCACATCAGCACGGCGCCGCCGTCCAGCACATGCACGCTGTTGACCGGCCCGTCGGCGGCCGGCTGCCCCAGCAGCGCCGTGCGGTACGGCACCCGGCTGTCGTGGTTGCCCGGACAGGTCAGCACCGGGAACGGGGCGCTTCCGTCGCGCAGCCCCAGCAGGCGGGCGGCCTCCTCGTACTCGGCCTCGGTGCCGTGGTCCGCGATGTCCCCGGTCACCAGCAGCGCGTCGGGCCGGACCGGCAGCTCCCACAGCCGGTCGCGCACCCGCCGGGCGCGCTCGGTCGCCCTGGCGGTTCCGTCCAGATGCAGATCGCTGATGTGCGCGAGTACCAGCACGGTCGTACGCCTCCTCGGCTGTGCCTGCCCATGTCCGATGGTGATCTCATCATGAGATTGAGACCTCATGGCTGGGCAAATGAGCCATTAGTCGGGAAGGACCGCGGCACGAAGACGGCGAACCGGCTCGCGTCGCTCCCGCCCGCCGGGCAGGATGCTGCCCGTAGCCCCGACGTCCGCCCTGGGAGGCCCCCGGATGACCGGCACCACGCCCGCGTCCTTCACCGCCGACGACTACAAGGCCCGCATGGAGCGTGCCGCGCGGCAGGCCGCCGACGCCGGACTCGCCGGACTGCTCGTCGCGCCCGGCCCCGACCTGGTGTGGCTCACCGGTTACACCCCCACCGCGGTCACCGAGCGGCTCACCCTGCTGGTCCTGGCGCCCGGCCGGGACCCCGTGCTCGTCGTCCCCACCCTGGAGGCCCCGGACGCCGCACACGCCACCGGCGCCCCCGCCCTCACCCTGCGCGACTGGACCGACGGCAAGGACCCCTACGCCGTCACCGCCGCCCTGCTGGACGCGGGCGGCAGGTACGGCATCAGCGACAACGCCTGGGCCATGCACCTGCTCGGCCTGCAAAGGACGCTCCCCGGCACCTCCTACGCCTCCCTCACCGAGGCACTGCCCATGCTGCGCGCCGTCAAGGACGCGGCGGAACTCCGCCTCCTCGCCGAAGCCGGAGCGGCCGCCGACGCCGCGTTCGAGGAGGTCAGGTGCGTCGCCTTCGCCGGCCGCCGCGAGGTGGACGTCGCCGCCGATCTCGCCGCCCTGCTGCGCCGGTTCGGCCACTCCCAGGTCGACTTCACCATCGTGGCCTCCGGACCCAACGCCGCCAACCCGCACCACGAGGTCGGCGACCGCGTCATCGAACGCGGCGACATGGTCGTCCTCGACTTCGGCGGCCTCAAGGGCGGCTACGGCTCCGACACCTCCCGCACCGTGCACGTCGGCGAACCCACCGAGGAGGAACGCCGGGTGCACGACCTCGTGCGCGAGGCGCAGGAGGCGGGCTTCCGCGCGGTGCGTCCCGGCGCCGCCTGCCAGGACGTCGACCGGGCCGCCCGCGCGGTCATCGCGGACGCCGGGTACGGGGAGTACTTCATCCACCGCACCGGGCACGGCATCGGCGTCACCACGCACGAACCGCCGTACATGATCGAGGGCGAGGAGCAGCCCCTCGTCCCCGGCATGTGCTTCTCCGTCGAACCCGGCGTCTATCTGCCCGGCCGGTTCGGTGTGCGCATCGAGGACATCGTCACCGTGACCGAGGACGGCGGGCGGCGGCTGAACGACACCACGCGGGAGATGGTCATAGTGGACTGAACGGCCCCAGACGTCCCCTCCCTGCCTCCCCGAACGGCAATGGCGCGACATGACCCAGGCACCGACACCCACCGCGGACACCGTCCGCCGACTGGCCCGCACCCTGCTCAAGGGCAGGGACACGGGCGGCACGGCAGCCGCGGCCGGACCCGACGTCCGGCCCGTCTCCGAAGGAGCCTCCGCCTGGTGGGTCGGCGCCCACCATGTGCTGCGTCTCGCCCCGGACCGCGAGGCGAGCGCCCGTCGGCGCCGCGAAGCGCGGCTGCGCGACCTCGTCCGGCCGCATGTGCCGGTGGCGCTGCCGGCGTTGGCGGCGCAGGGGGAGTGGGCGCCCGGGCTGCTCTGCACCCTCGACACCCGGCTGCCCGGCGGGACGGCGGAGGAGCACACCGTCTCCGCCGTCGGCGAGACCGATCTGGCCGGGCTGCTGACGGGGCTGCGCGAGGTGCCGGCGCGGCAGGCGGCGACACTCGGCGTGCCGCGGGTGGCCCCGAGGTCGCTCGAGGCCCTGCGCCGGGCCGCCCGGGAGGCCGCCGAACGGCTGGCCGCGGCCGACGAGTTCGACTCCGGACGGCTGGACCAGCTCACCCCGCCCGCCGCGGTCCAGCTCGCCGCCCAGCCCGGCACGGCGGTCCTCGTCCACCGCGCCCTCACCGGGGAGCACCTCCTTCTCGCCGCGGACGGCCGGGTGCGCGGCGTCCTCGGCTGGGACGCGGCGGCGGTCGGCGACCCCGCCGAGGACATCGCGGGCCTCGCGGCCGCCGTCGGCGCCCCGGCCGCCGTCCGCGCCGCCACGCTCGCCGGGTACGGCGCCCGCGCCTGCCTGCGCGGCCTCTGGCTGGCCCGCTGCGACGCCGTCGTCCATCTCGCCAACGCCCTCGCCGGCCGCACCGCCGGCCCGCTGCCGCTCCTGCGCACCCGGCTGCGACGGGCCTGGGAACCGATCATGCTGGAGCGGGTGACGGACCTCAGGGACGGCGTGGAAATGCCCTGACCACCGCGCCCGTCATTCCCGCAGCACCGCCGCCGACTCCGCGGGCAGCCGCAGCACCCCGTCCGCGTCCGGCGTCTCCACGGGCTCCCACGCCGCGAGGATCCGCGCGCCGGGAACACCCAGGGGGACGGCGGCGGGCCGATCCCCGAGGTTCACGGCGACCAGGATGTCGCCGCGCCGGAAGGCCAGCCAGCGCTGCTCCTCGTCGTAGGCCACCTTGGTGTCGCCGAGGTCCGGGTCGGTCAGGTCCGGCTGTGCGTGCCGCAGGGCGATCAGCTGCCGGTACCAGGCCTGCACGCGCGCGTGCGGCTCGCGGTCCGGTTCCGACCAGTCCAGACAGGAGCGGTCGCGGGTGGCGGGGTCCTGCGGATCGGGCACGTCCTCCCCGGCCCAGCCGTGCGCCGCGAACTCCCGCCGTCTGCCCGCGCTCACCGCCTTGGCGAGTTCCGGGTCGGTGTGGTCGGTGAAGAACTGCCAGGGCGTGCCGGCCGCCCACTCCTCGCCCATGAACAGCATCGGTGTGAAAGGCGCGGTGAGCGTGAGGGCCGCCGCGCAGGCCAGCAGCCCGGGGGAGACGAGCGCGGCCAGCCGGTCCCCCTGGGCCCGGTTGCCGACCTGGTCGTGGGTCTGGCTGTAGCCGAGGAGCCGGTGCGCGGCCACCCGGTCGCGGTCCAGCGGGCGGCCGTGGCGCCGGCCCCGGAAACTGGAGTACGTCCCGTCGTGGAAGAAGCCGCCGGTGAGCGTCTTCGCGAGGGCCGCGAGCGGTGCGCGCGCGAAGTCGGCGTAGTAGCCGCCCGATTCACCGGTCACGGCGGTGTGCAGGGCATGGTGGAAGTCGTCGTTCCACTGCGCGTGCAGCCCGTAACCGCCGTCCTCGCGCGGTGTGATGAGCCGGGGGTCGTTCAGATCCGACTCGGCGATGAGGAACAGCGGCCGGCCGGTGTCGGCGGCGAGGGCGTCCACGGCCCCGGACAGCTCCTCCAGGAAGTGGGACGCGCGCGTGTCCACCAGCGCGTGCACCGCGTCCAGCCGCAGCCCGTCGATCCGGTAGTCCCGCAGCCACGCCAGCGCGCTCTCCATGAAATACGCGCGCACCTCGTCGGAGCCGGGCGCGTCCAGATTGACCGCCATGCCCCAGGGGGTGTGGTGGGTGTCCGTGAAATACGGGCCGAACTGCGGCAGATAGTTCCCCGACGGCCCCAGATGGTTGTGTACGACATCCAGGACGACGCCGAGTCCCAGGGCGTGCGCCCGGTCGACAAACCGTTTCAGCCCCTCGGGCCCGCCGTACGGCTCGTGCACGGCCCACGGCGACACCCCCTCGTACCCCCACCCGTGCCGACCCGGGAACGGACACACCGGCATCAGCTCCACATGCGTCACGCCCAGGTCCGCGAGATGACCGAGCCGCTCGGCGGCGGCGTCGAAGGTGCCCTCGCGCGTGTACGTGCCCACGTGCAGCTCGTACAGCACCGCTCCGGGCAGCGGACGCCCGACCCACTCCGAACGCCAGGTGAACCGGTCGTGGTCCACGACGGCACTGGGCCCGTCCGGCCCGTCCGGCTGGCGGCGCGAGCGCGGATCGGGCAGCACGGGACCGTCGTCCAGCGCGAAGCCGTACCGGGAGCCGTCGTGCGCCTCGGCCTCTCCCGTCCACCACCCCTCACGCTGCGGATCGCGCTCCAACGCGCGCGTGACGCCGTCGCACTGGAGCGTCACTCTGCCGGCCTGCGGTGCCCACACCTCGAACTGCACGGACGGTTCCCCTTCGTCTGCTCACCGTGATGTAGCCCGTCCATCGTGCGTCATCGGAGATCAATTCGTCGCGGGATCCTCCCTTTTGCGGCAGGTGTCGCCGGCTGTCCTGTGTCCCTGCCGTTCCCCCCGGTTTCTGGACAGCCCGGCCGTCACTGGCCGACAATCAACAGCGTGAAGTCGTCCTTCGAGTTCCACACGTACCCCGCGCGGCTGTCCGACGCGGAGCGCGACAAGGCGCTGAGCGTGCTGCGGGACGGCGTCGCCAAGGGCCGTCTGTCGCACGACACGTTCATCCGACGCATGGAACTCGCGCTCACCGCGCGGCGTTCCGACGAACTCGCCGCCCTCACCGCCGACCTCCCGAGGGAAAGCCGTTTCTCCCGCGTGGTGTTCGGCACGGTCGAGGCGGTGTCCGGCTTCACCGTGCGGCTGCGCCGGGCCTGGCAGGCCGAGAAGCTGCCCAAGCTGCTGCTGCCGCACCCGGGGGCCGGACACCCGCTGCGCATAGGGCGCGATCCCGCCAGCGGGCTGCGCCTCAGTCATGAGACGGTCTCCCGCGTACACGCCGAACTCCGGCACCAGGGCGGCCTGTGGGTGCTGCGGGACCTCGGCTCGACCAACGGCACGACGGTGAACGGACGCCGGGTGGTCGGCGCGGCTGTCGTGCGCGACGGCGACCAGATCGGCTTCGGCCAGATCACCTACCGGCTCGCGGCAAACTGAACGCGCCGGTCCGGGCCGCCCCGCCACCTCACCGTGCCCGCCGCGGTGTTGACGTACCCCCCGAAGTCGTGACTCACTGTGCGTACCCCCCCCGCACTCCTGGTGAGAAGACGGCACCACTTCGTGGAGGTGTGCCCTGCCGCCCCTCCTGCGCTATCCGACCGTCGACGAACTGGGCGCGCGGGCCGCCGCCCTCGTCGCCCGGCATCCCCGCGACGCCCGGCTGCGCCGCGTCGGCGTCTCCCGCGCGGGCCTTCCCCTGTGGCTGCTGAGCATCGGCCATGGTGCCCGCCAGGCCCTCGTCGTCGCCGGACCGCACGCCAACGAGCCCGTGGGCGGCGCCACCGTAATGCGGCTGGCCGAGCGCGCCCTGGCCGACCCCCGGCTCACCGAGGGCGCCGACGCCACCTGGAACCTGCTGCTCTGCCTGGACCCCGACGGCCTGCGCCGCAACGAGCGCTGGCTGACCGGCCCGTACACCCTCGGCCACCACTTCCGTCACTTCTTCCGGCCCGGCTTCCTGGAACAACCCGAATGGCTGCCCGACGGCGCCGCTGCCGCCGCACTGCCGGAGACCCGCGCCCTGCTCGCCCTCCAGGACGAACTGCGGCCGTTCCTCCAGTGCTCGCTGCACGGGGTGGACGTCGGCGGGGGCTTCGTCGAACTCACCCATGACCTGCCCGGCCTCGACCGGCGGGTCGCGGGCATCGCCGCCCGCCTCGGCATCCCGCGCGAGCTCGGCGCCTACGACGCCCTGTACTGGCCGGGCCTCGGTCCCGCCGTCTACCGGATCCCGCCCCCGCACCGCCGTGACCTCGCCGCGGCGATCACCGAGGCCGCCGTCGAGTCGACGTGGTTCCACCCGCACCGGTACGGCACCGTGACCGCGGTCGTCGAGGCGCCCATGTGGGGCGTGCCGGCCGTCGGGGACGGCTCCCCGCACCCCGACGCGGAGGCGGAACTGCGCTCCGTCAGCCGCACGCTGCGCGAGGACACGCGGGTGCTGCGCGCGCTGACGGCCCGGATCCGGCCGTACGTCTCCGGCGTGCCCGACGCGGCGCGGCTGCTCGCCCCGGTCGACGACTATTTACTGGTCTGCCCCGGCCTCGCCGACGCGTGGGACCCCGATTGCCGTAACGATTCTGCGCATCCGATGCCGCCCATGGCCACCGCCGGCCTCACCGCTTTGCGCCTCGCCGGACGGCGGCTGGCCCTGCGCACCGCGGGGCTGCTGCACCAGCTGGTGACCCGCGCGGGGCGCGATCCGGCGGGGGCGCTGCCGGAGCTGGACCGGCTGATCGACGCGCGGTGCGCGGACTACCGGGACGTCCTGGGGGCGCGGTGGATCACCGTCGGACGTCAGGCCGAGTACCAGACACGGGTCGTGCTCGCCGCGTTCGCGCTGGCCGCGGGGCGCACACCGGAACGCTCCCGTTCGGGTGAGCCGGGGTGGGGTTCGGGGGCCGCCGTGCCGATGCAACGGGAATGACGCATACCTCAGTGAAAGCGGTACGGGCGGCTCTGGCCGCCGCTGTTGTCCTGCTCGCCTGCGCGGCACCCGCACGGGCGAACTCCGCGGGCCTCGCCGCCCAGGAGAGCTGGCTGATGCTCTCGGTCAGCCAAGGAGAGACGACGTCCGCGTCGGCGGACGGCACGATGCTGCGCTGCGACCCGCCCGGGGGCGAGCACCGGCGGGCCGCCGACGCCTGCGCGGTGCTGGCCGCGGCGGACGGGCGCATCGCCGACGTCCCGTCGGAGGACGCCGTCTGCCCGATGGTCTACGCCCCGGTGACGGCGCACGCCCACGGCATGTGGCGCGACCGCCCCGTCACCTACACGGAAACCTTCCCCAACACCTGCACCCTGACCGCCCGAACAGGCCCCATCTTCGACCTCCCCCCGCAATAACGCCCCCGCTCCGGCGCCACGCGCGGACCTCGCCCCCTGCCCCCGTTCCCGCGGGCAGTCGTGCCTCCCCCAGTGCCTTAAGGGCCTGGGAGGTACCCCCAGGGCGGCACGGGTGGGCGCGACGGCACCCCGTTTGCGCCGGGCTGCGTGAACACCCCCCGGCGTTACCCGCCCGGCGGCGCGGATGTCACGTACGTGCGCAGGCGTGCCGGTGCGCGGGTGAGCCGGGTGTGGGTTCGCTTGCCGGCGCTTGGCGGGTGCCGCTGCGCCCACCCGTGCCGCCCCAGCGGCACGACTGCCCGCAGCTGCGGTGGGTCGGGGCGGTTGCCGCGCGTGAGCCCGCCGGTCCCGCACTACCCACCCACCGCAGGCGCACTCAGTCCGCGGTCCGCTCCAGCAGCGCCACCGGCAACCGTCCGAACAACTCCGCCAACTCCGCCTGCCCCGAGAACTCCCGCCCCGACCCCGGCGACAGCGCATCGACCCACCGCCCCGCCGGCAGCGGCAGCCGTGTGTCGCGCCAGCCGCCCGCCTCCGCCAGCCGCAGCGACAGACGGGTCACGGCGGTCAGCACCTCCCCGGAGCGGACGAACGCCGTGCAGTGCGCCGCCGCGGGCCCCTCGGCGGACAGCGGCTCGTACGACGCCGTGTCACCGAAGACATCCGGCCGCCGCGCCCGCAACCCCAACGCCCCCCGCGTCACAGCCTCCTTTTCGCCCCCGTCGCTCTCAAACCGCACGGTCCCCCGGTTGTCCGGATCAACCAGCGCCCGGTACTCCCGCTCCGTCCCCTGATACAGATCAGGCACCCCAGGCATCGTCAGATGCACAAGAGCCGCCCCCAGCACGTTCGCCCGGATATGCGGCTCCAGCGACGCACGGAACTCCGCCACCCGCTCGCCCGGCACCCCACACGGCCCCGCCGCCACGAACCGCGCCACCGCCTCCTCATACGCCGGTTCCTGCTCGGTCCAGCTGGTGTACAGCCCCGCCTCGCGCACATGCTTCAGCAGCGCCGCCTGGACCCGCTCCTCCTCCGCCGGCCCCAGCCCGAACACCGTCTGCCAGGCCGCCCACGCCAGCTGCGCGTCGGGCACGCCCTCACCCGCGCGCGTCACCTCCGCGACGACGTCCGCCCAGCGCTCCGGGCACTCGGTGAGCACATGCAGCGCCGCCCGCACATCGGCGCTGCGCTTGGCATCGTGCGTGGACACCACCGTCCCCGTGGCCGGCCAGTCGCGCTGCACGCGCGCGCAGTACGCGTGGAACCGTTCCGGCGACACCGCCGGACGGCCGGGGTCACCGCCCACCTCCGTCGCCGACAGCAGCGGCACATACCGGTAGAACCCGGTGTCCTCGACGGACTTGGCCCGCAGCGCCGACGCCGTCTGCGCGAACCGCGTACGGAACTCCACGTGCGCCGGCCCGTCCCCGTACCGTCCGAGCACCAGATCCCGTACGACATCCACCGCCCCTGCCTCCTCAGGGACGGCGAAGGCGAGCCGCGCCTCGGCGGCCGCCTCCTCGGTCACCACACCACCGGCGTCGACGGACGAGTAGGGCCGGTAGACCTCCAGCCGGACCAGCAGCTCCTGGAGCGCGGTGCGCAGCGCCCAGGGCGCGCGGTCGCGCAGCGCGGTCTCCGGCGAGGTCGCGCACAGCCGGCTCGTCAGCCGGACCAGCCGGTCCACCTCGGCGGCCAGCTCGTGCGTGAGCACCTTGTACGCCGCGCGCCGCACCGTGGCGTCCCAGTCGCCGCCCCGGTCCGTCCGCGGGGCCGCGAACCGCCGGTACTGGCCGAGCAGCTCCCCGAACCCGGCCGGGTCGGTGAACAGGCCGTCCACGTGCCGCAGGGCGTCGTAGCCGGTGGTGCCCGCGACGGGCCAGGAGGCGGGCAGCGTCTCGTCGTCGGCGAGGATCTTCTCCACCACCGTCCACCGTCCGCCCGTGGCCTCGTGCAACCGTCGCAGATAGCCGTCGGGGTCGGCGAGTCCGTCGGGGTGGTCGACGCGCAGCCCGTCGATCACGCCCTCCCGGAGCAGCTCCAGGGTCTTGGCGTGGGTCGCCTCGAACACCTCCGGGTCCTCCACGCGCACCCCGATCAGCTCGGAGATGCTGAAGAACCGCCGGTAGTTGAGCTCGGTCCGGGCCAGGCGCCACCACACGGGCCGGTACCACTGCGCGTCCAGCAACTGGGGCAGCGGCAGCCCCTCGGTGCCCTCGCGCAGCGGGAACACGTGGTCGTAGTAGCGCAGCACGTCGCCGTCCGTCTTCAGGTTGGCCGCCTCGCCGCCCAGCGGCCCGCCCAGCACCGGCAGCAGCACCTGCCCGCCCTGCGCCTCCCAGTCGATGTCGAACCACCGCGCGAAGGGCGAGGACGGGCCGTCGCGCAGCACCTCCCACAGGGCGCGGTTGTGACGCGGGACCATCGCCATGTGGTTGGGGACGATGTCCACGACCAGCCCGAGCCCGTGCTCCCGCGCGGTGCGCGCCAGGGCCCGCAGACCCTCCGCACCGCCGAGTTCCTCGCGCACGCGCGTGTGGTCCACCACGTCATAGCCGTGCAGCGAGCCGGGCACGGCTTCCAGGACGGGCGACAGATGCAGATGGGACACGCCGAGCGAGGCCACGTACGGCACGGCGTCCGCCGCGGCCCGGAACGGGAAGGCGGGCTGCAGCTGCAGCCGGTACGTGGCCGTGGGCACCGCCGGTTCAGGTCGCTCAGGGGTCATGGAAACCTACGTACCCCCGTGGCGGCCTTTCGTGTCATGGCTCGCCCCACCGCAACCCCCGCAGCCCCCACACCCTCGCCCCCTAGACCGGCCGCTGTAACACCGTCAGACTCCGATCGGTCAGCGTGAGCCGCGTCCCCGCCGCCACCTTCGGCCCGGTGCCCGGCGGTATGCAGTCCGCGCGGGCGGTGTCGACGACCACCTGCCACTGCCGGCCGTGGTCGACCGGCACCACGAAGTCCAGGGGTTTGGGCGAGGCGTTGAACATCAGCAGGAACGAGTCGTCGGTGATGCGCTCCCCGCGCTGACCGGGCTCGGAGATCGCGTTGCCGTTGAGGAACACCGTGAGCGCCGACGCCCGCGCGGAGTCCCAGTCCCGCTGGGTCATCTCCGCACCCTCGGGAGTGAACCAGGCGATGTCGGACAGGTCGTCGTGGGTGCCCTCGACCGGCCGGCCGTGGAAGAAGCGGCGCCGGCGGAAGACCGGGTGGTCCTTGCGCAGCCACACCATCGCGCGGGTGAACTCCAGCAACTGTCGGCGCGGATCCTCCCCGGCCACAGCCCCGTCCTCCCCCTCCCCGCCCCCGTCCTCCTCCCCGGCCGCGGGCCAGTCGAGCCAGGCCAGCTCGTTGTCCTGGCAGTAGGCGTTGTTGTTGCCGCGCTGGGTGCGGGCCACCTCGTCGCCGTGGCTGATCATCGGCACGCCCTGGGAGAGCATCAGCGTCGCGATGAAGTTGCGCATCTGCCGGGCCCGCAGCCGCAGCACGTCCGGATCGTCGGTCTCGCCCTCGGCCCCGCAGTTCCAGGACCGGTTGTGGCTCTCGCCGTCCCGGTTGTCCTCGCCGTTGGTCTCGTTGTGCTTGTCGTTGTACGCCACCAGGTCGTGCAGCGTGAAGCCGTCGTGGCACGTCACGAAGTTGATGGAGGCGAGCGGACGCCGCCCGTCGTCCTGGTACAGATCCGACGACCCGGTCAGCCGGGAGGCGAACTCGGCCAGCGTCCGAGGCTCACCCCGCCACAGATCCCGCACGGTGTCCCGGTACTTGCCGTTCCACTCGGTCCACAGCGGCGGGAAGTTGCCCACCTGATAGCCGCCCTCACCCACGTCCCACGGCTCGGCGATCAGCTTCACCTGGGAGACCACCGGGTCCTGCTGGACCAGATCGAAGAACGACGACAGCCGGTCCACCTCGTGGAACTGCCGGGCGAGGGTCGCCGCGAGGTCGAAGCGGAACCCGTCGACATGCATCTCGGTGACCCAGTACCGCAGGGAATCCATGATCATCTGCAGCACGTGCGGGGACCGCATGAGCAGGGAGTTCCCGGTGCCCGTCGTGTCCATGTAGTAGCGGGGGTCGTCGGTGAGCCGGTAGTACGAGGGGTTGTCTAGCCCCTTGAAGGACAGCGTCGGCCCCAGATGATTGCCCTCGGCGGTGTGGTTGTAGACCACGTCGAGGATCACCTCGATCCCCGCCTCGTGCAGCGCCTTGACCGCCGACTTGAACTCCAGCACCTGCTGGCCGCGGTCGCCCCAGGAAGCGTAGGCGTTGTGCGGGGCGAAGAAGCCGATCGTGTTGTAGCCCCAGTAGTTGCTCAGGCCCATGTCCACCAGCCGGTGGTCGTACACGAACTGGTGCACCGGCATCAGTTCAAGGGCCGTCACGCCGAGCTCGGTCAGATGCTCGATCACCGCCGGGTGCGCGAGGCCCGCGTAGGTGCCGCGCAGCTCCTCCGGCAGCTCCGGGTGGCGCATGGTGAGACCCTTGACGTGCGCCTCGTAGATCACCGTGTGGTGGTACTCCGTACGGGGGCGCCGGTCGTCGCCCCAGTCGAAGTACGGGTTGACCACGACCGGCGTCATCGTGTGCGGCGCCGAGTCGAGGTCGTTGCGCCGGTCGGGGTCGTCGAAGTGGTAGCCGTACACCTCCTCGCCCCACTGGACCGCCCCGCTGATCGCACGCGCGTACGGGTCGAGCAGCAGCTTCGCCGAATTGCAGAGCAGCCCCCGCTCGGGGGCGTACGGCCCGTGCACCCGAAAGCCGTACCGCTGCCCGGGCATCACGCCGGGCAGGTACGCGTGCCGTACGAACGCGTCGCTCTCGCGCAGCTCGACCGCGGTCTCGGAGCCGTCGTCGTGCAGCAGACACAGCTCTACTCGGTCAGCGGCTTCCGTGAAGACCGCGAAGTTCGTTCCGGCGCCGTCGTACGTGGCACCGAGCGGATACGCCTCGCCAGGCCAGACCTGCATGGACACGACTCTTTCAGGTGTACGGCGCCGGTGGGGCGCCTTGGCTCCGAGTGTTCCCGTGTCTCCCCGAAAGGGCGGGAACCCCCTTCTACCCATGCCCGCTCGGCCCACGACCCGCGCACCTGCCGCCCTCCGTATGAATCCGCTGAGCATCCGCCATGCATCCGCTCACTCCCGGTCCCCCGGCGGACGGAACAGTCGCACGACATGGGGAAGTTGAGGAAGGACCTGTCCATCGGGCTGCACCGTGTGCCGCTCCCGGAGTACTCTCCTTGATCGTTGGGACGGGGAGTGCTCGGGGGAGCGGAAGGCGGTGCGCGGGTGGGCTCGGGAGGGCTGGAACTGCCCCCTGGTGACGAGGGTCACGAGGGGAGCAGTTCCACGGACGTCCCGCCCGGTGCGGTGTCCCTGGCACGGCCGATGGACGCGGGCTCGATCGGGCCGGAGCTGGACTGGGGCGCCGACGCCTGGCGCGAGGTACGCACCCGCGCCCAGCGGGCCGGCCGCGCCTACATCTGGCTGAACCTGGTGGAACAGCGGCTCCGCGCGGTCGTCGCGGCCGTGCTGCGGCCCGTGTACGAGCCCGTGCACGGGGAGGACTGGGTGGTCGCCGCCGCCGGACCGGCCGGACAGGAGTGGGTGCAGCGCGCGGTCGCGGTCCGCGAGGTCAGCCGCCGCAAGGGCTATCTGCTCGATCCGGCCGACGACAACGTGCTGTCCTTCCTCACCCTGCCGCAGCTGCGCGAGCTGATGGTCCAGCACTGGCCGTGCTTCGAGCCGTACTTCGACGACCGCCGGGAGGTCGAGCTCGCCCTGGACGAGCTGGAGGTCACCCGGAACGTCGTCTCCCGCAACCGCGCGCTGTCGGAGGCGGTGCTCGCCCAGGCCGAGCGGGCCTCCGCGCGGCTGCTGGAGATGCTCGGCGCCGGCGGAGACGTGCCGTCCGCGCGGCGGCTGCCGGTCGACGCGGTCGAGGACCTGGTCGGCGACCGGTACGCCGACGTCGTCGCCGTCCATCCCGACCGGGTGCGGCTGCTGCGCACCTTCCCGGCCGAGGACATCTTCGGCGGCGCCCGCCGGCTCGACGCCATCGGTATCGGGCTCAACCTGCTGGTGCAGAACTTCTCCGGGCGCCGTCTGGTGCGGCTGGCCGAGTCCGGCTGCCGGGTGCGGCTGCTGTTCCTCAACCCCGCGTCCAGCGCGGTCAAACGGCGCGAGCGTGAGCTCGGCATCAAGCGGGGCGAGCTCGGGCGCGCCGTCGAGATGAACATCCTGCACATGCGCCGCGTCCGCTCCCGGCTGCGCGACCCGGGTGCCTTCGAGATCCAGGTCTACGACGAGACGCCGCGCTGCACGGCCTACCTGGTGGACGGCGACGGGCCGGACGGCATGGCGGTCGTGCAGAACCATCTGCGGCGCGCCCGGGGGATGGAGGCACCCGTGCTGGTCCTGCGCAACGGGACCAAGGTGGTCAAGCCGGGCGAAGTTGAGGAAGGCGGGCTGTTCCCCACCTACCGCGAGGAGTTCGAGCTGATGTGGGCGGATTCGCGGCCGGTGTCGTGAACGCCCGGTGCCGGCGCCCCCTGTTCCGGCCGGGGAAGCGGAACCCCATCCTCTGATTGTCGGTGCTGCGTGCGAAGGTGGGGACCACTGGGGGAACGCACCACAAATGAAGGGGGGCAGCCCATGGGCTGGCACCGGGAGCTGCTGATCGGCTTCGACCTGGAGACGACGGGCACGGACCCGCGCGAGGCACGGATCGTCACGGGCGCCGTGATCGAGGTCAGGGCGGGGGAGCCGATGGGGCGCCGCGAGTGGCTGGCCGACCCGGGCGTGCCGATCCCCGCCGAGGCGGTGGCCGTGCACGGCATCAGCAACGAGCGGGCGGCCGCCGAGGGCCGCCCCGCCGACCAGGTCGCCGACGGCATCGCCGGCGTCCTCACCGCCTACTGGAAGACGGGCGTACCGGTCGTCGCCTACAACGCCGCCTTCGATCTCAGCCTGCTGGCCGCCGAACTGCGGCGGTACGGACTGCCGTCCCTGCGCGACCGCCTGGGCGGCATCGACCCCGCTCCCGTCATCGATCCGTACACCATCGACCGTTCCGTCGACCGCTACCGGCGCGGCAAGCGCAACCTCGAAGCGGTCTGCGCGGAGTACGGCGTGATCCTCGACTCGGCGCACGACGCGACCGCCGACGCCCTCGCCGCGGCCCGGCTGGCCTGCGCGATAGCCGTCCGCCACCCCAAGGTCGCGGCCCTCGGCCCGGCGGAACTGCACCGCCGTCAGATCGAGTGGTACGCCGAGTGGGCGGCGGACTTCCAGGACTTCCTGCGCCGCAAGGGCAACGCGGGCGCGGTGATCGACGGCACCTGGCCGCTGCGGGAGCCGGCGGGCGAGCCGGTCTGACCCGCCGGGCGCCCCGGAGTCAGAAGGGGTACCAGCGCACGGTCTCGTCCCCGTCCCGCAGTGACGCCACCCGGCGTTCGAACTCGGCCAGCGCCTTGGGGTTGCCCGGCGCGTGCTGGGCGACCCAGGCACAGCTGGCGGTCTCCCGCGCGCCGCGCAGCACCGAGCAGCCCTCCCAGTCGCGCACGTCCCAGCCGTAGGCGGCGGTGAATGCCGCGTAGTCCTCGTCCGGCAGCCCGTAGCGGTCATGGGAGAGGGCCATCACCACCAGGTCGTGCTCGCGCAGATCGGCCGAGAAGGTCTCCAGGTCGACCAGCACCGGCCCGTCCGGCCCGATGTGCACATTGCGGGGCAGCGCGTCGCCGTGGATGGGCCCCGGTCGCAGCCGGGGCGTCAGCTGCGCGGCCGCCGCCGCGAAACCGTCGCGCCGCTCGCGCAGATATGCCGCATCCGCGGGGTCGATCGCGTCGCCCGCGAGCCGCAGCCAGCGTTCCACCCCGCCCAGCAGATCGCGGGGCGGCAGCGGGAAGGGAGGAGCGGGCAGTGCGTGGACCAGCCGCAGCAGTTCGGCCAGATCCCGTGGTCCGGCGGGCCGCACCGCCTCCGGCAGCCGGTGCCACACGGTCACCGGGTGCCCCTCGACCAGCAGTGCCTCCGGTCCGGCCGCCCGCACCGCCGGCACGCCCTCCGACTCCAGCCACCCGGCGATGGCCAGCTCCCGCCGGGCCCGGTCCAACAGCTCGGCGTCGCGGCCCACCTTGACGACCAGGTCACCGGCGGCGAACACAGCGTTCTCGCCGAGGGCGAGCAGCCGCGCGTCCCCTGCCGCGCCGGGCAGCACTCCCGCCGCCGCCAGCACGTCCCGCGCCCGTGCCTCGTCCATCCGTCCCTCCAGGTCCGTCCGCCTCCGGCCGCCACAATCCGGCCATCCGCCGGCCAGTGTCGCATTCGCACAGGTCGGGCGGTGTGCACGATGCCTTGACGAGCCAGACCCCCTTCACAACCTCGGCCGACGGCAATCTGGTTGCTGGCCCGCTGCCAGCGCTGAGCGGCGCCCGGAAAACCCCTTGCGCGCCGTCGCAGCGGCCGCCTAGCGTCCTTGTCGTGGGAGCCTGCAACGCGATTTTCGAGACCGGTCAGTGCCGGGGCTGCACGCACTCCGTCCGGATGCGTCGTGGCTCCGGAGCCCTGACCGGCCCGGGGAGTACCGCCCGCTGATCCTGCGCGGCGGCCGTCCGCACACCCTCCCCGCTCCTTTCCTCTGTCTTCCGGTCAGGGCCCTCGTCTGCCCTTTTCACCTCACGGAAGACAAGGACCGCAGGCCATGGCCCGCCCCGCCCCCATCTCCCGCGCGCTCTCGCAGAACTTCCTCGCCGACCGCGCCACCGCCCGCCGTTTCGCCCGCCTCGCCGTCCCGGACGGCGCGCCCGCCCCGCTGCTGCTGGAAGTGGGCGCGGGCAGGGGAGCGGTGACCGACGCGCTCGCGCCCCTGTGCCGGGAACTGCACGCCTACGAGATCGACCCGCGGCTCGTGCCCGTACTGCGCGACCGCTTCTCCGCCGTACCCCATGTCCGCGTCCTGGGCGCCGACTTCCTCGCCGCGCGGCCGCCGCGCACACCGTTCTCCGTTGCCGAGAACGTGCCCTTCTCCCGTACGGCCGCGGTCGTCGACTGGTGCCTGCGCGCACCCCGGCTCACCGATGCCACCCTGCTCACCCAGCTCGAGTACGCCCGCAAACGCACCGGCGACTACGGCAGCTGGACCCGCCTCACCGTGCTCACCTGGCCCCGCTACGAGTGGCGGCTGCTCGCACGGGTCAGCCGGCGCTCCTTCCGGCCCGTGCCCCGGGTCGACGCCGGTGTCGTCCGCATCGAGCGCCGCCCTGTCCCGCTGCTTGGCGCCGCGGCCCATGGCAGCTGGCGGAGCCTGGTCGAACTGGGCTTCTCGGGGGTCGGCGGCTCGCTGCATGCCTCCCTGCGCCGGGCGCATCCGCGGCGGCGGGTGGACGCCGCGTTCCGGGCGGCGCGGCTGGATCCCGGGGTGCTGGTCGGTGAGCTGGAGCCGGAGCGGTGGCTGCGGCTGCACGAGGTGCTGGTGCCGTGATCGTATATCAGTTGCACGAGACGTCTCGTCTCGTCTATGGTCCCGGTATGATCACAAGTCCCGCTCATATCGCCATGTTCTCCATCGCCGCCCACGGGCACGTGAACCCCAGCCTCGAGGTGATCCGCGAGCTCGTGGCGCGCGGCCACCGGGTGACGTACGCGATCCCGCCCCTCTTCGCCGAGAAGGTCGCCGAGACGGGCGCCGAACCCAGGCTGTGGAACAGCACGCTCCCGGGCCCCGACGACGACCCGGAGGCCTGGGGCACCACGCTGCTGGACAACGTGGAGCCGTTCCTGAACGACGCCATCCAGGCACTGCCGCAGCTTGTGGAGGCGTACGAGGGGGACACCCCCGACCTCGTCCTGCACGACATCACCTCCTATCCGGCGCGCGTGCTCGCCCACCGCTGGAGCGTGCCCGCGATCTCCCTCTCGCCCAACCTGGTCGCCTGGGACGGGTACGAGCAGGAGATCGCCGAGCCCATGTGGGAGGAGCCCAGGAAGACCGAGCGGGGACAGGCGTACTACGCCCGCTTCCACGCATGGCTGGAGGAGAACGGGATCACCGAGCACCCGGACCCCTTCGCGGGCCGTCCCGCCCGCTCGATCGTCCTCATCCCCAAGGCGCTGCAGCCGAACGCCGACCGGGTCGACGAACGGGTGCACTCCTTCGTCGGTGCCTGTCAGGGCGATCGCGGCGCCGAGGGGGACTGGCAGCGGCCCGCGGGCGCGGAGAAGGTCGTCCTGGTGTCGCTCGGGTCGTCGTTCACCAAGCAGCCGGAGTTCTACCGGGAGTGTGTCAAGGCGTTCGCCGGGCTGCCCGGCTGGCACGTGGTGCTCCAGATCGGCAAGCACGTGGACCCGGCCGAGCTGGGGGACGTACCGGAGAACGTGGAGGTGCGCACGTGGGTGCCGCAGCTTGCGATCCTTCGGCAGGCCGACCTGTTCGTGACCCACGCGGGGGCCGGGGGCAGTCAGGAGGGGCTGGCCACGGCGACGCCGATGATCGCCGTACCGCAGGCTGTGGATCAGTTCGGGAACGCGGAGATGCTGCAGGCGTTGGGGGTGGCGCGGCATGTTCCGGCGGGGGAGGCGAGTGCGGAGGTGTTGCGGGGGGCAGCTCTCTCGCTCGTCGACGATCCCGAGGTCGCGCGGCGGCTGAAGGACGTGCAGTCGGAGATGGCGGAGGAGGGTGGTACGCGTCGGGCGGCGGACCTCATCGAGGCGGAGCTGCCCGTGCGAGGCTGAGGTGGCCGTGGCTGTGGCTGGGCGGGGGGTGTTTGCGCAGCCCGGCGCCGGCGGGGTGCCGCTGCGCCCACCCGTGCCGCCCTGGGGGTACCTCCCAGGCCTCTAAGGCACTGAGGGAGGCACGACTGCCCGCAGTGGGGCGGGGGGAGGCGGGACTGCTCGCAGTGGTGCGGGGGAGGTGGAACTGCCCGTAGGGGCGGGCGGTGTCCGGTCGTTGTGATCGGCCCCACAGGGTGCGGCGGGCGCCTACGCTGGGGGCATGGCGATGAGGTACGCGGCCCTGTTGCGTGGGGTCAATGTGGGCGGTGGCAGGAAAGTGCCGATGGCTGAGCTGCGCGCGGTCATCGGAGGGCTCGGGCATGACGACGTGCGTACTCATCTGCAGAGCGGTCAGGCGGTGTTCAGTTCCGGGCGCGGTGACGAGGAGTCACTGGCCGGCGAGTTGGCCGCGGCGATCGAGCGGCACTTCGGGTTCGCCGTCGATGTGATCGTGCGTGACCACGCCTATCTGAAGGCGGTCGCCGACGCCTGCCCGTTCCCGGCCGGCACCCTCGAGCCCAAGCAGCTCCACGTCACCTACTTCTCCGAGCCCGTCACGGCCGAACGCTTCGCCGAGATCGACCCGGCCGCCTACCTCCCCGAGGAGTTCCGCCTCGGCGACCGTGTGCTCTACCTGTACGCCCCGAACGGGCTGGGCCGCTCCAAGCTCGCCGAGCACCTGTCCAAGCCGCGTATCAACAAGGGCGTCGTCGCCACCAGCCGCAACTGGAACACCGTAACCAAACTCGTGGAGCTCACCCGGGACTGAGCGGACGAGTCAGGCGCCGAGCGCGGCGAGTCGCGGCGCCCGCGCCTGCTCATACCGCTCCAGCAGCACCCGCGCCACCTCCGGCGCCGGACCGAGCACGTCCGCCCGGACGTCCGCCTCCGCCGCACCCCGGGCGATACGGTCCGGGAGGAAGCCGGGGGCGAGGACGTAGGGCGCGACGGCGACGCGCGCGCAGCCAAGGGCGCGCAGTTCGCGGACCGCCTGCTCGGTGCGGGGAAGGGATGCGGAGGCGAACGCAGGCCGCACGGCGCACCAACCGGTGTGCCGCCACTCCCGCGCGATTTCAGCGATCACTGCGATCGCCTCCGGGTCGGAGGACCCCGCCGAGGCCAGCACGACCCCGGTCGAGGACTTGTCGGCGGGCGTCAGTCCCGCCTCGTACAGCCGGCGCTCCAGGGCCGAGAGCAGCAGCGGCGACGGGCCCAGCACCTCGGCCTGGCGGATCCGCAGCCGCGGCGGGGCCTCGGCCAGCACCGCCGGGATGTCGGCCTTGGCGTGGAAGGCGCGGGTCAGCAGCAGCGGGAGGGCGACCACATCGCGGACGCCCTCCGCGTCCAGGGACTCCAGCACCCCTTTCACGGAGGGGATGTTGAAGTCCAGGAACCCGGTCTCCACCCGCAGTCCGGGCCGCAGCGACCGCACCCGGCGCACCAGGTCGTGCACGGTCGCGGCGTGCCGGGGATCGCGGCTGCCGTGGGCGATGACGAGAAGTACCGGACGGTGCATGGTGTGCCTCAGCCCTTCACCAGCAGACCGCGGCTGCGCAGCACCCACCGCTCCAGCGGACTGAAGATCAGCAGGTCGATGGCGATACCGACGGTCAGGATCAGCAGGATGGCCTCGAAGACCATGGCCATGTCGCTGGCGTTGCGGCCGTTCTCCAGCAGCTGGCCGAGGCCGATGCCGAGGTCGGGGAAGGACGCGATGATCTCCGCCGCCATCAGCGAGCGCCAGGAGAACGCCCAGCCCTGCTTCAGCCCCGCCACATAGCCGGGCAGCGCGGCCGGCAGCACGATGTGCCAGGTGCCCTTCAGTCCCGTCGCGCCCAGCGTGCGCCCTGCCCGCAGGAACAGCGGCGGCACCTGGGAGACGCCGGAGACCAGGCCGTTGGCGATCGAGGGGACCGCGCCGAGCAGGATCACCGCGTACATCATCGAGTTGTTCAGACCCAGCCAGATCACCGCCGGCGGCACCCATGCCACCGACGGCAGCGACTGCAGACCGGACAGGATCGGCCCGATCGCGGCGCGCACCACCTTGACGCGCGCCACCAGCAGCCCCAGCGGGGTGCCGATCAGCAGCGCGAAGAAGAAGCCGAGCAGACCGCGCGAGACACTGGTCCAGATGTAGCCGAGCAGCTCGCCCTGGAGCCATGCCTCGCGCAGGACGTGCCAGACCGCGCCCGGTGAGGGCAGCTTGGTCGGATCGTCGACGATCTTGAAGGAGACCAGGCCCTGCCACACGGCCAGCACCAGCGCGACGGCGACGAGCGGCGGCAGGACCTTCTGTGTGAGGGTCTGCCGGAACGGCGTGCGGCCGGTCTGCACCGTCTCCAGTGCGTCGAGGCCCGCCTCCAGACCGGCGAGGTCGCCCCCGTCCCTGTCCTTCGCGGTCGTCTCAGTGCTGGCCATGACGGCGGATCTCCCCACGGAGTTCTTCGGTGATCTCGACGGACAGTTCCGCCACGGCGGTGTCCTCGATACGGCGCGGATGCGGGATGCCGACCGTCCACTCACGGGCGATGCGGCCCGGACGGGAGGACAGCAGCACCACCCGCTCCGCGAGCCGGACCGCTTCGCGCACGTTGTGCGTGACGAAGAGGACCGACAGCTGTGTCTCGCGCCAGATCCGGGTCAGCTCGTCGTGCAGCACGTCCCGGGTGATGGCGTCCAGGGCCGCGAACGGCTCGTCCATCAGCAGCAGCTTGCTCTCCTGGGCGAGCGCCCGGGCCAGCGCGACCCGCTGCCGCATCCCGCCGGACAGCTCGTGCACCCGCTTGCCGTGGGCCCCCTTCAGGCGGACGAGCTCCAGCAGCTCCTCGGCCCGCCCGCGCCGCTCGTTCTTCGGCATGCCCCGCAGCTTCAGGGCGAGTTCGATGTTCTTGCCCGCGGTCAGCCACGGGAAGAGCGCGTGCTCCTGGAACATCAGGGCGGGCCGGCCGTCCGTGCTGATCGCGCCGGCCGTGGGCCGGTCCAGGCCCGCGACCAGGTTGAGCAGCGTCGACTTGCCGCACCCGGACGCCCCCAGCAGGGTGACGAACTCACCGGGCGCGACGTCGAGCGTGATGTCGTCCAGCACGAGCTGCTGCCCGGCCGGACCCGCGAACGACTTCGAGACATGCTCGATCCGGGCGGCGTGCGTGGCCGCCCCGACGCCGTCGGCGGCCTTGGCAAGGGTCGTGGCCATGGTCGTCACCTCCTGGAACTCTTCGTGATCCGGGCTTACTCGGCGCCGAGTCCGGCGTCGTCGACGGCGGGTCTGCCGGCCGCCTTCAGGACCTTGTTCAGCAGCGTGAGGTCGTAGATGCCGGTCAGGTCCGGCTGCTGCAGCAGGCCCGCCTCGACCGCGTGGTCCGCCTGGGTGCGCAGCGTCGACGCCAGCGGGTCGTCGGTGAATCGGATGGACTCCCACGCCGGGTCGAGGACCTCGGCGGGCAGCGCCTTACCGGAGTCGGTCCTCAGCTGCTCGTTGGCGACCGTCTTCGCCTCGTCCCGGTGGGCGTTGATCCACTCGTTCGCCTTGACGGACGCCCTCAGCACCGCCTCGACCGCCTTCGGGTGCTCGTCGAGGAACTCCTGGCGCACGATGATGTTCGTGATCACGAACTTCTTGTCCGGCCACAGGGAAGTCTCGTCCAGCAGCACCTTGCCGCCGTCGGCGACCAGCTTGGAGGCGGTCGGCTCCGGCACCCAGGCGCCGTCGACCGACCCGGACCGGAACGCGTCGGGGGTGACCTTGTTGTCGCTGCGGACGACCGTGACATCGCCCTTGCCGCTCTTCGGGTCGACCTTCCAGCCCTGCTCGGCCGCCCAGTTGAGGAACGCGACGTCCTGGGTGTTGCCGAGCTGCGGAGTGGCGATCCGTTTGCCCTCGACGTCCTTCAGCGACTTCACCCGGTTCGGGTTCACCACCAGCTTCACCCCGCCGGACGCCGAACCGCCGACGATCCGCAGGTTCTTGCCGTCCGACCGGGTGTAGCCGTTGATGGCCGGCGACGGGCCGATGAAACCGATGTCGAGGGAGCCGGAGTTGAGGGCCTCGATCTCCGACGGCCCCGCGTTGAAGGCGGCGTACTTCGCCTCCGTGCCGCCGAGCTCCTGCTGGAAGAAGCCCTTCTTGTTGGCCACCAGCGCGGTCCCGTGCGTGAGGTTGCCGAAGTACCCGATCCTGACGGAGTCGAGACCGTCGGTCTTCTCCGCGCCGGGGGCGACCTTCGCCGCGCCGTCGTCCTTCGCCTGGGAGCCGTAGCCGCACCCGGCCAGGGTGAGCAGCGGCAGTACGGCCATCACCGCGAGGGCGCGGCGAAGGGCTGATGTGGCAGGCACGGGAGGCTGTCCTCTCGGAGGCCCGGCGGTCACGTTCTCAGGTCGTGGCCGGGAAGTCGGCGGGTTTTCGTCTGCGGCGGTGGGGCGTGAGGGCGCGCGAGCGGTGCGCGTACGTCATCGCACACATCGGTCCACCCCGCCCTGTCCGGCACCGAGGGCCCCGCTGCCGACCCGGCCGCCCTCCTTCGCGAACCCCGCGTAGAAATCGGTTGGGGACTGGGCGCGGGACTCGCTGGAGTTCATGCTCAGAAGTCCCATCCGTCGTCCTCGGTCCCGTCCTTGACGGGCTCCGGCGCGGCGAAGGACTCACCGACCATGCCGGCGGTCAGCGTCGTGCCGTCGCCCGGGTCGATGAGGATGAACGAGCCGGTGCGCCGCGAGTCCGCGTAGGAGTCGGCGGGCAGCGGTTCGGCGGTACGGATCTTCACCCGGCCGATGTCGTTGGCGCCGAGCGTGCCGGGGTGCGGGTGCAGGGACAGGTCGTCCAGCGTCAGCCGGGACGGGATGTCCTTCACGATCGCCTTGACCGTGCGCGTGCCGTGCTTGAGCAGCACCCGGTGGCCGACGGTCAGCGGCTGGTCCGCGACATGGCACACGGTGGCCTCGACGTCCTGCGAGGTGGTCGGCGCGTCCTTGCTGGGGACGATCAGGTCACCGCGCGAGATGTCGATGTCGTCGGCCAGCAGCAGCGTCACCGACTGCGGCGTCCAGGCGGCGTCGACCGGCTTGCCCAGCAGGTCGATCCCCGTCACCGTCGTCGTCCGGCCGGAGGGGAGCACGGTCACCGAGTCGCCCACCCGGAAGGTGCCCGCCGCGATCTGCCCGGCGTACCCCCGGTAGTCCGGGTGCTCGGCGCTCTGCGGCCGGATCACGTACTGCACGGGCAGCCGCGCGTGGCAGTGCGCCAGGTCGTGGCTGACCGGCACGGTCTCCAGGTGCTCCAGCACCGTCGGGCCGCCGTACCAGTCCATGTGCGCGGACGGCTCCACCACGTTGTCGCCGACCAGCGCCGAGATCGGGATCGCGGTCACCTCGGGGACGCCCAGCTCGGTCGCGTACGCCGTGAACTCCTCGGCGATGCCCGCGAACACGGACTCCCGGTAGTCGACCAGGTCCATCTTGTTGACGGCGAGGACCACGTGCGGGACGCGCAGCAGCGCCGCGATGGCGGCATGCCGCCGGGTCTGCTCCACGACACCGTTGCGGGCGTCGACGAGGATCACCGTCAGCTCGGCCGTGGACGCGCCGGTCACCATGTTCCGCGTGTACTGCACATGGCCGGGGGTGTCGGCGAGGATGAACCGGCGCCGGGGCGTGGCGAAGTAGCGGTAGGCCACGTCGATGGTGATGCCCTGCTCCCGCTCGGCCCGCAGACCGTCGGTGAGCAGCGCCAGGTCGGGAGCGTCCTGGCCCCGGCTGGCCGACGCGCGCTCCACGGCCTCCAGTTGGTCGGTCAGGACCGACTTGGAGTCGTGCAGCAGCCGGCCCACCAGGGTGGACTTGCCGTCGTCGACCGAGCCGGCGGTGGCGAACCGCAGCAGCGTCGTTGTCGACAACTGCTGGACTGGCGTCATGTGTAATCCCTTTGCTACATTCCGTGGCGGCCGCCGGGTCGGCGGTTTCGGCCTGTGGAGCTGATGTAAGACCTCGGCTTGGGTTCGTCCCGGGGGCTATCGGCTGTGAAGCAGGAAGCCCGGTGAGCGATCGCCGGATTCTGTGGTCTGCGGGCGACGGAAGAGGCCAACTTAGAAGTACCCCTCTCTCTTGCGGTCCTCCATGGCTGCCTCGGAGAGCTTGTCGTCGGCTCGCGTCGCACCGCGCTCGGTGAGGCGCGAGGCGGCGATCTCGGTGATCACCTTCTCGATGGTGTCGGCGTCGGAGTCCACCGCGCCGGTGCAGGACATGTCGCCCACGGTCCGGTAGCGCACCAGCCGCTTCTCGACGACCTCGCCGTCCTTCGGGCCGCCCCACTCACCGGCGGTCAGCCACATGTTGGAGCGGCGGAAGACCTCGCGCTCGTGCGCGTAGTAGATCTCCGGCAGTTCGATGCCCTCGCGGGCGATGTACTGCCACACGTCCAGCTCGGTCCAGTTGGACAGCGGGAACACGCGGACGTGCTCACCGGGGGCGTGCCGGCCGTTGTACAGGTTCCACAGCTCGGGGCGCTGACGGCGCGGGTCCCACTGGGAGAACTCGTCGCGCAGCGAGAACACCCGCTCCTTCGCGCGGGCCTTCTCCTCGTCCCGGCGCCCGCCGCCGAACACGGCGTCGAACTTCTCGCTCTGGATCTTCTCGGTGAGCGGCAGGGTCTGCAGCGGGTTGCGGGTGCCGTCGGGGCGCTCCTTGAGCACCCCGCGGTCGATGTAGTCCTGCACCGAGGCCACATGCAGCCGCAGCCCGTGCTGGGCGACGGTGCGGTCGCGGTAGTCGAGGACCTCGGGGAAGTTGTGCCCGGTGTCCACGTGCAGCAGCGAGAAGGGGATCGGGGCCGGGGCGAAGGCCTTCAGCGCCAGATGCAGCATGAGGATGGAGTCCTTGCCGCCGGAGAACAGGATCACCGGCTTCTCGAACTCGCCCGCCACCTCGCGGAAGATGTGCACCGCCTCGGACTCGAGGGCGTCCAGGTGGGAGAGGGCGTACGGGCTGGCCGTCCCCTCCTCGACAGTGGCGACGGTCGTCATGCCAGTCCCCTTTCGCTGAGCAGGGCGTACACCGACGCCGCGGACTCCTGCACGGTCTGGTTCTGCGACTCGATCCGCAGATCGGGCGTCTCGGGCTCCTCGTACGGGTCGTCCACACCGGTGAGCCCGGTGAGTTCACCCGCGGCCTGCTTGGCGTACAGGCCCTTCACATCGCGTACGGAGCACACCTCGACCGGTGTCGCCACATGCACCTCGACGTACGGCGTGCCGTTCGCCGCGTGTCGCTTGCGGACCGCGTCCCGGCTGTCGGCGTACGGCGCGATCACCGGCACCAGCGCGGTGACGCCGTTGCGAGCGAGCAGTTCGGCGACGAAGCCGATGCGCTGCACATTGGTGTGCCGGTCCTCGCGGCTGAAGCCGAGCCCCGCCGAGATGAACTCGCGGATCTCGTCGCCGTCGAGCACCTCGACCCGCCGGCCCCGCTCGCGCAGCCGGGCGGCCAGCTCCTGGGCGATGGTGGTCTTGCCGGCGCTCGGCAGACCCGTGAGCCAGACGGTGGCTCCGGTCGTCACGTAAGTCTCCTGAGGGGTCGTCATGGTCAGCCGTGCAGCCCGCACTCGGTCTTGGAGCGGCCCGCCCAGCGGCCGGCGCGCGCGTCCTCGCCCTCCAGCACCCGGCGGGTGCAGGGCGCGCAGCCCACGGAGGCATAGCCGTCCATCAGCAGCGGATTGGTGAGGACGCCGTGCTCGGCGACGTAGGCGTCCACGTCGTCCTGTGTCCACCGGGCGATGGGGGAGATCTTCACCTTCTGCCGCTTCTCGTCCCAGCCGACCACCGGGGTGTTGGCCCGGGTCGGGGACTCGTCGCGGCGCAGGCCGGTGGCCCAGGCCAGGTAGTCCTTCAGGCCCTCCTCCAGCGGACGCACCTTGCGCAGCGCGCAGCACAGGTCGGGGTCGCGGTCGTGCAGCTTCGGGCCGTACTCCGCGTCCTGCTCGGCGACCGTCTGCCGCGGGGTCAGCGTGATGAGGTTGACGTCCATCACGGCCTCGACCGCGTCCCGGGTGCCGATGGTCTCCGGGAAGTGGTAGCCGGTGTCGAGGAACACCACGTCGACGCCGGGCAGGGCGCGGGAGGCGAGGTGGGCGACGACCGCGTCCTCCATCGAGGAGGTCACGCAGAAGCGGTTGCCGAAGGTCTCGGCGGCCCACTTGAGGATCTCCAGGGCGGAGGCGTCCTCCAGGTCGCGGCCCGCCTGTTCGGCCAGCGCCTTCAAGTCGGCGGTGGTGCGCTCCTCCTGTACGGCGGTCATGTCCGGTCCCCTCCCGTGTCGGATCGCTCGAGCCCCCGGGCGAGCAGCCCGAGGAACTTCAGCTGAAAGGCTCGGTTGCACGCGCCGCATTCCCAGGCGCCGTGGCCCTGTTCGGCCGGGCGCAGGTCCTCGTCGCCGCAGTAGGGGCAGTAGAACGGTGCGGCACGCTCGCTCACGACAGGGCCTCTTCCGAGGCGCGGCCGACCCAGGCCGCGAACCGCTCGCCGTCCTCGCGCTCCGCCTGGAAGCGCTTGAGCACCCGCTCGACGTAGTCCGGCAGTTCGTCCGCGGTGACCTTCAGACCGCGCACCTTGCGGCCGAAGCCGGCCTGCAGGCCGAGCGCGCCGCCGAGGTGGACCTGGTAGCCCTCGACCTGCTCGCCCCGCTCGTCGAGCATCAGCTGCCCCTTGAGACCGATGTCCGCGGTCTGGATGCGGGCGCAGGCGTTCGGGCAGCCGTTGAGGTTGATGGTGATCGGTTCGTCGAAGTCCGGGATGCGGCGCTCGAGTTCGTCGATCAGCGAGGCGCCGCGGGCCTTGGTCTCGACGATGGCGAGCTTGCAGAACTCGATGCCGGTGCAGGCCATCGTGCCGCGCCGGAACGGGGAGGGCCGGGCGCTGAGGTCCAGTGCCTCCAGGGACTCGACCAGGGAGTCGACCCGGTCCTCCTCGACGTCGAGGATGATCATCTTCTGTTCGACGGTGGTCCGCACCCGGCCCGAGCCGTGCGCCTCCGCGAGGTCGGCGATCTTGGTGAGGGTGGTGCCGTCGACCCTGCCGACACGCGGGGCGAACCCGACGTAGTGGCGGCCGTCCTTCTGGCGGTGCACGCCGACGTGGTCCCGCCACTGCTGCACCGGCTGCTCGGGCGCGGGCCCGTCGGTCAGCCGGCGCCCCAGGTACTCGTCCTCCAGCACCCGGCGGAACTTCTCCGCGCCCCAGTCGGCGACCAGGAACTTCAGGCGGGCCCGGTTGCGCAGCCGGCGGTAGCCGTAGTCACGGAAGATCGACAGGACGCCCTCGTAGACGTCGGGCACGTCCTCGATCGGCACCCAGGTGCCAAGCCGCACCCCCAGCTTGGGGTTGGTGGACAGCCCGCCGCCGACCCACAGGTCGAAGCCCGGCCCGTGCTCGGGGTGGCGGACACCCACGAAGGCGACGTCGTTGATCTCGTGCACCACGTCGAGGACGGGCGAGCCGGAGATCGCCGTCTTGAACTTCCGGGGCAGGTTCGAATACGCCTTGTTGCCCAGGACGCGGCGCTTCATCTCCTCCAGTGCCGGGGTGCCGTCGATGATCTCGTCCTCGGCGATACCGGCGACGGGGGAGGCGATCATGACGCGGGGGGTGTCGCCGCAGGCGGTGACCGTGGACAGGCCGACGGCCTCCAGGCGGTCCCAGATCGCGGGCACGTCCTCGACGCGGATCCAGTGGTACTGGACGTTCTGCCGGTCGGTGATGTCCGCGGTGCCGCGGGCGAACTCCTGCGAGATCTCACCGATCACCCGCAGCTGCTGGGTGGTCAGCGCGCCGCCGTCGATGCGCACGCGCATCATGAAGTACTCGTCGTCCAGTTCCTCGGGCTCCAGGATCGCGGTCTTGCCGCCGTCGATCCCGGGCCTGCGCTGGGTGTACAGACCCCACCAGCGCATCCGGCCGCGCAGGTCACTGGGGTCGATGGAGTCGAAACCGCGCTTGGAGTAGATCGTCTCAATGCGTGTCCGCACATTGAGACCGTCGTCGTCCTTCTTGACCTGCTCGTTGCCGTTGAGCGGGGTGAAGTGCCCCACGGCCCACTGTCCCTCTCCGCGGTGACGGCTCACCTTACGGCGGGGAGTCGCGGCGGCAGGCTGCTGCGCGGCGGCAGGCTTCTGCGGGGTGGCGGCCATGTCTGATACGTCCTTCGGGACAGCAACGGATGGTGTCGGCGCGGAGCGCCGTCGATGAGGGGCGGTGGTCGGGCGACGGGAGGGAGGATCTGACCTGCGCTTACGAGCGCACGGATGGAGGTGCGCGTCGTTGCGCGGGGAATGAGGCGAAGAAGGGATGTCGGGCGATGCTGGGTGCTCTCAGCGCGCCGGACAGATGGCGCTGGACATGCGGCCGAGGTCGACGTGCCGCCGACTCACCAAGGCGATTCCAGTTCCAGGCATGGCGGAAGCCTGGCATGGCCGCTTGGACACAGTCCACCGTTATCCGAAATGTGGACACCCTTGTCTCGGAAAGAGAGACAAGGTGTCCTTGGTCACAACAGCCGCACGCGGTCTTGTCGGTGATGGTCAGGCCGGGTAGGCCCCCGGCCACGGGCCCGGCGTCGCCACCGCCGGCTCCTCCTCCACCTTGGTGTCGAAGAGAGCGAATCCCCGGCGCCGGTAGTTGTCCATGGCGTGCTCACCGTCCTTGCTGCACGTGTGCAGCCACACCCGCTTGGTCGGCTTCAGCCCCGGCCAGCGCTCCGCGAGGTCCCAGGCGCGGGCCGTGCCGCAGGACAGCAGATGCCCGCCGATGCGCCGACCGCGGAAGGCGGCGACGAGGCCGAAGTAGACGATCTCGACGACCCCGTCCTGCTGTGCCTCCAGCTCGACGTACCCCGCCGGTGTCCCCCGGTCGTAGGCGACCCACGTCTCCACCCCGGGCCGGTCCAGGTGCTCCATCCACTGCGCGTACGTCCAGCCCAGCCGGTCGGTCCAGCGGATGTCACCGCCGACCGAGGCGTACAGGAAGCGGCTGAACTCGGGGGAGGGCACCTCGGAGCGGACCACCCGTACGTCTCCCTCGGGCACGGCGGCCGGGCGGAGATCGGTGGGCGAGGTCTGCTCCAGGGACCAGGTGGTCACGGAGATGGTCGTCATGTCCGAAAGGGAACCATCCGGTGCGCGTTCCTGTCGAACGCCTGATCCGAACGTTGATCGAACGGTAGGCCCTAACGGCCGAGGGACCGGTCCACCGATGCCAGCGGCAGCGCGAACAGCATCCGTCCGGACTGCGACCACACGTCACCGGTCTCCTGCCAGTACGACAGGGACGTCGCCTCGCCGCTCCAGCAGCGGTGTGTCTCGTCCGCGCCGCAGCGGGTGGGCAGGGCCCCGTCCATGTCCTGCCGCCACAGTGTGCCCCGCTCGTCCGGGGTGCCGGTCATCCGGCCCAGATACCAGCCCGACCGGTACGACAGCACACTGCGCACATGGGTCAACTCGGTCTCGTACACCGCGACGGGGTCCGCCTCCAGCCGTCCGGCACGCCCCGGCTCCGTACTGAACGAGTACCGCCACAACCGGGTCGGCCCGTCCTCCCCGGCGGGCGTCGCCTCGTGCGCGACCAGGCTGTCCGGCGCGGTGCTGCGGTCCAGGGAGATACCGCCCGGCTGAGGGGCGCCCGCCCCGCTCGTGCGGTAGGAGGCGACCGCCGGCAGCACGTACCGGGCCCCGGCCGCCGACCAGCCGCCGGGTACCCTGCCCACCGACGTGCCCTCCACGGTGGCCCGCTGCACCCGGTCCACGTCGTACACGTACAGCGCGCCGCCCTCGCCCCGGCCCGTGGTCACCAGCAGCTTGTCCTGGTACCAGACCATGCCGGACACGGCGGAACCCAGCCCGCGGTAGTCGCGGCCGTCGTCCACCGGAACGGCCAGCAGCACCCAGGTGTAGCGCGGCCGGCCGGAGTCGTCGGCGTCCACGAAGGCGACCCGTGCGAGCCCCTGCTCCGCCGCCGAGCCCGTGGTCCTGCTCCACCCGGAGAGGATCACGCGGTGCTCGCCCCAGCGGCCGTCGTCGTCCGCGTCCCCGGAGGTGGTGACCGCCCCGGCCCGCCAGCCCTCGGTGTCGCCGCCCGGCCAGCAGTACGCCCGGGTCGCGGCGGGCTCGACGGGCAGTGCCCGCCGCTCGTCGTCCGAACAGTCCCGCGCGTCACGCAGCGAGCCGTCGGGGTCGTCGAGCACGGCACCCACACCCACCGGCCGGCCCATCTCGCCGGCGAGGCGGTCCAGCGCGTCACCCGGGACGTCCTGCTCGGTCAGCCGCAGCGGCGCGGTCTGCGCGGACGCGGTCAGCGGCTTCAGCGCCCCGGGGTCGTCGGCGTCGGTGGCCTGCGAAGCGCTGATCAGGGTGGCCGCCGCGGTCAGCCCGAGGGCGGTTCCGGCCAGCGCGGCCCGCAGGGCCCTGCCCCTTCTGCGCCGGCGGTGTCTGCCGCGATGCTTCATAACATCCTCCCGGGACGAGCCAACTGCGTCCGGTGATCCGCGGGTTGACCGTGGAGCAGATGGGATGGCCCGTACCGGATGCTACGACAGCCGGCCGCCGGAAGAGACAAAGACCCAGCAATTATGCGTGGTGTGCGCGGCATGGGGTGCGGCTTGACGCGCGTCGGCGGCTGCGGGTGGGTGGGGGCCGGTCGCGCAGTTCCCCGCGCCCCTGGGTGGGTGTCCCCGGCCGGGATGAGTGGTCCCGCTTCCGCGAGCGGGCCGCCGGATGTTTCAGATGAGCGGGCGGGCGCGTTCGACCACCGCCGTCAGGTCGAGGTTGGGGGCAGCGTGCCGCAAGCCGCGCCGGCGTCGTGAAGACCAGGCACAGTCGCTCCGCTCCCCGTGTCCCTGGGTGAGTGTTCCTGGCGGGATGAGTAGCTCCACTTCCTTGAGCGGGCCGCCGGCTCCTTCGGCGGGCCCCCGGACGTATCAGATGAGCGGGCGGGCGCGTTCCACCACTGCCTTCAGGTCGAGGGTGGGGGGCAGTGTGCCGAAGGCCCCGCCCGCGTCGCCGCCCAGGCGTGAGGCGCAGAAGGCGTCCGCCACCTGGGGCGGGGCGTACCGGACCAGGAGCGAGCCCTGGAGGACCAGGGCCAGCCGTTCCGCCAGCCGCCGTGCCCGGCCCTCGGCCCCGTCCATGTTCGCCAGCTCCGTCAGCAGGTTCTTGATCGCCCCGTCCAGCCGGTGGTCGGCTCCGCGCGCCGGCGCCACCTCCCGGAGATACGCGTCCAGCGCCACCGGCTCCCGGCGCAGCGCCCGCAGCACGTCCAGCGCCTGGACGTTGCCCGCGCCCTCCCAGATCGAGTTCAGCGGCGACTCCCGCACCAGCCGCGGCATCCCCCACTCCTCGACGTACCCGTTCCCGCCCAGGCACTCCGCCGCCTCCACCGCGACCGGCGGGCACCGCTTGGTCACCCAGTACTTCGCCACCGGGACCGCGATCCGCAGCAGCGCCCGCTCCTGCTCACCGCCGTCGTCGTACGCCGCCGCCAGCCGCATCGCCAGCGTGGTGGCCGCCTCCGACTCGAGCGCGAGATCGGCCAGCACATTGCGCATCAGTGGCTGGTCGACGAGCTTCGCGCCGAACGCCTCCCGGTACGCGCAGTGGTGCACCGCCTGCGCCACGGCCTGCCGCATCAGCCCCGCCGAGCCCAGCACACAGTCGAGCCGGGTCGCCGCCACCATCCCGATGATGGTGCGCACCCCGCGCCCCTCCTCCCCGACCCGGCGCGCCCACGTCCCGTCGAACTCCACCTCGGCGGAGGCGTTGGACCGGTTGCCCAGTTTGTCCTTCAGCCGCTGGATGAGGAACACGTTGCGCGTGCCGTCCTCCAGCACGCGCGGCACCAGGAAACACGTCAGCCCCCCGGGTGCCTGCGCCAGCACCAGGAAGGCGTCCGACATCGGCGCCGAGCAGAACCACTTGTGCCCGGTCAGCTCGTACGCGCCATCCTCCGCCAGCGGCCGCGCGGCCGTCGTGATCGCCCGTACGTCGCTGCCGCCCTGCTTCTCCGTCATGCCCATCCCGAACAGGGCACCGGGCTTCTGACCGGGTGGCCGCAGCTCCCGGTCGTAGATCGTCGACGTCAGCCGGGGCTCCCACACAGCTGCCAGCTCCGGTTCGGCACGCAGTGCGGGCACCGCCGCATGGGTCATCGACAGCGGGCATCCGTTGCCCGCCTCCACCTGCGTCCACATGTGGAACGCCGCCGCCCGCCGCACATGACCGCCCGGCCGCCCCCACGCCGCCGTCAGCCCCGCCGCGACGCCCTTACCGAGGAGCCGGTGCCAGGCGGGATGGAAGTCGACCTCGTCGATGCGGTGCCCGTAGCGGTCGTGCGTGCGCAGCCGCGGCGGATGCTCATTGGCCTGCACCCCCCACTCCTGCACCTGCGCGGACCCGGTCGTGCGCCCGAGCGCCGACAGCTCGGAGAGCCCCTCGTCCAGCACGTCCGCCGCCAGATGCCGCTCCACCGCCTCCACGAGGGCCCGGTCGGAGCCGAAGACGTCGTACTGCATCAGCGGTGGAGCCTGGTTGGTCACGGTGTGCGTGGTGCCTGCCATGTCCCGAACGTACCCCGCGGCCGGGTCCCCTCACCCGGCGGTCCGGCCTCCGGGTGAGTGCGACCAGGCACGACGGATACCTTTAGGTCGTGCAGCCAGCAAGTAAATTCCCAGACGAGCCCTCCGGCCGCCTCCACCGTGCCCGGGTCCTCTACCGGAACGTCTCCAAACGCAGGATCGCCTGGCTGCTGCTGAAGGACACCGTCAACTCGTGCATGGAGTACCGCATCCTGGGCCTGGCCGCCGAGGCGGCGTTCTTCACGCTCCTCTCCGTCCCCCCGCTGCTACTGAGCATGATCGGCCTGCTCGGCTACGTCGACGCCTGGACCGGCGCCGAAACCATCCAGAGCCTGCAGCGCAACCTCCTGGACGCCTCCCGCACGGTGCTCTCCGACCGCGGCGTCTCACAGATCGCGGAACCGATACTGCGGGACGTGACGAAGGGCGGCCGGCCCGATGTGATCTCCCTCGGCTTCCTGATCGCCGTGTGGTCGGGTTCCCGCGCGGTGAACGTCTTCATCGAGACCATCACCGTCATGTACGGCCTCGACGGCGTCCGGGGGATCGTGAAGACCCGGCTGCTGGCCTTCCTTCTGTTCATCGTGGCCCTGCTGATCGGGTCGATCGCGCTGCCGCTGATGGTCGCCGGACCGGACGCGGTCGTGGAGATCGTGCCCTGGTCGACGACGCTCGTCCAGATCCTCTACTGGCCGGTCGTGATCCTGCTGTCCGTCGCCTTCCTGACCACGCTCTACCACGTCTCCGTGCCCGTGCGCTCGCCGTGGATCGAGGACGTGCCCGGCGCGCTGGTCGCCCTCGGCATGTGGGTGCTCGGCAGCTTCCTGCTGCGGTTCTACCTCACCAACACCGTCGAGGGCCCCACCATCTACGGCTCACTGGCGGCCCCCGTCGCCGTACTGCTGTGGATCGGTGTGTCGGCGTTCGCCGTGCTCGTCGGCGCGGCGGTCAACGCGGCGATCGACCGGGTGTGGCCGGCCGCCGCGACGGCCGCGGCGCGCGAGTCGAACGAGCGGCTGCGGCAGGCGCAGGTCGCCGAGTACGTCGCCCGGACCTCCGCCGCGTCCGGCGAGGCCGATCCCGACATGCCGTCGGAGTTCCCGGAACGCTGGTCCCGCTTCCTCCCCCCGGACGACGTCACGGCCCGCCTGCGCGCGCACACGAGGCACCCGCACCCGAAGAACGGCGAGGGCCCGCCGCCGCGCGAGGACAAGTAACTTTTCCTCGCCCCCGCCGCCCCTTCCCGTCCCGTCCCTGGGGCTGCGCCCCAGACCCCCTTCGGCCCTTCGGGCCTCGTCCTCAAACGCCGGACGGGCTCACTTCCAGCCCCTCCGGCGTTTGAGGAGCGGGGGTGCGGGGGCAGCGCCCCCGGAGGTCGGGAACGGGAAGGGGCGGCGGGGGCGAGGAAACGCGGCTCACGCCGCCCACGTGCCAGCCGCCGCCTCCTCCGCGACGAACTCCGCGAAGTCCCGCGGCTCGCGCCCCAGTACCTGCCGAACCCCGTCCTCCACCCGCGCGTTGCGGCCGTCGAGCAGGGTCTCGAACACCTCCGTGAGGAACGCGGCCTCCTCCGCCGGGACCCCGAAACCCACCAGCGCCTTCTCGTAGTCACGCGCGGGAAGCGGCCGGTACGCCAGCGGCCTGCCCGTGGCCGCCGCGATCTCCGCCACCGCCTCGCGCCAGGTGAGCAGCTGGGGCCCCGTCACGGTCAGCGTCCGGCCCGCGTACCGCTCCCCGCCCGTCAGCGCCGCCACCGTCACGTCGGCGATGTCCCGCACGTCCACGAACGGCTCCGCCACCTCGCCCGCCGGGAACACCAGCTCACCGCGCCGCAGCTCCTCTACTAGCGGCCCTTCGCTGAAGTTCTGCGCGAACCACGCCGCCCGGACGACCGTCCAGTCCGCGCCCGACGCGCGCAACGCCTCCTCCGCCGGCAGCGCCTGGTCCTCGCCCCGCGCGGACAGCAGCACCAGTCTCCGCACCCCCAGCCCCAGCGCGACCCCGGCGAGCTCGCCGACCGCCTCCGCCGTGCCCGGGGCGCCGACATCGGCGTGGTGGACGAGATAGGCCGCGTCGGCCCCGCGCAGGGCCCCCGCCCACGTCGACCGGTCCGCCCAGTCGAACCCGGTCGCCCGCGACGCCGCCCGCACCGTCAGCCCCGCCGCCGCGGCGGCCCGCGCCACCCGGCTCCCCGTGCGCCCCGAGGCGCCCGTGACGACCAGGGTCATGTCCCTCGTACGCTTCGTGTCGTTCGTCATGCCGTCGAGTCAACTCCCGCGCCACCGCACGGAACCATCGCTGAACGGCTCATTCCCATAAGCCCCCGTCTACGCTGGCCCCATGGACCCTCTCACCGGCCTGCTGGAGGGCCCCCGCGCCCGGGGCGCGTTCATGATCCGGGCCTGTTTCGACCCGCCCTGGGCGGTCCGTGTGGAGGACCGCGCCCCGCTGACGGTGATGCTCCTCGTCCGCGGCGAGGCATGGCTCCTGCCGGACGCGGGAGAACGGATCCTGCTGCGCCCCGGCGACCTCGCCATCGCGCGCGGCCCCGACCCGTACACCTGCGCCGACGACCCGGACACGGCACCGCAGGCGCTGATCCTGCCCGGCGGCGAGTGCCACTACCCCGACGGGCGGCCCCTGAACGGCGTCATGGACCTCGGCGTCCGCACCTGGGGCGACCGCGCGGACGGCGGGACGGTGATGCTGATCGGCACCTACCGGATGCGCGGCGAGACAGGCGGCCGGCTGCTGGACGCGCTGCCGCCGCTGCTCTCCCTCACCGCCGATGTGTGGGACTGCCCGCTCACGCCCTTCCTCATGGAGGAGATCGTGCGGGACGCCCCCGGCCAGGAGGTCGTCCTGGACCGGTTGCTCGACCTGCTGGTCATCGCCGCGCTGCGCGCCTGGTTCGACCGGCCGGAGGCCGAACCGCCCGGCTGGTACCTGGCCCTGTCCGACCCGGTCGTCGGTCCGGTCGTACGTCTGCTCCAGGACGACCCGGCCCACCCCTGGACGGTCGCTGCCCTCGCCGCGAAGGCCGGAGTGTCCCGCGCCGCGCTGGCCCGCCGCTTCACGGAACTCGTCGGCGAACCCCCGATGACGTACCTCACGGGCTGGCGCCTCGCCCTCGCCGCGGACCGGCTCCGCGACACCGAGGACACCATCGGCGCCATCGCCCGCCAGGTCGGCTACGGCAGCGCCTTCGCCCTGTCCACCGCCTTCAAACGGGCCTATGACGTCAGCCCCCAGGAGTGGCGGACGCGCGCGGCGTAGCCTGGGCGACGTGTACAGGGAGCGGGCGTCGCGGCTGACGGGCGCGGTCGTGTGGACCAACACGCCGTCCCCGGGTGGGCACGGCGCGGTGCTGCCCGACGGCTGCATGGACCTCCTCTGGCACGACGGACGCCTCCTGGTCGCCGGCCCCGACACCCACGCACACCCCACCACGGGACCACCGACCGTCTGGGCGGGCGTCCGTTTCGCCCCCGGCACCGCCCCTGCCCTGCTCGGCGTGCCCGCCCATGAACTGCGCGACCGCCGTGTCGACCTGGCCGACCTGTGGCCTGCGGCGGCCGTACGACGGCTCACCGCCCGCGTCAACGCCGTGGAGGACCCGGCGCGGGGCCTGGAGGAACTGGCCCTGCGCCGGGCCGCGGAGACCGCGCCGCCCGACCCCCTGCTCGGCCGTCTCGTGGCCGCCCTCGACGCGGGCCGCCCGGTCTCCGCGACCGCCGACGAACTGGGCCTGGGAGCCCGCCAGTTGCACCGCCGTTCCCTTGCGGCATTCGGCTACGGCCCCAAGACCCTCGCCCGCATCCTCCGCCTGCGCCGCGCCCTGGACCTCGCCCGTTCGGGCCTCCCGTTCGCGGAGACGGCGGTGCGCACCGGCTACGCGGACCAGCCTCATCTGGCCCGTGACGTCAAGCAGTTGACGGGGATGGCGCTGGGCGACCTACTCGCCCGCGGGTAGCGGAGCGAACAGGTCCACGCCGTTCCCGTCCGGGTCGAGGACGACGGCGTACCGCTGCCCCCACACCGCGTCCCACGGCTTCAGCTCGCCCTCGCTGCCGGCCGCGGTCAGCTTCGCGAACAGGGCGTCGACCTCCGCGGGACTGTCGCACCGCAGCGCCAGTGACGTCCTGCCCCCGCCGGACGGCGGTTCCCACTCCGGGTGGAAGGACCGGACCACCTCCTCCGTGTCCAGCAACAGCCGCAGCCCGCCGGGCAGTTCGGCCTCCACATGTCCCTGTGTCCCAGCCCCCTCCGGAAAGGCGAACCCGAGCCGCCGGTAGAAGGCGACAGAGGCGGCCATGTCGGAGACGACCATTCCGATGGCATCGAATCGTGCGCTCATGCGGCCCACCGTAGGTCCGGCCGAACGGACGGGTCTTGAAGGAATCGGACACCCTGCTCGGCGGGATCACCTGGGCCGGCGGCCGCTGATCACGGCTTGCAGGAGGAGTAGGTGTCCACGTCCTGCGGGTCGGGGCGGAAGCGGTTCTCCCAGTCACCGGGATAGGCGGCGACCAGCGCGGGCAGCTGGGCCTTCACATCGCTGGCCCATTCCTCGCTGATGTAGTCGCGCAGGGCCTCCCGCAGCTTGTCGCAGTCGCCGGGCAGGTCCTCCCGCAGCCCGATGCCGTACCGGTTGATGTACCCGAAGGAGACGTCGGGCACCACCTTGAGGGGTTTACGGCTGTTCTTCTGCTGCTCCACGTACCCGTAGAGCAGCGCCTCGTCGGTGAACACGGCGTGGATGTCACCCTGTTGGAGCTTGCGCACGCAGGTCGAGTAGTCGCTCTGCGTCTGGAGCGTCGCTCCGCCGGGCAGCGCGGCGATAGCCGACGTCGAACCCTCGACGGTGCAGATCACCTTGCCCGCCACGTCCTTCTCGGTCCTGATGCCGTCGTAGTCCTCGCGGACCAGGAAGCCCTGTCGGGTGACGAAGTAGGGCCCCACGAAGTCGACCTGCTTGTCCCGCTGGGGGGTGATGGAGTAGGTGGCGATGACCAGCGTCGAGGCCTTGTCGACGAGTTCCTGCTCCCGCTTGGCGGACACCACGTCGTGCCACTTCGGTGCGAAACCGATCCGCTTGCCGAGATAGGCGGCCAGGTCCGGTTCAAAACCGCGGTCGGTGTGCCCGCTGTGGAGGTTGAAGCCGGGCTGGTCGTTCTTGCCGCCGATGTAGACGGTGCCGGTGAGGACGGTCTTCCCGTCCGCTCCGTCCGCCGTCCAGCCGCAGCCCGCGAGGGCGAGCAGCAGGGCGGCGGCCGCGACGCGCGCGCACCGGTGACCGAGGGAGCGGAGGGGGCGGAGGGGGCGCGGGTGGCGTGGTTCGTTCGTCACTGGGCCTTCTTCCTAGTCGTCCAGATGCGCGGAGGCGACGGACAGGTTCACTTCGCAGCCGGGCTCCGCGTCGAGCAGGACGGACAGCTCGACCTCGCGCATGCCCCGCCCCAGCCCGAAGGTGAACTCCTCACCCGGGACGCCCGTACGCACCTGGTCCCTGCCCGCGCCCGCCTTGGAGGTCACGGTCAGCTTCGTGCCGGGTACGCACACCGGGGCGGCGGGGTTGTGCGGGGCCACGTCGAAGGCGATGGTGAGCCGCGGCTTCGGGTCGTCGGTGCGCACGGTGGCGACGACCCTGTCGCCGTTCACCAGCGGAGGGGCGCCGTCGAGGGCGACGCGATGGGTGACGTCCACGGGACGGCTGTCCAGGAAGATCCAGGTGCCGAGGGCCGGCAGGCCGACGGCCAGCACCGCCAGCGGAATCACCACCAGGACGAACGGCGGCCACAGCGGTGGCTGTCCGTCCGGGCCCCGGCGCGCGATCAGCGGCAGCATCGCGGCGGCGAAGGCCAGCAGGGCCGCCGCCGTCACCCCCACCACCGCGGGGTCCCCGCCGAGCGTCAGCCAGACCGCGCCCGCCCCGAGGACGGTCACGAGGTCGGCCAGCAGCAGCAGCGTGATCACCCAGGCGCCGGCGGCTGCGTCACGCACCCGAAGCGCGGCGCGCCGCAGCCACGGGGGACGCGGTGACCCGTCGCCCTCGGGGGAACCGGTCCCGGCCGACGCATCCGGTATGGCGCTCGTTACGTCGTTCGTCACGCGCGCAGCATATGGGTATGGACAGTGACACAACGGGCCATGTCACCGGCATGGTTGAAGACGGGCCGAAACGGTCCGCCAGGCCGTTCTGCTGTGTTAGGGGGCCCTGCCCGGCATCGGACAGCACGATAGAAAGCGCTTCCTGCCGCGCTTCCTCTTGTGCTTCCGAGGAATACCGAGGGGCGCGGCAGTGCTCTTCTGTTACCGGCGGGTTCGGCCGGTGCGCGAGGCGGCGCGGCGCCATGAAGGGCTGGTGGGCACACATGACGGCAGACCATGAAAACCACCCTGTGATCAGAACCCCGTACGGGGCCGTGGGCGGCCGCTGGGAGCGTTCCGTGGCCGTCTTCCGGGGCATCCCCTACGCGGCACCCCCCTTCGGTCCCCGCCGCTTCCGTCCGCCGGTCCCGCCGGACCGCTGGGACGGTGTACGCGACGCCGCCGCCTTCGGCCCGACGGCCCCGAAACCCCCGTACTCGGAGACCTTCGCCCAGTACCTCTCCGACCCGGCGGTCCCCGGCGACGACTGCCTCAACCTCAACGTGTGGACCCCCGACCCCGCTCCCGGCGCCCGTCTGCCGGTCCTCATATGGCTCCACGGCGGCGCTCTGACCAGGGGATCCTCGGCGGTCCCCGTCTACGACGGCCACACCTTCGCCCGCGACGGCGTGGTGTTCGTGTCGCTCAACTACCGCCTCGGCGTCGAGGGCTACGGCCTCTTCCCCGACGCCCCCGCCAACCCCGGACTGCGCGACCAGCTCGCCGCACTCCGCTGGGTGCACGAGTCGATCGAGGCGTTCGGCGGCGACCCGGACCGCATCACCCTCGGCGGCCAGTCCGCCGGAGCGATCAGCACCGGCGCGCTCATCGCCGCCCCGCAGGCGCGGGGGCTGGTCCGCCGGGCCGTCCTGCAGAGCGGCCCGCCCGAGGTCACGGACCGCGACAAGGTGCGCCGCGTGGTCCGCCGCATGGCGCATCGTCTGAAGGTCCCCGCGACCGCGGAGGCCTTCGCCGCCGTCGACCGCGGCCAACTGCTCCGCGTCCAGGCCGACATCGGCCGCCTCAGCAGCCCGATACTCGGCGGCCCCGCCTTCGGCGTCGTCGTCGACGGCGACCTCGTACCGCGCGACCCCCTGGAGGCCCTCACCGACGGCGCGGCCCGGGGCGTCGACCTCCTGACCGGCTGGACGCGCGACGAGTACCGTCTCTGGCTCGTCCCCGGCGGCCTGATGGAACGCGTCGACCGCCTCGGCGCGGTCGCTCTCGCCGGCGCGATGGCCCGCTGCCGCTGCGGCAGCGAGGTCCCGCGCGGCTACCGTGCGCTGCACCCGGACGCCGGCACCGCGGAACTGGTCGGCCAGATGGTCACCGACCACCTGCTCCGCGTCCCCCTGCACCGGCTCGCCGACGGTCGCCAGGACCCGTCGTACGTCTATGAGTTCGCCTGGCCCTCGCGGCGCCCCGGCATGGGCGCCTGCCACGCCCTGGAACTGGGCTTCGTCTTCGACAGCGGCGACAAGCCTGACGCCCGCAAGCTCGCCGGCGAGAGGGCGCCGCAGGACCTGGCCGACGCGATGCACGGGGCGTGGGTACGGTTCGTCACCGACGGGTCTCCGGGATGGGAACGCTGGAACGAGAAACACCCGGTCCGGATGTTCGGCGACGGCCCCCCGCACACCACCCACGCCCCCCGCGACCGCGAACTGGCCCTGTGGACCGCGCCCGCCCCCGAGCACCCGGCCCCCGCGCCGACCCCCGAACTCCGTTCCGTCGTACGCCGCCTACGCCGCACGGGCGCCCTCCGCCGGACCTGACCCCGGGACGACGGCGCCAGCCCCCTACTGCCCCACCCGCCCGTCGACGCACTCGCGCAGCAGGTCTGCGTGGCCGCAGTGGCGGGCGTACTCCTCGATCCGGTGGACGAGCAGTTCCCGCACCGCGAGGCCTTCCTTGCCCAACCGCTCACCCAGGTCCGGGTGTCCGGCCAGTGCGGCATCGGTCGCGGCCTGCTCGCGCTCCAGATCGGCGTACGCGGCGTCGACCACGGCCTGATCGGCCACGGCGCCGTCGAAGTCGCCGTCACGTCTGCCGTACAGCTTCGGGAGCGGCTCCCCGTCGCTGATCCAGTTGCGCCAGTCCCGTTCGGCCTCGGCGAGGTGCCGCACCAGCCCGAGCAGCGACATCGTCGACGGCGGCACCGACCGCCGCGCCAACTGCTCCGGGTCCAGCCCCTCGCACTTCATCCGCAGGGTCAGCCGGTAGTCCCTCAGGACCCCCTCCAGCGTCGGCAACTCACCGTCCGGGCCCGGCCCTTCGTTGTTCCGGGGATCGTCGCTCGGGTCGGCCCACATGTCGGGGTAGACGGTCGCCTTGGTCCATCGCGCGGGTTCGTCAGTCATGGGCCAGATGCTCGACGCCGCGCGCAAGGCGCCGCAATTCCTTTTCTCCGCCGTGGGGGAGGAGCTACTCACCCTGCTGCCGGCGCACCATCTCATGGATCCAGACCGGTGCGTACGGAGAGGTGCAACCCGGCGACGTCGGGTAGTCCTTGAGCACCTCCAGACGCTCGCCGATGCCGATCGCACGGGCGCGGTGTTCGGCGTGCTCGATCCCGATCCGGGCCAGGCAGTGGTTCATCGCCCACTGCAGACGGTCCGGGGCGTCCTTCATCTCCGCCTCGACGAGGTCGAGCAGCCCCGGGAGATCCAGTCCCTCGGGCTTCTTCGCCACACGTTCGGTGGTCAGCGCCCAGCCGGCGCTCGCGACCACCGGATCGGGGTCCGCGAACCAGGCGACGCGCAGCTCTTCGGCGTACGGGCTCTTCTTCACGACGTAGTTGACGAGCCAGTCGTGCACCTTGGGCACGCGCGCTTCGCGCAGCATGCTGTCCAGCTCGTCACGCCCGAACGCCTTCGGGCGGCAGATGAGCAGCGCCAGCAGCCGCGCCGCGGTGTCCTCCGTCCCCCAGAGCTCGCGGGCGAGGTCCTGCTGTGTCTTCAGCCGCTTGGCGAGCGCGCGCAGCTTGCCGAGGTTCACCCCGTGGTCGTCACCGTGCTTCTCGTTCACCGCACGGACCTTCGGATCCTCAAGCGCGGCCAGCTCGGCCAACACCTCGGCCGTTCTCGTCGTCGTCCCGGTCACGTCGGCGCCTCCTGTCCCTCGCGTGCGTGCCTCAGCCTATGACGGCGGCGGGACTGCGGGACGCCTGCCTGCGGTAGTTACCGGGAGACACCCCCATGACCCTCCTGAACGCGACACTGAGCGCGCTCTCGGACCCGTATCCCACCGAGTGGGCGATGGAGGCAAGCGTTCCGCCGCCTTCCCGCAGCTGCCGGGCGGCAAGTTCGATACGCCACCGCGTCAGGGGCTCCAGCGGCCCCTGCCCGACCGTGGCCTTGAAACGGGCGGCCAGCGTGGACCGGGACACCGCGGCGACGCCCGCCAGTTCGGCGACGGTCCAGGACCGCGCGGGTCGCGGTGCAGCGAGGCCAGCGCCGCGGCGACCACAGTATCGCCGAGCCCGGCCAGCCACCCCGACACCCCGTCCGGCTCGCGCGCGAGGTGCAGCCGCAGCACGTGGACCAGCATCACCACGGCGAGATGCTCGGCCACGAGCGTGGCCCCCATGTGCCCGTGGGCCAGCTCCTGGTCGATCGCGGTGAGCGCCCAGCGCACCGTCTCCGCGTGCTCGGTCGCCGCCGGGATGCGGACGACCGGACGCAGCCGGTCCAGCAGCAACTCCTGCGCACGGGCGCCGAAGGAGAACCGCCCTCCGACGAGAAACACGTCGTCACCCTGACCCGCCCCGGCCTGGCGCGGCCCCCTCGACATCCTCGTCGCGAACGCCGGAATCATGGCCCTCCCCGCCCGCACGCTCACCCCCAGCGGCTGGGAGATGCAGCTCGCCACCAACTACCTCGGCCACTTCGCCCTGGCCACCGGCCTGCACCCGGCCCTGCGGGACGCCGGCTCGGCCCGCATCGTGGTCGTCAGCTCGGGCGCCCACCTGAGCGCGCCCTTCGACTCCGAGGACCCGCATTTCGAGCACCGCCCGTACGACCCCTGGGTGGCCTACGGCCAGTCGAAGACCGCCGGCATCCTCTTCACGGTGGGCGCCCGCCGCTGGGCGGCCGACGGCATCACGGCCAACACGCTCAACCCCGGCTACATCCTCACCGGCCTGCAACGCCACCTCGACGACGACACCATGCGGGCGTTCGGCGTGATGGACGAGCAGGGCAACCTCACGCCCCTGCCCTACTACAAGACCCCCGCCCAGGGCGCGGCAACCTCCGTCCTGCTGGCGGCTTCCCCGCTCCTCCAGGGCGTAACCGGCCGCTACTTCGAGGACAACCAGGAGGCGCGAACCGTCGGCCCCGACGAGCCCCCGGCAGACGGAGTAGCCACCCACGCCCTCGACCCCGAGACGGCAGACCACCTCTGGCAGTACGCCACGACTGCCCTCCAGAGGTCGTCGTCGCGCCCATCGCGTCGGTCGTGGAGGCCAGGCAGCCGGCCGGGAAACGTTGATCGATTGGCTCGTTGGAGTCTTTACGGGGCGTGTCGCCAAGGATTGGATGCCCGAATGGCCGACTGCCCATTGGTTCGGGGGGACGCGTAAGAAGGCAACCTGTCCGCTAGGACGGCCCTGCCTTTCGCTGATTCAACCGAATGAAGAAGGCGCCGGTGCGATGGCCCGCTGCCGCGTCGGCAGTGAGGTGCCGCGCGGCTACCGCGCCCTGCGCCCGGACGCCGGCACCGCGGAACTCGTAGGCCAGATGGTCACCGACCACCTGCTCCGCGTCCCTCTGCACCGGCTCGCCGACGGCCGCCAGGACCCGTCGTACGTCTACGAGTTCGCCTGGCCCTCGCGGCGCCCCGGCATGGGCGCCTGCCACGCCCTGGAACTGGGCTTCGTCTTCGACAGCGGCGACAAGCCCGACGCCCGCAAGCTCGCCGGCGAGGGCGCGCCGCAGGACCTGGCCGACGCGATGCACGGCGCGTGGGTGCGGTTCGTCACCGACGGGTCCCCGGGTTGGGAACGCTGGAACGAGAAACACCCGGTCCGCGTCTTCGGCGACGGCCCCCCGCACACCGTCCCCGGCCCCCGCGACCGCGAACTGGCCCTGTGGACCGCGCCCGCCGAGCACCCGGCCCCCGCGCCGACCCCCGAACTCCGTTCCGTCGTACGCCGCCTACGCCGCACGGGCGCCCTCCGCCGGACCTGATGCCGGACGGACGACGTCCCCCGTCCAACCCTTCACTGACCCACCCCGGGCCCAGCGGTCCTGCCCAGGCCTCGAGGCTGGGCGTTCGCTGGTGCAGTCGCAGCTGTTGGAGCGGTCCTGCGCTGTGCCAGGAGGCGACGTTAGCGTCACTGTGGTCCTGCGGTCCGGGGGCTGGACCGGTTTGGGTGTTCGAAGCCGTAAGGGGGGCGCTGGAACAGCGTGTAGAGGAAGACCAGGGACGGGACGAGCACGACTGCCCCCACGCACAGGGCGACCAGCAGGGCCAGCAGGGTGGAATGGCCGGTGGCCGCCTGTTCGACGGTCAGCGACGGTGGCAGGAGGTACGGGTACTGGCCCGCTGCCCAGCCCACCAGGATCGCTGTGACGGCGAGCGCGGAGGTCAGGCGCGCAGCGATGTAGCGGCGGGTCAGCAGCAGCCACAGCGCGGCCAGCCCGGCGACGACCGACAGCAGCACCGCCGGCAGGCCGCGGCCGGTCAGCCCGTCGAACAGCATGGGGGCGTCCGCCCGCAACACCGCGATGCCGGCCAGACCCACGACGCCCGTGACCACGGCGGACGCCAGGGCGCGGCGGCGGAACGCCTCGGCCAACTCGTGCTCGCCATCGCGCCGGGCGTCGCCGCACAGGAACACCGCCGCCAGATAGGCGCAGACCAGTACGGCGAGGATGCCGCCCAGCACCGACGTCGGGTTGGCCCAGCTGGTCACCACGTCACCGCCGGCGATGCGGGGCGGTACCCGGCCGGAGGCCACTCCGCCGACGACCGCCCCGAAGAAGAAGGGGGTCACCAGGGAGGACAGCGCGAACACCGCCCCGAAGAAGCGGCGCATCCGCAGGGATCCGACGCTCTTGCGGTAGGCGAAGGCCGCGCCGCGGGCGATGACCCCGAAAGCGGCGAAGGTGAGCGGGATGTAGAGGGTGGTGACGGCGGCTGCGAAGCCGCCGGAGAAGCCCGTCCACAGGACCACCAGTACGAAGATCAGCCAGACGTGGTTGGCCTCCCACACCGGTCCGATCGAGTTCTCGACCCGGTCGCGCGCGGCACGGCCGCGTTCGGTGCCACCGGCCAGCAGGTCCCAGATGCCTCCGCCGAAGTCGGCACCGCCGAACAGGGCGTAGGCGATCAGGCCGACGAAGGCCACGCCCAGCACCGCGTACGCGAGCGTCATCCCCCGGCTCCTTCTTCCTGCGGCGCCAAGGTGTCACGGCCGCGTGCCAGCCTGCGCAGGACGACCACTGTGAAGAAGGTCAGCAGGCTGTACACGACGATCACCGCCGCCAGGCCCCAGGCCAGGCCGCCTGCCGGGCTGACTGCCTCTTCGGTACGCATGAGGCGGTAGACGATCCACGGTTGCCTGCCGACCTCGGTGGTGACCCACCCGGCTTCCATGGCCACGACGGCTGCAGCCCCGGAGACGCCCACGGCACGCAGGAACCAGGCCGTACGGGGGAGCCGTCGTCGCCGCCACCACACCAGGCCGAACCAGGCGCCCAGCCCCAGCAGCGCGATGCCGATGGCGACCATGGCGTTGTACGCGATGTGGACGACGTTGACCGGGGGTCTCTGGTCCGATGGCACCTCCTCCAGGCCGGGCACCACGCCGTCCGGATCGTGGTGGATCAGCAGCGACAGTCCGTTGGGGATCTCCAGGGCGTAGCGCAGTTCTTGGTCGACATACACTCCGCCGAGCGACAGGTCGGCCCCCGCAGTGGTCTTGTACTGGCCCTCCATTGCGGCCAGCTTGGCGGGCTGATTGTCGGCGACGGTGTTGGCGATCCAGTCCCCCACACCGATCTGTACGGGTGTGATGATCGCGGCGACGGTGAGGGGGATGAGGAGCCCCATCCGGTGGTGGCGGTCGCGCCGGCCGCGAAGCATGCCGACGGCGTACACCGAGGCGATCAGGAAGCCGGTGACCATGAACGCGGCCAGCCACATGTGGGTGAACTGCGGCCATGTGGAGGGTCCGAACATCGCTGCCCAGGGCCTGGCACCGATCACGTCTCCGTCGGCGTTCAGTCGGAATGCCGTCGGGTTGTTCATCCAGGCGTTCGCCGAGACCACGAAGAACGCGCCCGCGATGCCTGCGACGACCATCGGCAGCGCGCTGAGCATGTGCGCCCGCGGCGACAGGCGGTTCCACCCGAACAAGTACACGCCGACGAAGATCGCCTCAACGAAGAAGGCGAAGCCCTCGAGCACGAACGGAAAGCCGAAGACTTCGCCGAAGCGGTCCATCAGGCCCGGCCAGAGGATGCCCATCTCGAACGACAACAGCGTTCCCGACACCGCGCCCGCCGCGAACACCACGCCCATCGCCTTGGCCCAGGTGTGCGCAAGTCCCGTCAGTGCCGCGTCGCCCCGCCTGTGGCCCAGCCACTCGATGAACACCACGATCGCGGGGAACGCGATGCCGAAACAGGCGAAGATGATGTGCCAGCCCAAGGTCAGGGCCATCTGGTGGCGCGCGTAGGGCAGATTTCCCACGCCGTCCGCCGCCATGAACTCGAACACGCCTACAGCTCTCCCCACTCCAAGGCATCAACCGCTCGGCAGGTGTCCGCTGAGACGGATATCACCTCATTTTGGCCGCAAACGCCGCGAAACAAACGTCGGCACATGTCTGCGGACCAGCTCCTCGCGCGTCCACTCACAGCGGTCCACCGGCGGGCGTCCGCGTAGGTCTGCGAGCACGCCCATCGATGGGCGGCCGGTGTGATCTTCGCGTCGGGCCCCGCCCTCTGGTCGCTCCGGAACTTCCGCCACCGGCCGGGCCCACACCCGTTCCAGCACGCTGTGCTCAGCCTCGCCCTGCGCGCTGTGGCTGCGGATGATGTCCGACCGTCCCGGTCACATGCCGGCCGGCGGTCGCGGTAGAGACGCCGAACCCCGCGGCGCGAGGCCGGTGTCCGGTGTGGGCGGTCGGGCAGGACGGGAACGGGTCAGGGCGCGGGCGTGGTGTAGCGCAGAAGTGCTCCGATGCCGTCCTTCAGGGCCAACTCCTCGTGCGGCACCACCACCAACTCGGCGTCGGTACGCGCGGCTGCCCGGATCAGCAGTGAGTCGGCCGGTCCCTGTGCCACGGAGGGCACGCCGAACGCTTTGAGTTCTTCCTCGGACAGGGCGATGTGCGTCGGTTCCGGTCCGGTCCACAGCCGTGCCGATGACAGACCGGGCTGATCGTTGACGAGCAAGGCCTGGACCTGGCCACGCTGCAACGCGCGGACAACCGCGGCCATGCCCTCGCTGGAGTCTCCGTGGCGGGAGCGCTGCGCCAGGTACCGGTCGAAGAGGGTACGGTCCCGGTCGCCGAGCCGGTTGTCGAGCAGGTTCGCCAGGTCCTGTTCGAGCAAGGAGCGCCCCGGCGCGGCACGAGGAGGCTCTTCGCCTTCCACGGTCACAACGCGTCTCTGCAGTTCGGGGGGCAGCCGGTTGACGAACACGCCTTTGGGCCAGGCGTCTCCCTGCTGTGCCCACACCACGATCACTTCGCTGCCGTTGTCGCGGACTGCCTGCTCGGCCGTTGCCGTGACGCGTGCTGCGCCCTGTTGCCACTGGGCGGCGGGGAGCGCAAAGGAGGAGACCGGCTCCGGCGCGACCGTGCTGGCCGGCCAGCGGCCCCCCTGCAAGGTGACCACGATGGAGTCGGCTTCCAGCGGGGCGGCGCCGTCCGCGCCGGTCAGCCCTTCCCGGGTGATGACCACAACCAGGTAGGGGATGTCGGGCGCGAGCTGCATGACCAGCGGCATCACATCGGGGAGCCGGCTGTAGCGGGCGGTGTCGCGCGCGGGCGGGCGGGGAAGCACCTGGGCCAGGAGCAGTCGCCCGTCGGCGGCGAACAGCGCCTGGCCGTGCGGGCCGTCCACCTCCCGGTCCGCGCCGACGGCGTCACCCAGCGCGGACAGCGTCGCCCGGTCGGCTCCTTCGGCGGCCAGCTTGTCCCGTGCGTGTCTCCACCGCAGCTCGATCGCCCGGTCCGGATCGTCGATGTCGCGTGAGGTGTCCAGAAAGACGCTGGCGACGGGGCCTTCCACGGCGTAGAGGGGATCGAGAAAAGACAGCTTCACGGGCTCTCCTTCCTGTATCCGCCGAGCCCGGGTTCCCCTGGCCGCGGCTCCCAACCGGTGTACGGCTCCTATCCCACCCGCACCCCGGCCGGTCACCCGCCGTACCGGAGCACCCGCGCGACCGGAGCGGGCGCGGGCTGCTGCTCGTGAACGGGCCGGCGGACAAGTGGGGCGTGGGGGAGCGGGCCCCCGGCAAGGTCGTCCGGTGCAAGTTCGCTACGACGTACGCAGCGTGCCCGCGACCGCCGCGATGGTCTCAGGACCCACCCGGCAGCAGCCCCCGACCAGCCGGGCCCCCGACTCCCGCCATCCCGTGACCCGGGAGGCGGTGAACGTCGGGCGGCCGGTCCAGGCCCGCGCCCCGGCGTCCCAGGTCTCGCCGCTGTTGGGGTAGACGACGACCGGCTTCCCGGTGACCCGGGCGGCGAGCGCGACGGCGTGGTCCGCCTCCTCAGGGGTGCAGCAGTTCACGCCGACCGCGATCACCTCGTCCGCCCGCGCGGCCAGCGCGAACGCGTCCTCCAGCGGCTGGCCCGCGCGGGTGCGGTCGCCGGCCGCCGAGTACGACAGCCAGGCCGGCACACCGAGACCACGCAGCGCACGCACCAGCGCCTCCGCCTCGTCCGTGTCGGGGATCGTCTCCAGGGCCAGGACGTCCGGTGCGGCGGCGGCCAGGACCTCCATCCGTGGGCGGTGGAAGCGTTCGAGGTCGGCGACCGAGAGGCCGTAGCGGCCCCGGTACTCGGAGCCGTCGGCGAGCATCGCCCCGTACGGGCCGACCGAGGCCGCCACCCACAGCGGGCGGGAGACGCGGGCCCGCCGGGCCGCCTCACGGGCGCACCCGACGCTCAGCGCGAGCAGTCCGGACGCCTCCTCCCGGCCGATGCCGCGCCGGGCGAAGCCCTCGAACGTCGCCTGGTAGCTCGCCGTGATCGCCACGTCCGCGCCCGCCTCGAAGTACGCGAGGTGGGCGGCGGTCACCGCCTCCAGGTCTTCGGCGAGCAACCGCGCCGACCACAGTTCGTCGCTCAGGTCGTGCCCGGCCGAGGCGAGCTGGTTGGACATGCCGCCGTCGAGGACGACCGTGCCGTCCGTGAGTGCCTCGGTCAGGGCGGCGGTGCTGCTCATACCGGTGACGTTAGCCGACCCGTGCGCCACGGCACTCTCGGCACCGTGCCCGTACCTTTCGCGTTCTTTACCATAAAATGATCCGATTAATGCGGCGGGTGTGCCCTCCGTCAGGGATGAGAGCGCGGTGACACGACAGCAGCACGCGTCCGGGCTGTCCGGCGTCCAGGCGATGGAACGCGCCGACAGCCTGCCGTTTCACCCGCCGGCTCTGGCCGCCGTCCGCACGGCGGCAGGGATCATGGCGCTGCTGGCCGCCCTCCTGGGCCTGGTCGGTCTGACCGGGTGGATCGCCGACATCGACGTACTGAAGAGCGTGCTGCCCGGTGTCGCGGTGTCCATGAAGGCGAACTCCGCCGTGGCCTTGGTAGCACTCGGAGTCTCGCTGTTCCTCCTCGTACGCGGCCCGGTCCATTGGTGGACGACCGCAGTGGCCCGTGCGGCGGCGGCTCTCGCGGTCGTGGTCGGGGTGCTCACGCTGGCGGAGCACGTCACGGGGGCACAACTAGGCATCGACGAGCTTCTCTTCCGGGACGACACCGCCGACGTCCAGACGAGCGTGCCCGGACGGATGGCGCCGAACACCGCCGCGGCGGTGGCGCTCGCGGGTGCGGCGGCCCTCTGCGCGAGTGCGCGCCGTGTCCCCGCGTGGATCAGTCAGGCCATGGGCCTGGCGGTCGGGGCCCTCGGCCTGCTGCGCCTGTACGGCGCCGCCTACGCGGTACCCGAACTGGAGCGGTTCGGCGCCTACACGGGTATGGCGCTGCATACCGCGCCGGCCCTGATCCTCCTGGGCGCGGCCGTCTTCCTCGCCCGGCCGGACGAGGGGCTGAGCGGGCTCCTGATGAACGCGGGCACGACGGGCGCGCTGGGGCGCCGCCTGATCGTCACCGCCGTGGTGGTGCCGCCCCTGCTGGGCTGGGGTGTCCTGGCCGGCGAGGACGCGGGTCTGTACGGGCCGCGGCTGGGTACCGCCCTGCTGGTGTGGGGCCACGTGGCCGCCCTCACCGCGGTGATCTTCGCGGCCCTGGCCGTGGGCCGCCGCGTCGAGGTGGCCCACGGCCGTCTCGAATGGCAGGTGCGCCAGAACCAACTGCTGCGGGACTTCATGGAACACACCCCCGCGGCGGTGTTCATCAAGGACCTCGAGGGCCGCTTCCTCGCGGTCAACACGAGGTTCGAGGAGAGCCTGCAGATGCCCCGTGACCGGGTGCTCGGCCGCCGCGACCTGGACGTCATGCCGGCCGGCCTCGCCCGTCACGCGCGGGAGGCCGACCTCGCGATGCTGGCCCGGGGCGAGCCCGTGCAGCGGGAGGAACGACTCACCCTGCCCGGCGGCCCCCGGGAGTTTCTGACCACCCTGTTCCCGCTCAACGACGCGTCCGGTGCCTCCTACGCCGTGTGCGGTGTGGTCACCGACATCACCGACCGCGTCGCCGCCCAGCGTGAGGTGGAGCGGGCGCAGCACCGGTTCCTCGCGTTGCTGGAATCCGCACCCGACGCCACGCTCATCACGGACGGCAGCGGCACCGTCGTCATGGCCAACGCACAGGTGCGACGCGTGTTCGGCCGGTCGCCGGGCGACCTCGTCGGCACCCGGGTCGCTGACCTGTCACCCGACTCGGCGCGCCGGCGGCAGGGCGCCCTCCTCGACGCCTACCTGCGACGGCGCGACCCGCAGCCCGCGGTCGTGGACCGGAACCTCTACGGGCTGCGTGGCGACGGCTCCGCCTTCCCCGTCGAGGTCAGCGTCAGCAGTCTCCAGGCGGGACGGGAGACCCTCGCCGTGCTGTCCGTGCGGGACATCACCGAGCGCCGGCGGGCGGAGGCCGAGCGCGCCGAACGCTACGAGCAGCATCGGCAGGTCGCCTACACCCTGCAGCACAGCCTCATGGGGGAGCCGCCCACCCTTGCCGACCTGCCCAGCGCGTACCGGTATCTGGCCGCCGTCAAGGACCCCGGGGTCGGCGGCGACTGGTTCGACGTCATCCCCCTCGGCGGCGGCCGCACCGGCGTCATCATCGGCGACGTCATGGGCCGGGGACTGGAGGCGGCGGCCGTCATGGGGCAGCTGCGTGCCGCCTCCCACGCGCTCGCCGGTACGGGGGTCACGCCCAGCCGGCTGATGACCTCACTGGACGTGTTCGTCGGCGACCTGCCCGGCCAGCTCGTCACCTGTCTCTATCTGATCCTGGACCAGGACAGGTGCGAGGTCGCCGTCTGCTCGGCGGGTCACCCGCCCGTCATCGTCCTGCCTCCCGGCGGGCCCCCGGGCCGGCTGCGGGCACCGGTCGGCGTGCCCCTGGGGGTCAACGACCCGGGCGGCGGCGGGCTGCCGTTCGAGGAGGTGACCCGGCCGGTGCCGCCGGGCAGCGTCCTCCTCCTCTACACCGACGGGCTGGTCGAACAGCCCGGCACCGACATCGAGGCGCGGATCGACGTCCTGGCCCGCGCCGCCGGCGTCGCGCTGGGGGGCGCCCGCGCCGACCCGGCGCTCCTCGACCGGACGGCGGACCGGCTGCTCAGTACCCTCATCACGGCCCCGGCCGACCACGACGACGACGTCACCCTGCTCCTGATCGGCGTGCCCGGTCCGCAGGGGGCGGAGACGGCTGCCGGCGGGTGACCGGCCTGGGCGTGGGCGTGCGAGGGGGGGACGGGCGGGCCCGCGCGGGGCCGCGGGCGGGCGGTGCTCCTACGAGTGGCGCCGATGCCGGCGACGTAGCAGGGAGTCCCCTGCTACCGCGTGCCCTCCCGCCCCCCGGCTGGGATGCTGGGAGGGGGCACAGCCGAACAGGGGCGGTGAGTGCCATGACCGGGCCGGAAGAGGATGACTCGCCGGTGGTGGAGGACCACGCCGACCCACGCGGTGACCCGTTCCTGCGCACCCGGTTCGCGGTCCCCGCGCTCCCGGTGACGTATCTGCGGCGGGAGCGGCTGAACAGACATCTGGACCAAGCCCTGAGAACGCCGCTGACCATGGTCAACGGCTCGGCGGGGGCGGGGAAGACGCTGCTGGTCGCGGACTGGGTCACGGGCCGCGTCGGGCTGCCCGTGGCCTGGCTGACCACCGACGCGGCGGGCGAGGGGCCCGGCGTGTTCTGGGCGTATCTGCTGCGGGCGCTACGGACGGCCGGTGTCCCGCTGCCCGCCGACGTCGGGGTCCCGGCGGACGCGAACCGGGTGGGCCCTGCCCTACCCGCCCGGCTCGCGGCGGAGCTGAGCGGCCGGGAGCGGCCGGTGGTCGTGGTGCTGGACGAGTTCGACCGCGTCACGGCCCCCGAGATCGCCGAGCAGCTGGAGTTCGTCCTGCGCCACGCCGGGGCGGGCCTACGCCTGGTCCTCGTCACGCGTACCGAGCCGCTGCTGCCGCTGCACCGCTACCGGGCGGCGGGCGAGCTGACCGAGATCAGGGACGCGGAGCTGGCCTTCACCCCGCACGAGGCGGGCCGGCTGCTGGAGCTGCACGGGCTGAGCCTGCCGCAGGCGGCGGTGCGCGCGCTGGTGGAGCGCACCCGGGGGTGGGCCGCCGGGCTGCGGCTGTGTGCCCTCGCGGCCGGACAGAGCCCGGACCCCGAGATCTACCTCAAGGAGTTCGAGGCCGACCGAAGCGCGATCGCCGACTTCCTGCTGGCGGAGGTGCTCAAGCGGCAGGACGCCGAGACGCAGGAGCTGCTGCTGCGGGTGAGCGTGCTGGACCGGTTCGGTCCCGGACTGGCGAACGCGGTGACCGGGAGGGAGGACGCCGAGGGCATCCTGGACCGGCTGAGCCGGGGCAACGCCTTCGTCGAGTACGTCGGCCATGGTCTGTATCGGCTGCACCCCTTGTTCGCCGAGATCCTGCGCGCCCATCTGCGGATGCGCCGGCCGGGCCGGGAACCCGAGCTGCACCGGCGGGCCGCCGTCCTGCTGCGCCGCTCCGGGGCGCTCGCCGAGGCGCTGGGGCACGGGGCCGCCGCCGGCGACTGGCAGTTCACCGCCGGTGCCCTGATCGACGACCTGGCGATCGGCCAGTTCTTCACGGGGCCCCGCTCCGACACGATCACCGAGCTGTTCTCACGCATGGGGCGGGAAGGCGAGGGGGCGGCCCCGGAACTGGTGCGGGCGGCCGTACGGCTGGCCCGGTGCGACATCGACGGCGGGCTGACCCATCTGCGCCGGGCACGGCGCGGGCTGGTGGAGCACGACGGTACGGCGGACGACGCGGCGACCCGGTTGAGCTGCGCCCTGCTCGAAGCCCTCGCCGCCCGGCTGGCCGGTGCGCCGGACCGGGCGGAGGACGCGGCGCGGGCGGCCGCGAGACTCCTGGACGTGGTTTCCCCCGAGCTGCTGGACCGGCATCCGGAACTCACCGCGCTGCTGCTGGACCACCTGGGCTCCGTGCGGCTGTGGGCCGGGCGCTTCGAGGAGGCGCGGTCCGCCCTGACCGCGGTGGCGGGCCTCGCCCCGGGAGCGGCGACCGCACTCCCGCGCGAGGACGCGCTGGGCAGGCTCGCCCTGATCGACTGTCTGAACGGCTGGCTCGGCAGGGCGGAGCGGACGGCGCGTGATGCCGTCGCGGAGACGGAGCGGTTCGGGCTGTCCCCGCCCTCCGGTTCCGGCGTGGAACGGCTCGTCCTGGCCGCCGTCGCCGTGGACCGTGACGAGCTGGGCCGGGCCGAGACCCTGCTCGGCACGTCGGCCGAGTCGCACCCGGCCCTGCGGGACCCCGTACTGGAGGCCGGCCGCGCATTGACGACCGCACGCCTGCACCTGGCGCGCGGGGACACGGAGGCCGCGCTGCACGCGGTGGAGCGGGAGGTGCGGGCCGAAGCCGTCTCGCCGTGGGTGCGGGCGGAGACGGCGCTCGTCGCGGCCGCCGTTCATCTCGCCGAGGGCCGGGCACGGGCGGCCGCCGGGCTGCTGCCGGAGGTGCCCGACGAGCAGCCGGCGTGCGCGGTGGGTGCGGCACAGGTGGAACTTGCCGCCGGCCGGACCGAGGCGGCCGTACGGCTGCTCGACCGGGTGCGTCCCGAGGGGCGCGCTGGTCCGGCGGTGACCGTCCGGGCCGCGCTGGTGCGGGCGCGGGCCGCCGACCAGGCGGGGGACCGGGCGGCGGCGCGCGCACTCGTGGCGCGGGCGCTGGCCCAGGCACGGCGGGAGCGGCTGCGGCGCCCGTTCGTCGAGGCCGGGCCGTGGATCCGGGGCTATCTGCGAGCGGCGTCCCCGTCTCAGGCGACCGGCCGGCCCACGACCCGCACGGGTCCGCCCTCGCGCCGGCCCGCGCCGCCGCCGCCCGTCGTGGAGGAGCTGAGCGGACGCGAGCGCGACGTGCTGCGGCGCCTGGCCCTGACGATGTCCACGGAGGAGATCGCCGCCGACCTGTACGTGTCGGTGAACACGGTGAAGACCCACCTGAAGAGCGTCTACCGGAAGCTGTCCGTGAACCGCCGCAACGAGGCGGTGCGCCGCGCCCGCGAGCTGGACCTGCTGTGAGGGGAGGGACGCCGTGAAGCACTGGCGGGCGCTGATCGTTCTGGGGACCGCGCAGTTCCTCATGGTCCTCGACACGTCCGTCATGAACGTCTCCATCAGTCAGTTGGTCGACGACTTCGACACCGAGGTCACCGCGATCCAGGCCGTCATCACTCTGTACGCGCTGGTCATGGCGGCGTTCATGATCATCGGAGGGCGGCTGGGGGACATCCTCGGACGGCGGCGGGTCTTCCTCGGCGGTCTCGTCGTATACGCCACGGGTTCGGCGCTGACCGCCGTCGCTCCCACGCTGTGGGTCCTCGTGCTCGGCTGGTCGGTCATCGAAGGACTCGGCGCCGCGCTGGTCCTGCCCGCCATGGCGGCGCTCGTCGCGGAGTCCTACCGGGGCCGCGACCGGGCCGTCGCCTACGGTGTCGTCGGCGGACTGGCCGGAGCGGGGATCGCCGTCGGGCCCCTGCTCGGCGGCTGGGTGACGACGTATCTGACGTGGCGGCTGGTCTTCGCCGGAGAGGTCGTGGTCGTCCTGGCCGTTTTGCTCCTGCGCGGCGCGATCACCGAGGAACCGAGGGCCGGGGTCCGCCCCCGGCTGGACGGGGTCGGTGCCGTGCTCTCGGCGGCGGGACTGGCCCTCGGCGTGCTCGGTGTCCTGCAGAGCGGCACATGGGGCTGGGTGCAGCCGCGCAACCCGCCCTTCACCGTCCTCGGATTCGCGCCGACACTGTTCGTGATCGCCGCCGGGGTGGCCGTCCTCGCGGTCTTCCGCCGGTGGGAGCGGCACCGGGACCAGCGCGGCGACGATCCGTTGGTCCATCTGTCCCTGCTGCGCCGACCGGCCCTGGGCTCCGGCCTCATGTCGCTGGTGAGCCAGAACCTGATCCTGCTGGGCCTGTTCTTCACCATCCCGCTGTACCTCCAGGTCGTACAGGGTTTCGACGCCTTCGAGACGGGGCTCAGGCTGCTGCCGGTGTCCGCCACCATGCTGGTCACCTCGCTGGGCGCGGCCCGCCTGGGACGCCTGGCGGGACCCCGCCGGATCGTCCGGCTGGCCCTGGTCACCGTGGCGGCGGCCGTCGTGTGGCTGCTGGCGACCATCGACCCGGTCATCGACGACGCCCAGTTCGCCGGGGCGATGGCCCTGCTCGGCGTCGGCATGGGGCTGTTCGCCTCGCAGCTCGGCAACGTCGTCCAGTCCAGCGCGCGGGAGGACGAGCGCAGCGAGGTCGGCGGGCTCCAGTACACGGCGCAGAACCTGGGTTCGGCCCTCGGCACCGCGCTGATCGGCTCGCTGCTCGTCGGCTCCCTCGCGCACGCCTTCACCTCGCATGTCGAGGCCGACGCCCGGCTGTCCCAGGAGGCCAGGCAGCAGGTCGGCGTCGCCCTGCAGGCCGGGGTCACCTTCGTCCCGACCGGACAGGTGCGCGACGCGGCCACCCGTGCCGGACTGCCGCCGGGCGAGGTGGAGGCCGTGACGGAGTCCTATGCGTCGGCGCAGCTCGACGGGCTGAAGGCGGCGATCCTGGCGACCGGCGGTATCACCTTCGCCAGTTTCCTCGTCACACCCCGCCTGCCGGGCCCGGCGTCCGAGCGCCCAGGGACCGACGTGCCGGACCGGTCCGGCCGGAAGAAGCCGTGATGGCCGGCCCCGGCACCACAGCGCCCCAGCCGGCCCCACGAGCCTCCGGGCACGGGACGCACGCCGACTACACGGGCGGCGTCTACGGGTCCATGCTCGCGGCGTCGGTGATCGTCGGGGCCGGCACGCTCGGCTCGTTCCCGCGACTGGAGCTGGTGCTGCTGCTGTTGCTCACCGGCGGGGTGTTCTGGATCGCGCACGTGCACGCGCAGTTGTTCGGGGCGCGGCTGGCGCAGCGCGGCCCGGACCGTGCCGTCGTGCTGCGGGTGTGCCGGGAGGAGTGGACGATCGTCAAGGCCGCCGTGCCGCCGGCGGTCGCCGTGGGCGTCGCCCCCGTGCTGGGTCTCGGTGTGCAGGGCGGCCAGTGGCTGGCGCTGTCCGTCGCCGTGGCGGGGCAGGTGGGCTGGTCGGTGGCGGCGGCCCGCTCGGCCGGTGCCACCAGGCGCCTGATCGTGCTGTCGGCCCTGGTCAACCTGGTGCTGGGCCTGGTGATCCTCTCGGGCAAGCTCTGGCTGAAACAGTGAGCGCCACGGCAGGCGACGGGCGGCCCCTCACCTGTACGGGGTGAACCGGGACGCCGCCCGCGGGCGGACGATGGACGGGTACGGGCGCGGTCCGCCTGTTCCAGCCACCCGGGGAGCGGCTCATGCGCTACGAGATCCGTGTGGAGGGGCATCTCTCGGAACCGCTGATCAAGGTTTTTCCGGAACTCGACCACGTCACCATGTCGGGGCAGACCCTGCTGTTCGGACACGTCGTCGACGAGGCCCATCTGTATGGGCTGCTGGCCCGCTGCCAGTCCCTCGGCCTGCGCGTACTGGAAATGCGTCAGGTGCCGGAGTGAACGCCCGACCGGCGCGTCAGGGGCTCTCGGCGCGCACCCGGCCCGGCCGGACGGCGGCACCCAGCGGCCGCACCGTGGACGACGACTGCTCGCCGCCCATCCCACCGCGCCCGCGCCCCGGCCGGATCACCCGTGCCGGGTGAGGCAGCGGGAATCCGGTGAGCGGACGCTGAGACAAGGGGCGGCAAGACAGGTCGGGCGCACGCCCGGGACGGAGAACGAAGATGAGCGGTGCCACGTACCTCGCGTACGACTATCCCCTGTTGAGCGCCTTCTGGACCCTGCTGGTCTTCTTCCTGTGGATCATGTGGTTCATCCTGCTCTTCCGGGTCGTCATGGACATCTTCCGCGACGACGAACTCAGCGGCTGGGCCAAGGCCGGCTGGCTGGTGTTCACGGCCCTCCTGCCCTTCCTGGGCGTCCTGGTCTACGTGATCGCCCGTGGCAGGGAGATGGGGCGCCGGGAGATCGCGCAGGCGCGGGCGCAGCAGGAGGTGTTCGACAGCTACGTCCGTGAGACAGCCAAGGGCGGACGTCCCAGCACCGTCGACGAGCTCGCCCGGCTCTCCGAGCTCAAGTCCCGGGGCGACATTACGGACGACGAGTTCCGCAGGGCCAAGGAACTGATCCTCAGCGGCCACGGCCCGGCGGACCAGCACGGTCCGTTCGCTTCGTCCGCAGGGCGCTGACCGCACGACACCGAATCGAGGCATCGGTCATGACAGCGACACACCCGACCCACGGAGGTCGCGCGCACGCGCCGTCGGCGAAGCGGCAATGGGCCGAGGGACTGACGGTCTTCGCCGCCGTCTCGCTCATGATCGTGGGAGTGCTCGACATCCTGCGGGGCATCATGGGCATCGCCGAGGACGACGTCTTCGTCACGACGCAGAACTACGTCTTCGAGTTCGACCTCACCGGCTGGGGCTGGACCCACCTGGTGCTCGGCGCCATCGCCGTGCTGGTGAGCCTCGGCCTGGTCCGGGGAGCCCTCTGGGCCCGTATCGCCGGCGTGCTGATCGCCGGACTCCTCATCATCGCCAACTTCCTGTCCCTGCCGTACTACCCGATCTGGTCCGTCGTGATGATCGCCTTCTCCGGATTCATCATCTGGGCCCTGTGCGTCGCGCGTTCGGGCAGCCGCTCGGAGCACTGACCGCGGTCCGCGTCCCATGCGTGCCGAGTGGGTACGCGGTGGGGCGCGGTCCGTGACGGGGGCGCCGGGAACGACGGTCCCGCTGCCGTTGGCGCGCCTGTTCGGGCACGCCGATCCTCCTCGACAGCATCCTCTGCAAGCCGGGCACTAACTGATCGATCAGTGTCTGCACGCCAGGATGGGCGTCGAGACCACCAGCGGTGACGGCTTCGGCGTCGGCTGGCACGTGCCGGACGAGGCGGGACCCCGCCGTCGTCCGGGGACATCGGACCGGCTGGAGCGACCGCAACCGCGGGAGATCGCCGGGCACGTCGTTTCCCCGCTCGCCCGTGTAGCCCACCGGGGCACGGACACTTCGGCCGGGGCCGAAGCGTCCCGCTTCTAGCGTTCCCCCATGACCGAGAGCACGCAGATCTTCGCCCCCGCCCGTCCCGCCACGGCCGTCACCGGCATGGTGGACCATGTCCTCGCGCTGGCCGGTACCTGGACCCACTGGAACGGCGAACCCGTCCACGTCGACGGCCGCGTCTACACCCCGCACAAGGCGATCCGCCGCGTCGCCGACCACCTGATCGACCACCTCGCGGAGATGGAGGCACGCCTCGCCGGTGAGGAGACGCAGCCCGACCGCTGGCACGCCTCCCTGGTCACCACCGAGGCCGACCTCGCCCCCTTCACCCCGGAGGACCTCGACGAGGCCCGCAGCCGCCTCACCCGGCTGGCGAGGATCTGGGCCAACCGCCTCGACTCGCTCACCGACGAGCAGCTCGACCACTCACCGGGTACGGGCTGGAGCTTCCGCGAACTCGCCCGTCACGTCCAGGAGTCCGTCTACTACGCCGACGCCGTGGGAGACATGTCGTGACCGCCTTCGCCGGCCTCCACCACACGGACCAACCCCTGCTGCTCCCCAACGCCTGGGACCACGCCTCCGCGCTCCTCCTGACCGCGCACGGCTTCCGGGCCGTCGGCACCACGAGCCTGGGCGTCGCCGCGGCGGCCGGACTCCCCGACGGCGCGGCCGCCACCCGGGCCGAGACGTTGCACCTCACGCGCGCCCTCGGCCCGGCGCCCCTGCTGCTGTCCGTGGACGCGGAGGGAGGCTTCAGCGACGACCCGGACGAGGTGGCCGAGTTCGCGCGGGAGCTGTACGCCCTGGGCGCCGCCGGCATCAACCTGGAGGACGGACTCGGGCCCGCCGACCGGCACACCGCGAAGATCGCCGCCGTCCGCGCGGCGGCTCCCGGCCTCTTCGTCAACGCCCGCACCGACACCCACTGGCTCGGTGACGGCGACCCGGAGGACACCCTCGCCCGCGCCCAGGCCTACCGGGACGCGGGCGCCCACGGCGTCTTCGTCCCCGGCCTCACCGACCCCCGGGAAATCGCGGGCCTGGTGCGCGCCCTGGACGACGTCCCCCTCAACATCCTCCACTCGCCCGCCGGTCCGTCCGTCGCCCACCTCGCCGACCTCGGCGTCCGCCGCGTCAGCCTCGGCTCCCTGCTGTACCGCCGAGCACTGGGCGCGGCGGTGGAGGCGGCGGCCGCGATTCGGTCGGGCGGCACGGTCCCGGAGGCGACGACACCGTCGTACGAGGAGATCCGCAGGCTCAGCCGGTAGGCCCGGGACCGAACCATCAGTTGCCGACCACGTCCCGCACGAAGGCGTTGGTGAACTTGCCGTCGGGGTCCATGTCGCGGACCAGGGCGCGGAAGTCGTGCAGACGCGGGTAGCGGGCGTGCAGCACCGCCGCGGGCATTGTGAAGACCTTTCCCCAGTGCGGCCGCGGGTCGAACGGCGCCAGCGCCTCCTCGACCCGGGCGACCACGGGGAGCACCGTCCGGGTGTCCTCGATCCAGGTGAAGTGGACGGCCACCGTGTCCCGGTCGTAGGAGGGGCTCAGCCATTGGTCGTCGGCGGCGACGGTGCGCACCTCGCAGGTCTGCAGCACGGGCGCGATCGTCTCCCGGATGCCGTCCAGCGCGCGCAGCATCGCGACGGCCGACTTGCGCGGCATCAGATACTCCGACTGGAGCTCCGCCCCGCTGCTCGGCGTGAACTCCGCCCGGAAGTGCGGCAGCCGCTCGTGCCAGGGCCCCGGCACCCCGAACTGCTCGGTGCAGTTCACCCCGGGCATTCCCGGCACCGGATGCATCTTCTCGGTCGCCGGGGCGGCCAGGGGCATGTCCACGGGCGGCTGGTCGGTGCGCCGCTTCACCCACACCTGCCGGAAGCCCGGCTCCCGCCAGTCGGTGAACAGGCTCACGCTGTACGCCGCCGACATGACCGTCTCGCACGCGGCCTGGTCCAGCCCCTCCAGGGGCATCTCGGTGAACACGTGCTGCTCGACCTCGAAGGCCGGCTCCAGGTCCAGGGTGAGCGAGGTGACCACACCGAGCGCGCCCAGCGAGGTGACCGCGCCGCCGAACCAGTTGGACAACCCCCGGGTGAAACGCCCCGTGGAGCCGTACGCCGTCACGATCTCCACCGTGCGCACCGACGAGCTGAGCGGCCCGTTGCCGACCCCGGAGCCGTGCGTGCCGGTGGCGACCGAGCCGGCCACCGAGATGTGCGGCAGCGAGGCCATGTTCGGCAGCGCCAGCCCGTGCCGGTGCACCTCCCGCGCCAACTCGGCGTAGCGCACGCCGCCCCCGACCCGTACCGTCCGGGCCGTGGTGTCCACGTCGATCTCCGGGGGCATTGCGTCGAGGGAGAGCAGGACGCCGTCCCCGCCGGCCTCGGCGATCTCGTTGAAGGAGTGCCCGCTGCCCAGGGCCCGCACCCGCGGGCTCTCGGCGACCAGACCGCGCAGCTCGTGCAGGCTGCGCGGGCGGTGCAGTTCCTTGGCGGCGTACGTGATGTTGCCCGCCCAGTTGGTCACGGTCTCGGTCATCCCACGTCCTTCCCGGCCACCGGGGCCGAAATGGGCCCCGGTCGGAACCTACCTGGGGAGTGGTCCGCGCCACGTGGGGGGACCCGGCACACCGGACGCCCCAGCGGGGGCATACCGTGAGGAGTCGTACGTCCGACCCGGGAGGAGACACTAGATGGGCAGCCGTACCGCGCTGGTCGAGGATCTGATGGAGCGGTTCCCGCATGTGCCGCGGGAAGCCGTCTTCAAGGAGGACCTGCTCCGGGGCGGCGTGGCCTTCGACCCGTCCGCCCTCAGCGACAACGAGAGCGGCGAGGTCAAGCCGAAGTCGTACTTCATCTTCTCCTTCGACCACGGCACTCTGCCGGAGCTCGGCGAGGCCGCGCTGCGCCGGCCGCCGGAGGAGATCGTCCTCACGGGTGGCCCCTACGACCTGCGCCGCACGGTGGTGTCCGTCCGGGTGAACCCCTCGTCCCCGTACCGGGTCGCCGCCGACGAGCACGGCATGCTCGGCCTGTACCTGGACGGCAAGCGGATCTCCGACGTCGGCGTGCCGCCGATGCCGGAGTACTACCGGCACAAGCTGTCCAACGGGAAGTCGGTGATGGAGGTCGCCCCCACCATCCAGTGGGGCTATCTGATCTATCTGACCGTCTTCCGGGTCTGCCAGTACTTCGGCGCCAAGGAGGAGTGCCAGTACTGCGACATCAACCACAACTGGCGCCAGCACAAGGCGGCCGGCCGGCCCTACACCGGGGTCAAGGACGTCGAGGAGGTCCTCGAGGCCCTGGAGATCATCGACCGGTACGACACGGCGAAGGCCTCCACCGCCTACACCCTCACCGGCGGCGCCATCACCAAGACGGTCTCCGGCCGTGACGAGGCCGACTTCTACGGCCACTACGCCAAGGCCATCGAGGAGCGCTTCCCCGGCCGCTGGATCGGCAAGGTCGTCGCCCAGGCGCTGCCCAAGGACGACGTCCAGCGCTTCAAGGACTACGGCGTGCAGATCTACCACCCCAACTACGAGGTGTGGGACGAGTATCTGTTCAAGATGTACTGCCCGGGCAAGGAGCGCTACGTCGGCCGGGACGAGTGGCACCGGCGCATCCTCGACTCCGCCGAGATCTTCGGCGCGCGCAACGTCATCCCCAACTTCGTCGCGGGCGTGGAGATGGCCGAGCCCTTCGGCTTCAAGACGGTCGACGAGGCCATCGACTCCACCACCGAGGGCCTGCGCTTCTTCATGTCGCACGGCATCACGCCCCGCTTCACCACCTGGTGCCCGGAGCCGACCACCCCGCTCGGCAAGGCCAACCCGCAGGGCGCCCCGCTGGAGTACCACATCCGGCTGCTCCAGGCGTACCGGCAGACCATGGAGGACTTCGGGCTGTCCTCGCCCCCCGGGTACGGCCCGCCCGGACCCGGCAACGCGGTGTTCTCCGTCAGCTCCTTCATGGACAGCCTGCCCGCACAGGAGCCCGCCGGGACCGTCTGATCCCGGGGCGCGCAGCCCGTCCCACGCACCTTCGGAAGGCCGGAACCGAGACGTTCCGGCCTTCCTTGCGTATTCTCACCGCGAGGGGTGGCCACACCGCCACAGAAAGTGAAGACGGCGCTTGTCAGTTATGTCGAGGACGTGAAAAGCTCGGCCACTGCCGCGAGGTTTCCCCCAACTCCACGCCGACTTTGGCGAGTTGACTTCGTACGTGATGCAGGAGTCTCATGCCCGACCTGCCGAGCCCCCAGGACGCCAGCGAGGCGGCACTGTTCTCCGAGTGCTGGGACGCGGTGCTCTCCTACGCCGACCTGTGCACGGCGGGATCCACCGCCGCCGCCGAACTGGCCCGCGAGGCCTTCGCCCAGGGCATCGGCGAACTGCGCGCGGCCGAGCAGGGAACCGTACGGGGCACCGGACGCCGCTCGTCGAGACTGCCCCGAATACCCCTGCTGCTGACGGCCGTTCGCACCACCGCGGCCGCCTGGGAGGAAGCGGGACAGGGACACAAACTCGACCCCGACCTGCGGCTGTGGCTCCACTCCGACCAGGCCGCCCGCTACACCGGCCCGCCGCTACAACGCCCGGTCGGCGTACGGGGACTGCGCGACCTTCAGCAGGCGGATGCCGAACTGCTGTGGCTGGCCGAGGCGGAGGCCCTGCCGCTGCCCCTGGTGGCCCGCCGGCTCGGCCTCGACCCCGCCACCGTCACCGACGAACTCGCCCAGGTGCGCCGTGTGTTCCGGGACCGCTGCCACCGCAACCACCTCGACTCCCCGATGGACGCCGAGTGCCGCAGCTACGCCCGGCTCCTCGACGCCGTCACCCGGTCGCCCGCCGCGGACACGGACACCCCCGGCGACCTCTCCCGGCACCTCGCCACCTGCCACCAGTGCGCGGAGGCCGCCGCCTGCCTGCGCCTGTACGACGGCGGACTGCCCGGGGCACTGGCCGGCGGTGTCATCGGCTGGGGTGGACTCGCCTATCTGGAACGCCGCCGCCGCGCCGCCGAGGTGCGCCTCGGCGCCGGCCGCCCGGACCCGTCCGACGCGGACACCGGCGACCCGGCGGACGCGTCCCGCAGGACACCCGTCGCTCGGCACGGACTGCTCGTCGCCGCCGGCCTCGTCTCCCTGCTCGCCCTCGCGGCCTCCCTGATGCCCTTCGGCGACACGGCCGACGACCCCGCGGCACGCTCCGACGCCGACCGCCGGCCCGTGGCCGGCGCCGAACCCTCCCTGCCGTCCACCCCCACGGTCGCCGCTGACGACACCTCCCCGAGCTCCCCGGCTCCCACCCGGAAGTCCGCCGGACGCACCCCTTCCGCCACACCGGACCGGAAGAACCCCGACCCCGAACCCCAGGGCACCTCCTCCGCCACCGCCGCGACCGCGACCGCTGACCGCGGTGCGCCCGCCGCCTGCCGGGTCGACTACGACCTGGCCAACCAGTGGCCCGACGGCTTCGAGGCCACCGTCACCGTCACCACGCGGGACCCGCTGGACTCCTGGCGCGTCGGCTTCACCTTCGAGGACGGCCAGCAGATCACCCAGATGTGGGACGCCTCGGTGCGCCAGGACGGCTCCCACGTCACCGCCACCGCCCCCGACAACTACGGCCGGACGGTCGCCGCCGGCGGACAGCTCGCCTTCGGCTTCATCGCCTCCTGGAGCGGCACGAACGGCCCGCCGGCCGGCTTCACGCTCAACGGCCGGACCTGCACGACGGTCTGACGCCGGGGCACGCGGGAAAAAAACAGGTTGACGGCCCGGGGCGGCCGCGGGCTACTGTGACCGCAGATCGCACGGCGGCCGCGCGCCGCCGTACCGGAGCATTCACGGAGTGAGGAGGTGTCGACCGATGACTGTCTTTGCGCTGGACGCTGTCCGCATACGGGAATCCGTCATATCCACCTCCGTGGCCACCGGCTGACCTCACCCTTTTCACGTCCGTACGTGTCCGCGTACGCACGGCCGCCGGGGCCACCCGCCCGAAGGGTCACCCCTTGAGCTCCCTCTCTCCTTCCTCCGCTTCCTCCGCGCTCGTCCCGTACGGCTGGGACGACGCCTGGGCGGAAGCGTTCGCCCCCTACGACGCGGACGGGCTGCTGCCCGGGCGCGTGGTCCGTGTCGACCGCGGCCAGTGCGACGTCGTCACCGCCGGCGGGCTCCTGCGCGCCGACACCGCCTTCGTCACCCCGCACGACCCCCTGCGGGTCGTGTGCACGGGCGACTGGGTCGCCGTCGAACCCGGCGGCAACCCCCGCTATGTCCGCGCGTATCTGCCGCGCCGTACGGCCTTCGTGCGCTCCACCTCCTCCAAGCGCTCCGAGGGGCAGATCCTCGCCGCCAACGTCGACCACGCCGTGGTCGCCGTCTCGCTCGCCGTCGAACTCGACCTGGCCCGCATCGAGCGCTTCCTGGCGCTCGCCTGGGAGTCCGGGGCCGAGCCCGTGGTCGTGCTCACCAAGGCCGACCTCGTGCCGGACGCGGTCACCCGCGCGCATCTCGTCCAGGACGTGGAGACCAGCGCCCCGGGCGTGCCGGTGCTCACGGTCAGCGCGAGGGACGGGGGCGGGATCGACGTGCTCGCCGCCATCACGGCGGGCGGTACGACGGTCCTGCTCGGGCAGTCCGGCGCCGGCAAGTCCACCCTGGCCAACGCGCTCCTCGGCGAGGACGTCATGGAGGTCCAGGCAATCCGGGACATCGACGGCAAGGGCCGCCACACCACCACCACCCGCAACCTGCTGGCGCTGCCCGGCGGGGGAGTCCTGATCGACACACCGGGACTGCGGGGCGTCGGCCTGTGGGACGCCGGAACCGGCGTCGGCCAGGTATTCGCCGAGATCCAGGAGCTGGCCGAGGGCTGCCGCTTCCACGACTGCGCCCACGAGAGCGAGCCGGGCTGCGCGGTCCTCGAAGCCCTCGAGAACGGGGAGCTGCCGCAGCGCCGCCTGGACAGCTACCGCAAGCTGCTCCGGGAGAACCAGTACATCGTCGCCAAGACCGACGCGCGGCTCCGCGCGGAGATCCGCAAGGACTGGAAGCGCAAGGGCGCGATGGGCAAGGCGGCGATGGAGGCCAAGCGGGGGCGCCTGCGGTAGGGCCTGCCGAGCTGCCTTGGGCTACCGCGATGTCCGATTTCCGCCAGCCGGGGTTTCCCGGATGGCGGAGACTGGGCGGTGTGATGGACGAGGACAGCAGGTACGAGGCGGTGCGCAGCCGGGACGCCCGGTTCGACGGGGCGTTCTTCTTCGCCGTGGAGACGACCGGCATCTACTGCCGGCCGAGCTGCCCCGCCGTCACGCCGAAGCGGCACAACGTGCGCTTCTTCACGACCGCCGCCGCCGCGCAGGGTTCCGGCTTCCGGGCCTGCCGGCGGTGCCGCCCGGACGCCGTGCCCGGCTCCGCCGACTGGAACGTGCGGGCCGATATGGTGGGCCGGGCGATGCGGCTGATCGCCGACGGCGTCGTCGACCGGGAGGGCGTCGCCGGGCTCGCCGCACGGCTCGGCTACAGCGCCCGCCAGGTGCAGCGGCAGCTCACCGGCGAGCTCGGCGCCGGGCCCGTCGCACTCGCCCGGGCCCAGCGGGCCCACGCCGCGCGGGTGCTCCTGCAGACCACCGGGCTGCCCGTCACGGAGATCGCCTTCGCCTCCGGTTTCGCGAGCGTCCGCCAGTTCAACGACACCGTACGGTCCGTGTACGCCACCACACCCAGCGGGCTGCGGGCGTCCGCGCCCCGCGCCGGCCGGACCGCCGCACGGACCGCCACGCCCTCCGCCGGAATCCCCCTGCGGCTCGCCCACCGCGGCCCCTACCAGGCAGGATGCGTCTTCGACCTGCTGGAGCGCGAGGCGGTCCCGGGCGTCGAGGAGGTGAGCGGCGCCCCCGGCGACCGCACCTACCGGCGCACCCTGCGACTGCCCTACGGCACCGGCATCGCCGCCGTCGGCGAACGCCACCACTCCGGAACGGGCGCCCACCCCGGTGGCTGGCTCGACGCACGCGTACACCTCACCGACCCCCGCGATCTGACCACCGCCGTACAGCGGCTGCGGCGGCTGTTCGACCTGGACGCCGACCCGTACGCCGTCGACGCGCGCCTCGGCGCCGACGCCCGGCTCGCCCCCCTCGTCGCCGCCCGGCCAGGGCTGCGCTCACCGGGAGCCGCCGACCCGGACGAACTCGCGGTGCGCGCGCTCACCGGCCGCGACGAGGCGGCCGCCCTGGTCCTGCGCTACGGCAAGCGGCTCGACGCCCCCTGCGGCGCCCTCACTCACCTCTTCCCCGAACCCGGTGTCCTCGCCGAGGCCGAGCCCGAGGGCCCGCTGGGCGCGCTCACCGCCGCCCTCGCCGACGGCACGGTACGCCTCGGCCCCGGCGCCGACCGCGACGAAGCCCGGGACGCCCTCGCCGCCGTACCCGGCCTGGACGCACGCACCATCGCCACGATCCGCACCCGCGCCCTCGGCGACCCCGACGTGGCCCCGCCCGGACCGGACACCCCCGACAGTTGGCGCCCCTGGCGCTCGTACGCCCTGAACCACCTGCGTGCCGCAGGGGAGTTGGAGTAACCATGACGACGACCATCACCACGCCGACCTACTGGACGCGGGTGGACAGCCCCGTCGGAGCGCTGCTGCTCACCGCCGCCCCGACCGGCGAGCTGACCTCGCTCTCCGTGCCCGGTCAAAAGGGCGGGCGCACCGTGCGGGACGACTGGCGGCGCGATCCGGGGCCGTTCCGCGAGGCCGAGCGGCAGCTCGCCGCGTACTTCGCCGGTGAGCTCAAGGAGTTCCGGCTGGCCCTGCACGCCGTCGGCACACCGTTCCGGGAGAAGGTGTGGGCCGCCCTCGACGACGTTCCGTACGGGGCGACCGTCTCCTACGGCGAGATCGCGGCCCGGATCGGCGCCTCCCGGCCCGCTGTACGGGCCGTCGGCGGGGCGATCGGCGCGAACCCGCTGCTCATCGTCCGCCCCTGTCACCGGGTGATCGGCTCCGACGGCTCGCTGACCGGGTACGCGGGGGGACTGGAGCGGAAGGTGCGGCTGCTGACCCACGAGGGCGCACTGCGGCCCTGAAGGCCGCAGTCCCGGCGCGTTGGGGCTCAGCCCCAGAACACCGCGCCCAGCCACGCCGCCGTGATCAGCTGGCAGGTGAACAGCTCCGTCAGCACACTCCAGCCCCACGAGCGCATCGCCGTCCGCGTTGCCGCGGCCGCCTCCCTGCGGCGGCCCAGCCGGAGCCGTTCGTAGAGGTAGAGACCGCCGAGGAAGCCCGGGACCGCGCCGACCACGGGCACCAGCACAAAACCGAGGAGCGAGCCGCCGCCCGCGTACCCCAGCATGCGCGCGTCGGCGCCGCCCGTCCGCAGCCGGCGGGGCGGCAGGGCCCAGCGGACCACCTGGGACAGGAACAGCACCACGGTCGCCCCCACGCACACCCACCAGGCGACGGGCTGCGGATCCTTCAGCGCCCACCACAGGACCCCGGCCCACACCAGCCACGACCCGGGCACCCCTGGCAGCAGCACTCCGCACAGGCCGAGCAGGAGCACCAGTCCGGTGAGCAGGAGGTCCCATGCTCCCATCTGTCCAGGGTGCCGGAGGCCCGGCCCCGGTGCAGAACGGAACGCCCGCTTCACCCCCCGTCGCACAGCCGTCCCGGGGTTCACCCGAGCGGCCGTCCGGTGTGCGCCGCCGGGCGGAGATTTTCCGGATGCCCCGTTTTCAACCGGCCCGTGCGGGCGACAATTGGGGGCATGAGTCAGCAGGGGGGAAGGCCCACCGGTCCTGAGGACGACTGGTGGCGGCGGCTGTACGACGCCGCCGCCGGTGACACGGGCCCCTCACCGGCGCCCGATTCCCTGGACGACCGTTTCGCCTCGGCGTCCGGCACGGTGAACACCGGGCCGACTCCGACTCCGGCGCCGACGACGAGGATCCCCGCACCCCGCGCGACGCCCGCCCCGCCCTCCCAGGCCCCCTGGGAACCTCCGCCCGCCACAGCCCCGGGCCCGGTGACCTTCCCACCGAGGCCCCACCGGCCCCCCGGGCACACGGACCGGAGCGGCGGCCGGACGCGCCAGGACGCGGACCAAGCCACCCCGCAGGAACCGCCGCCCTTGCCGCCCATGACCTTCGGCACCTGGACGCCCTTTCCCACCACGTCCCCCGAGGCCCCCGACACCCCCGCCACCCCGGAACCCGAGGACGCACGGCCCCCCGCCGCCCCCCGCCCCTCCCGCCTGCAACCACCCCCGCCCCCGCCCTCCCGCGGCTATGTCGGCTCCCGGCCCCCCACCTACGACGCCGAGCCCACCGCCCTGCCCGCCGCCGACCCCGACGAGCTGGACGACCTGACGCCGGACACCGTGCTCGACGGCGCCCGGTACGGCGCCTGCACCCTGCGGGCCGCGTCCGTGCGCGGTGACTCCGCGCGGTACCGGGGCGAGCCGCGCCGCGACGCGCTGCTCACCGCACGGTTCGGGACGGGCGAGCGGGCGCTGCTCCTCGTCGCGCTGGCGACCGGCACCCGGACCGCGCCCCGGGCGCATCTGGCCGCCGCCGAGGCCTGCCGCTGGATCGGCCGTGCCGTGGGACGCAGCCACGACCGCCTCGTCGACGACATCAGGGCCGCCCGGCGCGGCGACCTCAAGTCGGGCCTGCACCGCCTCACCGACCGCAGCCTCGGCCGGCTCCGCGCCGGCGCGGCCGAGCAGGGCCTCGAACCCGACGTCTACGCGGCCACCCTGCGCTGCCTGCTCCTGCCCGCCGACCCGGCCTGCCGCACCCGGGTCTTCTTCGGCGTCGGCCCCGGCGGTCTGTTCCGGCTGCGGGACGGCGAGTGGCAGGACATCGAACCGGAGGTCGCCGACGTCAAGGGCGAACCCGTGGTCGGTTTCGGCTCGCCGCCCTCCGAAACCCCCGACGGCGACCGCCTCACCATGGACCTCGGCATCCCCACACCCCCGAGCCCGTACGAGCCCGCCCCCGAACCCCCGCGCGAACCGTTCCGCTTCCGTGCCTCCGTAGCCCGCCCGGGTGACACGCTGCTGATGTGCGGCACCGGTCTCGCCGACCCGCTGCGGGGCGAGGAGGAACTCCGCGCTCACCTGGCCGACCGGTGGTCCCGCCCCGGACCGCCGGGCCTCGCCGCGTTCCTGGCCGACACCCAGGTACGGGTGAAGGGGTACGCCGACGACCGCACGGCCGTCGGCGTCTGGGAGGCGTGAGAGCGCCCGGTGTGAATTCATGGAACCCGTCAGGCATCTTCGACACCGGAGGGGCAGACGGAACCCATGGCCAGACAGAACATCGCGGAACAGTTCGTCGACATCCTCACCCGCGCGGGAGTCAAGCGCCTCTACGGTGTGGTCGGCGACAGCCTCAACCCGGTCGTCGACGCCGTGCGCCGCCATGCCGCCATCGACTGGATCCACGTCCGGCACGAGGAGACCGCCGCGTTCGCCGCCGGCGCCGAGGCGCAGGTCACCGGCCGGCTCACCGCCTGCGCCGGCTCCAGCGGGCCGGGCAACCTGCACCTCATCAACGGCCTCTACGACGCCCACCGCTCCAGCGCCCCGGTCCTCGCCCTCGCCTCGCACATCCCCTCCGGCGAGATCGGCCTCGGCTACTTCCAGGAGACCCATCCCGACCAGTTGTTCCGTGAGTGCAGCCACTACTGCGAGCTGATCTCCAGCACCCGGCAGATGCCCCGGCTGCTGGACACCGCCATCCAGCACGCGGTGGGCCGCTCCGGGGTCAGCGTCGTCTCCCTCCCCGGCGACCTCGCCGACGAACCCGCGCCCGACCAGGCCCCCGAGACCGCCCTCGTCACCTCCCGGCCCACGGTCCGCCCCGGCGACGCGGAGATCGACCGCCTCGTCGACATGATCGACCAGGCCGAGAAGGTCACCCTGTTCTGCGGTGCCGGCACCAAGGGCGCGCACGCGGAGGTCATGGAGTTCGCCGGGAAGATCAAGTCCCCGGTCGGGCACGCCCTGCGCGGCAAGGAATGGATCCAGTACGACAACCCGTACGACGTCGGCATGAGCGGACTGCTCGGCTACGGCGCCGCCTACGAGGCCACGCACGAGTGCGATCTGCTGATCCTGCTCGGCACCGACTTCCCGTACAACGCCTTCCTCCCCGACGACGTGAAGATCGTCCAGGTCGATGTGCGGCCCGAGATCATCGGGCGGCGCTCGAAGCTGGACCTCGCGGTGTGGGGCGATGTGAAGGAGACGCTGCGCTGTCTGACGCCCCGGGTCCGCACCAAGGACGACCGGAGGTTCCTCGACCGGATGCTCAAGAAGCACGCCGACACGCTCGAGGGCGTCGTGAAGGCGTACACCCGGAAGGTGGAGAAGCATGTGCCGATCCACCCCGAGTACGTGGCGTCCGTACTGGACGAAATGGCCGACGAAGACGCGGTGTTCACCGTCGACACCGGCATGTGCAACGTCTGGGCGGCCCGTTACATCTCGCCCAACGGCCTTCGCCGGGTGATCGGTTCCTTCTCCCACGGCTCCATGGCCAACGCGCTGCCGATGGCGATCGGGGCGCAGTTCACCGACCGGGGCCGGCAGGTGGTGTCGATGTCCGGCGACGGCGGGTTCACCATGTTGATGGGCGACTTCCTCACCCTCGTGCAGTACGACCTGCCGGTGAAGGTCGTCCTGTTCAACAACTCCTCGCTCAGCATGGTCGAGTTGGAGATGCTGGTCGCCGGTCTGCCCTCGCACGGCACCGCCATGAAGAACCCCGACTTCGCCGAGGTCGCCCGCGCCTGCGGCGCCTACGGGGTACGGGTGGAGAAACCGAAGGAACTCGCCGGGGCGCTGAAATCGGCGTTCCGGCACAAGGGCCCGGCCCTCGTCGACGTCGTCACCGACCCCAACGCGCTCTCCATCCCGCCGAAGATCAGCAAGGAGATGGTGACCGGGTTCGCACTGTCCGCGTCCAAGATGGTACTGGACGGCGGGGTGGGCAGGATGCTGCAGATGGCCCGCTCCAACCTGCGCAACGTGCCCCGGCCATAGGGCGCTTACTGTGCGCGTGGGCGCCAGTCGCGGGCGGATGTGTCGTACTCGTAGCGGGGCCGGTCCGCGATACCGCTGGTGCGGAACGGGCGGCCCTGGTCGTCGATGCGGACCGTGCCGGTGCGGCCCTGCGAGGACCAGTCCAGCTCGAGGTACCAACGGCAGTCGCAGTCACGGGTCCGGGCGGTGACGATCAGCACTTCCGGGTCGGTCGCGGAGACGGTGTAGGGCAGCTTCACGGCGGGGATCGGCGTACCGGCGTCGTTCCCGGCGACCGCGCGGGCGATGGGCCGGTCCTTGTCCAGGTCCACGTGGAAGGAGCGCGGGGTGAGGGCGCCGCCGCAGCCCTGGTCCATGGCGTAGGCGTTCCCCGGGGCGGGTGCGACACGGCCGGTCACCCGGACCCGGAGGGCCGTGAGCACCACGGCCGTGCCGGACGTCCCCTGGACCGACAGCTCCACCATCGTCTCGCCCCCGTGCACGGCCGATTGCGCCTCCGCCCACGTCCGGGCGTCCTGGGGAGCCGGAGGCGGCGGCACCTGCTTGGGCGGGCGGGCGATGACGTAGTCGTGACCGCATCCGTCCGCCCAGACATGGGAGTCGGCGGACCAGGTGAGCGGCGCGGAAGCGGCCGGTGCCTTCGGCCCGGGTTGTCCGGAAGTGCCGCGCTGTGTCTCCGGGGCCCCCGGACGTGCCTTCGGCGACGGGGTGCCGCCGGTTCCGGTGCTGGTCGCCGGAGCGGAGGGCGTCGGTGAGGGGGTGCGGCTGTGCGGCGTCGCGGCGGGTTCGGTCGTGGTGAGCGTGTTCGGGGGCGGGGCGCCGGGAACCTCCCTGCCGGCGGACGGCCGCCGGTCGTCCGGCAGCGCGGACAGACTCCCCACCGTCGCGAGCAACGCACACGCCGCGGCCACGGCGACGGCGACCCGCTTACGCCGCCGATACCACGGCCGCCGGTCTCCGTGCCCCTGCGACAAGGGCCCGCTCACCTCACCGCCCTCCACGGCCTCGGAACGCAGGGACCGCCCGTCGGCGGCAGACGCTCCGGCCGCCTTCTCGACAGCGGTGCCCCGGTCGGGCGGGTTACTTGTGCCGGGTGCGGTTCCCGCGTCGAACCCAGTGTCCGTCGCGGGTGCGGAGACCTTGGCGGGGGCGGGGGACGCGTCCGCCGTTGACGTGGGGTCAGAAGGGGGCGGTGTCTTCGGCTCGGCGGCGGGAGCCGTTGCGCGTTGTCGGGTGTCCGCCGCGCGGAGCCAGCGGTGGTGGAGCTCCAGGCGTTCCGCGCGGGACGCGCCGCAGAGCGCGGCGAACCGTTCCACCGGGGCGAAATCGACGGGCACCGCCTCACCGGCGCAATAGCGGTGCAGCGTCGAGGTGTTCATGTTCAGGCGGCGGGCCAGCGCGCCGTAGCTGCGGTCCGTGTGTTCCTTCAACTCCCGCAGCAGCGCCGCGAACTCAGCCACGTCGTCCTGTGCCGACACCGACACCTCACCCCCCACTTGCTCCGACCCGGAGGGGCCCCGGGACGGCTTCCCAGGCATCCCAGGCACCCCATGTACCTGCACGTCGGACGGGCTGGGATGGTTCCATGCCGGTGGATCCGGCGACGACGCTTGCGCCCGCCCCCGAGGCGGCCGATGCTCTTGGCACGCACCGCCCCACGGCCGCCGGACGAACCGTCCCGGTCGTCATGGCGTACCGCCTCGCCCATTCCATCACGCACACCCCACGGGGGACACCCATGCCCATGCGCACCCGGGCCGCCGCGCTCGCCACGCTCACCGTCGCCGCCCTCGCGGCCGGCACGGCGCTCACCGCACCAGCCGGCGCCGCTGTGCGGGAGAACAACCCGCCCAGCTTCCTCTCCGCCTCCGAACTGCCCCCGCACCCGTTGTCCGACTGGACGGCCGGCCCGGTCACGGACGGCTTCCCGGAGCAGCTCGCCTACTGTCTGGGCGAGGGCGTACCGGCCTACGACCGCCGGCACCGCCTCTTCCACACCGACCTGGACACCGGCGCCGTACAGGTCACCGTCGTCACCGGCTCCGCCGCCAAGGGCAAGGCGCTGGCCGCCCTGCTCGACAAGAGGATCCGTTCCTGCGCCGACCGGCTGGAGCGGACGTATCCGGACATCGAGGCCGAGGGCCGGTACTACGGCACGCTGCCGGTCGAGGAGGGCGCCACGGTGCGCGGACTGCACACGGAGACCTCCTGGGGCGCCACGGACATCCACCTGCTGTCCGTGGGACGGGACGGCCGGACGGTGACCGTCGTCGACTGGGGGCAGATGGGCGACTTCGGCGACGCACCGGTCGGCGCCTTCAAGAAGACGACGAAGAGGGCCGTCAACAAGCTCCATTGAGCCACGGCCCGCCACGACCACCGCATGAAAGCCGGGGTCGTCCTCTCGCCACGGGGGTCGGGAGGACGGCCCCGCGCGCATGTGTGGCCGGTGCACTTCGGCCAACTACCGGTTGCCGGCGATGCGATATGACTGGCGCGCGAGGGACGGGGAAAGGAATCCCGTGTACGTGTTCGAGCGCCAGGGGGAATCGACATCTGTACGCGGGCGGGGGCCATGAAGAGTCAGGCTTCGGCGGATCGGCTGAGGCGCACACTGGGGCGGGCGGATCTGAGAGCGGTGCGCGAGTCCCGCAGGGCGGTACGCGAGTTGCTGACGCACTGGGGGACTCCGGAGCGGTCCGCGGTCGCGGAACTGCTCACCAGCGAACTCGTCACCAACGCGCTCGTCCACACCGACGACGAGGCGGTGCTGACGGCCACGGTGGGGCCGCGCGGACTGCGGGTGGAGGTACGGGACTTCGTGTCCCGGGAGCCCCGGCCGCGACGGCCCCGCACCGATGACGGGACGCACGGAAGGGGCCTGGCGCTGGTCGAGTCCCTCGCGGACGAGTGGGGCGTCAGCAAGCACGAGGTGGGCAAGTCCGTCTGGTTCGAACTCGGCGCGGACGCCGCCTGACGGCGCAGTCACGCCGTACGGTTCCGCGGAACCGTACGGCGTGCTTGTGTCAGCCGAACTGCTGCTCGAGGTCCTTGAGCTTGCGCTCCAGGGAGTCCAGGCGCGGCAGGGCCTGGGTGTCGTCCTCGGCGGTGAGGTCGACGGTCACCGCGTCAGTGCCGCCGGTGCGCACCGGCTGCAGGGAGGGCCGCGCGCGGACGGGCAGGGCCTCCGGCGCCGCTATGGCAGGCTCCGCGGAGACCAGCTCGGAGTCGCGCTCCACGGTCGCCGTCTCCAGTTCGCGCCCGCCGCCCCGGCCCACGAAACCCCGGTGGCCGCGGCTGATCGCCTTCAGCCGGGCCCGTTCCACCCGCTGCTGGTCGCGGCGGCGCCGCTTGGCCTCGTCCTTGCGGATCTTGTCCTCGCGCACTTCCTCGACCGCCTCGTCGAGGCTGCGCACACCCTCCAGCAGCATCAGCGACCAGGCGCGGTAGGTCTCCCGGGGGGCGCGCAGCCAGCGCACGATACGGATCTGGGGGAGCGGCCGCGGGACCAGCCCCTGCTCGCGCAGGGCGGCCCGGCGGGTCTGCTTCAGCGCGCGGTCGAACAGCACCGCGGCGGACAGGGACATGCCCGCGAAGAAGTGCGGGGCGCCCGCGTGCCCGATGCCCCGGGGAGCGTGGACCCAGTTGAACCAGGCCGCGGCGAACGCGAACGTCCATACGAGTATCCGCGAGCCGAGGGCCGCGTCACCGTGGCTGGCCTCGCGCACGGCGAGCACCGAGCAGAACATCGCCGCGCCGTCCAGGCCGAAGGGGACGAGGTACTGCCAGCCGTCGGAGAGGCCGAGGTTCTGTTCGCCGAAGCCGACGAGGCCGTGGAAGGAGAGCGCGGCGGCGACCGCCGCACAGCAGAACAGCAGAACGTAGGAGACGGTGCCGTAGATGGCCTCCTTGCGCCGGCGGCGCTCCTCGCTGCGCTCCCACGAGTCGTCCGCGCTCGTGTCCTTGACCGAGGAGCGCTTCCCGCGCGCCAGCACCGCCACCGCCGCCAGCATGCCCAGGAGCAGCACGGCGCCCGGAAGCAGCCAGTTCAGCGATATGTCGGTCAGTCTCATCTAGGGGTCCCTTGCATTGGGATAGGGCGTAACGCCCGCCATAGTGGCCCAATCCCGGCTGCCCTCAGGGGGTTTCGGCGCAAGAGGCCGCCAAGGAAGTGCGAGGGGGGCGTCCAGGCGACGCTCAGCTCGAACTGCCGTATGAGGGGCGGGAGTTGGGTTCGAATAAGACTACCCGTACGGGTAGTTCTGCGGATAGTTCCCGCGACGGGTGAGGGAATTGTGAATCAGCTGTGACCTCTGCGGTGTGCCGGCTGCATGATCCTACGGCTCCTGAGGCGGGCCTATTGTCCGACGCGGCGTCAACTTGCCTTCGCAGAAACGGCGCTGACCCGCCCGGCGGTCGCCGAGTCCTGGGCGCACGTGCGCGGGCAGGTGGCGCAGATGTCCGCGGGGCGCACGGTGTAGAACATGCAGCAGCTCACCCGGTCCCGGGTCGCGCGCTCCTGCTCCCCGCCGGGCCCGGCCGGCCGGCGGAACGCCGCCGCGCCGACGTACGGCTTGGTCGCCCCCGGCAGCAGCAGCTCCAGCTCGCGCATCGCCCGCTCCTCCTCGCCGAGCAGCTGGGCGACGTACCACAGGCTCTCGACGATCTCGTCGGTCGCCATGCCCCACAGGGCGCGCCCGCGTCGTCGCATCCGGGGGCCGAAAGCGGCCAGGACGGGTTCGAGGTGCTGGGCCACCGCCGCGCGCACCTCCGCCCGCAGCGCCTCCTCGTCGGGCACCACGCGGGCGCCGGGCAGTGCGGCGGCCGGGTCGCCGGGCAGGCAGGCGAAGCCTTCCGGCCGCACGGCCATGCGGCCCATGGCGAGACCGGCGGCGGTGCGGTCGTACGAGACATGCGTCACGGGGTAGCGCGGCACCCTGCGGTGCAGGAACCAGGGCACGGTGATCAGCAGGCAGGCGGGCCAGGCGTAGCGGTGCAGACCGAAGCCGGCGACCACGTCCGGGCGGCCCCGTTGGCCGTAGTCCCGCAGCACCTGGGTGTCGTCCCAGGACAGGAAGGAGTCCAGGCCGGTCCCGGCCTCCGCGAGCTCCGACGCGGCCACCCAGCCGCCGCCCCGGGGCGCCTCCTCGCCGGTGCCGAGTTCGGTGATGGCCAGCGCGGGGAAGGCCTCCGCCAGGCGGGCGTACGCGTCCGCGACGGCCGAACCGGGCACGGGCATGGGGGCACCCCTTCACGTCTCGTGGAGCCGGGCAATAAAGGTAAGGCTCACCTTACCGAAGATCGCCGAGATGTGAACAGGTGTCCGGTGCGCCTATGGTGCTTGACGTACGGGTGGCAACCCGCCGTAATGACCCCAAGTACCGACACGTCCGCGGGAGGACCTTGTGAAGCAGGGCACGCAGGGCTCCGCTGTGGCAGGTGAGGCGGCGGCCGCTGCTCAGGCCGGTTCCGGCCGGTGCCGGGTGCCTGCGCAGGCGGCGGCACCGGATCCGGGTGACGGGGCGCGTGGGCGGGCGGGTGCGGGCGGGTGCGGGGTGCGTGGTGAGCATACGCACGGTGAACCCGCTGCTTTTTCGGCTCCGCGGGTCGCCGTTCAGCGGTCGTCCGTGCGTGGGCAGGTTCTCGCCGCCCTGCGTACCGCGCTCTTCTCGGGCGAGCTGCGGCCCGGCGAGGTGTATTCCGCGCCCGTGCTCGGGGAGCGGTTCGGGGTCTCCGCGACGCCCGTCCGCGAGGCCATGCAGCAGCTTGCCATCGAGGGCGCGGTCGAGGTTGTGCCCAACCGGGGGTTCCGGGTCGTCGAGCGGGGGGCGCGGGAGCTGGCCGAGCTGGCCGAGGTGCGGGCGCTGATCGAGGTGCCGGTGATGCTGCGGCTGGCGCGTGCGGTGCCGGCTGAGCGGTGGGCCGAGCTGCGGCCGCTGGCCGAGGCGACGGTGCGTGCGGCGTCCTCCGGGTGCCGGGCGTCGTATGCGGAGGCGGATCGTGCGTTTCACGGTGCGGTGCTTGCTCTTGGGGGGAACGAGCAACTGGTGGGGGTCGCTGGGGAGTTGCATCGGCGGGCGCAGTGGCCGTTGGTCGGTGGGGCGGGTGGGGGGCGGGGGCGGGCGGAGTTGATCGCTGACGCGCATGAGCACACCGCGTTGTTGGACGCGTTGATCGCGGGGGATCTTGAGATCGTGCGGGTGTTGGTGGGGGAGCACTTCAGCGGGGCGGGGTGAGGGGGGTGTTCCGTTTGGTTTTTTCGCCCCCGCCGCCCCTTCCCTTCCCGTCCCTGGGGGCTGCGCCCCCAGACCCCCCTGCCGGCCCTTCGGGCCTCGTCCTCAAACGCCGGACGGGCTGAAAGGGGCTGGCCTCGTCCTCAAGCGCCGGACGGGCTGAAAGGGGCTGGCCTCGTCCTCAAGCGCCGGACGGGCTGGTTGTGCCGGACGGGCTGTTAGGCCGCGTCCGGTGGGGATAGTTGGTCTGCCAGCCAGGTGGGGACTCCGCCCAGGAGGCGGAAGAGGCGGCGGGCTTCCTCTCGGAGGCGGGTGGCCTCTGGGGCGGTTTCTGTTTCTGCCAGGGAGACCAGGGCCGGGGCCGTGCCTACCAGGTAGCCCAGCTCCTCCCTGATGCGCAGGGATTCGGCGAAGCCGTGCCGGGCCTCCGTCAACTCGCCGTCCCGTAGGGCCAGTCCGGCCAGGTGGCGCCAGGTGCCGGACAGCAGCAGCGGATCGGCGTGCGCGGTGGCGCCCGCGTGGGCGCGGCGGTAGGCGGCCCGGGCCGCCTGCGGCGAGCGGGTGAGGTTCTCCGCGATCAGCCCGCGCCGGAAGTCCAGCAGCGCCCGCCCCGGCGCCCCCGGAGCGATCAGCGCCGCCGCCCGCCCGAGCGCGGCCCGCGCCTCGTCCGCCCGGTCGCGCACCCGGAACAGGGTGGCCGCGTAGGCCAAGTACCCGCGTTCACAAGCGGCCGCCCCCCGCTCCTCGTCACTGTGCGCCATCGCCTCGGCCGTACGCAGCGCGTCCTCGGCCTCCTCCCACCCCGCCTCGGTGTAGACGCACCGCTCCACCAGGAGCGACGCCCGTTGCAGCGCCGCGTCCGGAGTGCCGGGGGAGAGCAGCGCCGCGGCGTCGGCCCAGCAGGCGCGGGAGCGCAGCCGCCACACCGCCGTCCGGAGGGGATCGTCATCGGCGGTCGTTCCGTCACCGGACATGGCGGTATGCGCCACGTTGCCCTCCCCGAGCACGCCATCGAGCTGTTGAGTGGTGGCCGCATCTCAGCACGAACCACGGGGCCCGGCCAAGAGGGTGGGTGAAGGATTTCACAAAGTCATGGGCTGCGGACCCGAACTGGCCGGACGGGCGTCCTCCACGGCGTCCTTTTCGCTCAACTCATGCGCAGTGCCAGGAAAAAGTCCAGCTTGTCCTCGAGCCGGGAAAGATCACGGCCAGTCAGCTGCTCGATCCGGCCGACGCGGTAGCGCAGCGTGTTGACGTGCAGATGGAGGCGGGTGGCGCAGCGGGTCCAGGAGCCGTCGCAGTCGAGGAACGCCTCCAGGGTGGGGATCAGCTCCGCGCGGTGACGGCGGTCGTAGTCCCGCAGGGGGTCCAGGAGGCGGGCGGTGAACGCCCGCCGCACGTCGTCGGGGACGAAGGGGAGCAGCAGGACGTGCGACGCGAGTTCCTGGTGGCCGGCCGCGCAGACCCGGCCCGGACGGGCCGCGGCGACCCGCCGGGCGTGCCGTGCCTCCTCCAGCGCACCGCGCAGCCCCTCGGCCGAGTGCACGGCGGCGGAGACGCCCACGGTGAGCCGGCCGTCGCCGTCGAGACCCGCGGAGAGCGGGTCACGTATGGCTTCGAGCAGCGCCTCGGCGACGACTCCGGCACCGGTGGCGTCGTCGTCGCCGGTGACCGCGGGCAGTGGTACGAGCGCTATCGCCTCGTCGCCGGTGTGGGCCACCGCGATGCGGTCGGAGTGCTCGGGACCGGTGGACGCCGGGTCGACCAGTATCTCCTCCAGCAGCGCCTGGGCCACCGGACCGCCGGCGACCTCCCCGCCGTCCCAGTCGACCCGGGCCACCACGACCTGCCAGTGCGGCGCGGTGCCGAGGCCGGGCAGCAGCACGGGCGCGGCCACCCGCAGCCGCGCCGCCGTCTCGGCGGGCGCGGCACCCGTCTGCAGGAGTTCCAGCACCTCCTGGGCGAGCCGGCGCCGGACCGTGCGCGCCGCGTCCCGGCGGTCCCGCTCGACGGAGATCAGCTGGGTCACGCCCCGCAGCAGGTCCAGCCGCTCCTCGGCCCAGTCCCCGGCATCGGCCTCGACGGCCAGCAGCCAGTCCGACAGCACCGTCTCCCGCACGTCCCCGGCCGTCGGCGCGGAGCGCCCGCTGCCGCGCACCGGAAAGAGGCTGTACGTCGTCCGGCCCAGCGTGACCCGGTGCGGTCCGGGCCGGCCCGTGCGGGCGGCCGCCAGCTGCTCCGCGGCGAGCCGTGCGCACACCTCGGCGGGGAGCGTCGGCTCGGCCCCGCCCGACCCCGCGACCTTCGGCCCCGCGATCAGCCGGCCGGTGGGCGACAGCACCCAGGCCCGCAGGTCCAGATCGGAACCGAGCAGGTCGAGGACCACGTCGGGCCCGCCGCCCGCCGGACCCGACGTCATCATCCGCCGGTGCCGGTCCACGACCGCCGCCAGATCCCCGGCGCGCTCGCCCGAGACCTGCCGCACCACATGCTCGGTGATGGTCGCGAAGGCCACCGACTCGTGCACGGCGAACAGCGGCAGCCGGTGCCGCGCACAGGCCACGACCAGGTCGTCCGGCACGTCGCCCAGTTCCGCCTCACCGGCCGCCAGGGCGGCCACCCCGGCCTGCACCAGAATCCGTACGAACGGCTCGGAGTCGGCGGCGTCCCGGCGCCAGGCCAGCCCTGTGAGCACCAGTTCCCCGCCGGAGAGATAACGGCTGGGGTCCCTCAGGTCGGTGGTCATCACGCCCCGCACACCGCGGTCCAGCTCCTCCTCGCCGCCGAGCAGCTTCAGGCCCAGCGCGTCGGTGTCCAGCAGTGCGCGCAGCCGCATTCTCGTCGCCGCCGTTCTCTGTCTCGATATCTACATCTACGAAGGACCGGGAAGGGATCTTCCGTGAGGGCCCATCGGGTGGCTGATCAGCGATGTCGGCCGTTTCCCGGACGGTGTCCTCTGTTACCGGAGGAAAGTGGGGAGGCCAGAGCCGACCATCGTTCATATGAATCTACAAGATGCCGTCGCTGGCCAGCCAACTCCTTCATGGTTTCCGTGACTGACCCCAGCGGATCCCCGGCGGTGTACTGGGCCCACTCCGCGTGAACAGAACATGAACGAGCCGCGCCCGCCGCACACGGATTGGCTCAATCTGTACGCCCCACGAGACGAAGAAGAGAGCCGGTCATGGACTTCCTTCGCCCCGCCAGCTGGGAGGAGGCGCTCGCCGCGAAGGCCGAGCACCCCGCCGCTGTGCCGATTGCGGGTGGCACCGACGTAATGGTCGAGATCAACTTCGACCACCGCCGGCCCGAGTACCTGATGGACCTCAACCGCATCGGCGAGCTCGAGGAATGGGAGGTCGGCGAGGACAGCGTACGGCTCGGCGCCTCGGTCCCGTACGCGAAGATCATGGAGCATCTGCGCGCCGAGCTGCCGGGTCTCGCCCTCGCCTCCCACACGGTCGCCTCCCCGCAGATCCGCAACCGCGGCGGCGTCGGCGGCAACCTCGGCACCGCCTCCCCGGCCGGCGACGCCCACCCGGCGCTGCTCGCCGCCGGCGCCGAGGTCGAGGCCGAGTCGGTGCGCGGCACCCGGCGCATCCCGATCGACGCCTTCTACACCGGCGTGAAGCGCAACGCGCTGGCGCCCGACGAGCTGATCCGCGCCGTCCACATCAAGAAGGCCGACGGCCCCCAGCAGTACTCCAAGGTCGGCACCCGCAACGCCATGGTCATCGCCGTGTGCGCCTTCGGACTCGCCCTGCACCCGGAGACCCGGACGGTGCGCACCGGCATCGGTTCGGCCGCCCCGACGCCCATCCGGGCGCAGGCCGCGGAGGAGTTCCTGAACGCGGTGCTGGAGGAGGGCGGCTTCTGGGACAACGGGAAGATCATCACCCCGTCCGCCGCCAAGCAGTTCGCCGACCTGTGCGCCGCCGCCTGCAACCCGATCGACGACGTGCGCGGCACCGCCAGCTACCGCCGGCACGCGGTCGGTGTCATGGCCCGCCGCACACTGACCTGGACCTGGGAGTCGTACCGCGGCGCCCACCGCACCACGGAGGGAGCCGCGTAATGCGTATCGACTTCACCGTCAACGGACGCCCCCAGGAAGCCGACGACGTCTGGGAGGGCGAGTCCCTGCTGTACGTGCTGCGCGAGCGGCTCGGCCTGCCCGGTTCCAAGAACGCCTGCGAGCAGGGCGAATGCGGCTCGTGCACGGTCCGCCTGGACGGCGTGCCCGTGTGCTCCTGTCTCGTGGCGGCCGGCCAGGTCCAGGGCCGCGAGGTCGTCACCGTGGAGGGCCTGGCCGACTTCGCACGGCAGCGGGCCTGCGGCACAGGCGCCCACGACACCTCACTGGACGAGCCCAAGGAGTGGCAGCCCCAGGGCACCGACTCACAGACCGGCGAGGGCACCGAGCTCTCCCCGATCCAGCAGGCGTTCATCGACGCCGGCGCCGTCCAGTGCGGCTTCTGCACCCCGGGTCTGCTGGTCGCGGCCGACGAGATGCTCGAGCACAACCCCAACCCGACCGACGCGGACATCCGCGAGGCCCTGTCGGGCAACCTGTGCCGCTGCACCGGCTACGAGAAGATCATGGACGCGGTCCGCCTGGCGGCCGCCCGTCAGTCCGAGGGGGTCTGAGCATGCCGACGAACGGTGTTCCCACCAAGATCACGCAGGGCTCGGGGACCAAGGGCGGCATCGGCGAGTCCACGCTCCGCCCCGACGGCACCCTCAAGGTCACCGGCGAGTTCGCGTACTCCTCCGACATGTGGCACGAGGACATGCTCTGGGGGCAGATCCTGCGCTCCCCGGTCGCCCACGCCGAGATCGTGTCCATCGACACCAGCGAGGCCCTAGCCGTCCCCGGCGTCCACGCCGTGATGACGTACGACGACCTGCCGACCGACGTACGGAACTACGGCCTGGAGATCCAGGACACCCCGGTCCTCGCCCACGGCAAGGTCCGCCACCACGGCGAGCCCGTGGCGATCGTCGCCGCCGACCACCCGGAGACCGCACGGCGCGCCGCCGCCAAGATCAAGGTCGAGTACCGCGACCTCCCCGTCATCACCGACGAGGCCTCCGCCCTCGCCCCGGACGCGGTCCTCGTCCACGAGAACCGCAGCGACCACCACGTAGGCCACGTCCCGCACCCCAACGTCGTCCACCGCCAGCCCATCGTGCGCGGCGACGTCGCGGCGGCCCGGGAGCGGGCCGACGTGATCGTCGAGGGCGAGTACACCTTCGGCATGCAGGACCAGGCCTTCCTCGGCCCCGAGTCCGGCCTCGCGGTCCCCGAGGAGGACGGCGGCGTCCACCTCTACATCGCCACCCAGTGGCTCCACTCCGACCTGCGCCAGATGGCGCCCGTCCTCGGTCTGCCCGAGGACAAGGTACGGATGACGCTGGCCGGCGTCGGCGGCGCCTTCGGCGGCCGCGAGGACCTGTCGATGCAGATCCACGCCTGTCTGCTCGCCCTGCGCACCGGCAAACCCGTCAAGATCGTCTACAACCGCTTCGAGTCGTTCTTCGGCCATGTCCACCGCCACCCGGCCAAGCTCTTCTACGAGCACGGCGCCACCGCGGACGGCAAGCTGACCCACGTCAAGTGCCGCATCGTCCTCGACGGCGGCGCGTACGCCTCCGCCTCCCCGGCCGTGGTCGGCAACGCCTCCTCCCTCGGGATCGGACCGTACGTCGTGGACGACGTGGAGATCGAGGCGATCGCCCTCTACACCAACAACCCGCCCTGTGGCGCCATGCGCGGCTTCGGCGCGGTCCAGGCGTGCTTCGCCTACGAGGCGCAGATGGACCGGCTGGCGGCGAAGCTCGGCATGGACCCGGTGGAGCTGAGGCGGCTCAACGCCATGGAGCAGGGCACGCTGCTGCCCACCGGGCAGCGCGTCGACTCCCCGGCGCCGGTCGCCGAACTCCTGCGCCGCGTCAAGGCCATGCCCATGCCGCCGGAGCGCCAGTGGGAGTCCAGCGAGGGCGCCGACGTGCGCCAGCTGCCGGGCGGACTGTCCAACACCACGCACGGCGAAGGCGTCGTCCGCGGGGTGGGGTACGCGGTCGGCATCAAGAACGTCGGCTTCTCGGAGGGCTTCGACGACTACTCCACCGCCCGGGTGCGCATGGAGGTGGTCGGCGGCGAGCCGGTCGCGACCGTGCACACCGCGATGGCCGAGGTGGGCCAGGGCGGTGTCACCGTCCACGCCCAGATCGCCCGCACCGAGCTCGGCGTCGGCCAGGTGACGATCCACCCGGCCGACACCCAGGTGGGCTCGGCCGGTTCGACCTCCGCGTCCCGGCAGACGTACGTCACCGGCGGCGCGGTCAAGAACGCGTGCGAGCTCGTTCGCGAGAAGGTGCTGGAACTCGGCCGGCGCCGGTTCGGCTCGTACCACCCGGCCTGGGCCACCGCCGAACTCCTGCTGGAGGGCGGCAAGGTCGTCACCGACGGCGGCGAGGTCCTCGCCGACCTGGTGGACGTCCTCGGCGACGAGGCCGTGGAGGCCGAGGAGGAGTGGCGGCACCGGCCGACCGAGCCCTTCGACCTGCGGACCGGCCAGGGCAACGGCCACGTCCAGTACTCCTTCGCCGCGCACCGCGCCGTCGTCGAGGTCGACACCGAACTCGGCCTGGTGAAGGTCATCGAACTGGCCTGCGCCCAGGACGTCGGCAAGGCGCTCAACCCGCTGTCCGTGATCGGCCAGATCCAGGGTGGCACCACCCAGGGCCTGGGCGTGGCGGTCATGGAGGAGATCGTCGTCGACCCGAAGACCGCGAAGGTACGCAACCCGTCCTTCACGGACTACCTCATCCCCACGATTCTCGACACGCCGACCATCCCCGTCGACGTGCTGGAACTCGCCGACGACCACGCCCCCTACGGTCTGCGCGGCATCGGCGAGGCGCCCACCCTGTCCTCCACCCCCGCGGTCCTGGCAGCCATCCGCAACGCCACGGGCCTCCCCTTGACCAAAACCCCGGTCCGCCCGGAACACCTCACCGGAACGATGTAACCCCCCGTGCCGCACGCTGCGGGCAGCGTGCGGCACCTGGCAACACCGCCTACCGCTGCGGGCAGCGTGCGGCACCTGGCAACACCGCCTGCCGCTGCGGGCAGCGTGCGGCACCTGGCAACACCGACTGCCGCTGCGGGCAGTCGTGCCGCTGGGGCGGCACGGGTGGGCGCAGCGGCACCCCGACGCCGGGCAGGCGACCCACCCCACGGTCACCCCCGGCGCCGGCCCCACATCAAGGTGCAGTACCGGGCCGTCCCCCGAGTCTCGGCACCTCCCAAATCCCGCGCCTTCGCCGATGGCACGGGTGCCCCTATGAACCTTGGGAGATCGCACCATGACGCACCAGTCCGTGCAGCCCAGGACCACCGCCGACGACGCGGGCGCGGGAACCCGCGTCCCGGCCGGCCGGTCCTGGCTCGACCGGTACTTCCACATCACCCACCGAGGATCCACCGTCGCAAGAGAAGTGCGCGGCGGCGTCACCACCTTCATGGCGATGGCGTACATCCTCCTGCTCAACCCCCTGATCCTGTCCGGCCAGGACGCCGCCGGGAACACCCTCGGCCGCACCGCCCTGATCACGGCCACCGCCTTCGCCGCGGCCCTCAGCACCCTGCTGATGGGCTTCTTCGGCAAGGTGCCGCTCGCCCTCGCCGCCGGCCTCTCCGTCTCCGGCGTCCTCGCCTCGCAGGTGGCGCCGGAGATGACCTGGCCGCAGGCCATGGGCATGTGCGTGATGTACGGCGTGATCATCATGCTGCTCGTCGTCACCGGCCTGCGCGAGATGATCATGAACGCGATCCCGCTCGCACTCAAGCACGCGATCACCATGGGCATCGGCCTGTTCATCGCCCTGATCGGCTTCTACAAGGCCGGCTTCGTGCACCAGGGCAAGGCCACCCCGGTCACCCTGGGTCCGGCGGGCGAGCTGGCCGGCTGGCCGGTGCTGCTGTTCGCCGTCACCCTCCTCGCCATCTTCATGCTCCAGGCGCGCCGGGTCCCCGGTGCGATCCTGATCGGCATCGTCGGCGGCACCCTGCTCGCGGTCACCCTCAACGCGTTCGGGGTCATCGACCCCAAGCAATGGGCGAGCGGCGCGCCCGAACTGCAGGGCAGCGCCGTGTCGATGCCCGACTTCTCCGTCTTCGCGGACGTGGAGTTCGGTGGCTGGGGCGAGGTCGGTGTGATGACGGTCGGCATGATCGTCTTCACGCTGGTCCTCGCGGGCTTCTTCGACGCCATGGCGACGATCATCGGCGTCGGCACGGAGGCGAAGCTCGCCGACGACAAGGGCCGGATGCCGGGCCTGTCCAAGGCCCTGTTCATCGACGGCGCCGGCGGTGCGATCGGCGGTGTCTCCGGCGCCTCCGGCCAGACGGTGTTCATCGAGTCGGCGACCGGTGTCGGCGAAGGCGCCCGGACCGGTCTGTCCTCCGTCGTCACCGGACTCTTCTTCGCCGCCTGCCTCTTCTTCACCCCGCTCACGGCGATCGTGCCGGGCGAGGTCGCCGCCGCGGCCCTGGTGGTGATCGGCGCGATGATGATGATGAACGCCCGCCATGTCGACTGGGCGGACCGGGCCACCGCGATCCCGGTGTTCCTGACCGTGGTGATCATGCCGTTCACCTACTCCATCACCGCGGGCGTGGCCGCCGGGGTCATCTCCTACGTCGCCATCAAGACCGCCGAGGGCAAGGCCCGGGAGATCGGCGCCTTCATGTGGGGCCTGACACTGGTCTTCGTCGTCTACTTCGCCCTCGCCCCGATCGAGAGCTGGCTGGGCGTGCACTAGCCGGCCGCCCGCCACCCGCAACACCCCGCAACCGCAGTTGAGGAGACCGAGAGATGCTGGACATCGCCGAGGAGCTGAACCGGTGGGTCGAGCAGGGCCGTGACTTCGCGGTCGCCACCGTGGTGGCGGTCGGCGGCAGCGCCCCCCGCCAGCCCGGCGCCGCGCTCGCGGTGGACACCGACGGCACGGCGATCGGCTCGGTCTCCGGCGGTTGCGTGGAGGGCGCGGTGTACGAGCTGTGCGAGCAGGCGCTGAGGGACGGCGAAACCGTCCTGGAACGCTTCGGCTACAGCGACGAGGACGCCTTCGCCGTCGGTCTGACCTGCGGCGGAGTCATCGACATCCTGGTCACACCGGTGCGGGCGGTCGATCCCGCCCGCCCGGTGCTCGCGTCGGGGCTCAGCGCCGCCGCGCGAGGGGAGGCGGCGGCCGTGGCGCGGATCGTGAGCGGTCCGGCGGAGCTGCTGGGCCGCGCACTGACCGTCCGCCCGGACGGGTCGTACGAGGGCGGCTTCGGCGCCCACCCGGAACTCGACCGCACGGTCGCCGCCGAGGCGGGCGCCTTCCTGGAGGCCGGCCGCACGGGCACGCTGGAGATCGGTGAGCAGGGCTCGCGTTGCGGAGCACCGCTCACACTGTTGGTGGAGTCCTCGATTCCGCCGCCCCGGATGATCGTCTTCGGTGCGATCGACTTCGCGTCGGCGCTGGTACGGGTGGGCAAGTTCCTCGGCCACCACGTTACGGTGTGCGACGCACGCCCCGTGTTCGCGACGCGGGCCCGCTTCCCCGAGGCCGACGAGATCGTCGTCGAGTGGCCCCGCAGCTACCTGGAACGCACCTCCGTGGACGCCCGTACGGTCCTGTGCGTCCTGACCCACGACGCGAAGTTCGACGTACCGCTGCTGGAACTCGCGCTGCGCCTGCCCGTGGCCTACGTCGGCGCGATGGGCTCCCGCCGCACCCACCTGGACCGCGAGGCCCGGCTGCGCGAAGCCGGCGTGACCGACCTGGAACTGGCGCGGCTCAGGTCCCCCATCGGCCTGGACCTGGGCGCCCGTACGCCGGAGGAGACGGCCCTGTCCATCGCGGCGGAGATCGTCGCCAACCGGCGCGGCGGCAGCGGAGTGCCCCTCACCGGGGCGCACACCCCCATCCACCACGACGGCGCGGCGGCGCCCGCGGGCCGGATCGGTTACGTGGCCTGAGGCCCGCCGGTCCGGGGTCTCAGGCCCACCGGAGCAGCCGGTTCACCGCCCGCCCGAACACCTTGCGTCCGGCCCGTGCCAGCAGCGCCTCCGCGCGGGCGGGCAGGAAGCGGACCCGGATCTCCTCCCGCCAGACCACCCGCGCCCGGCCACCCGGCCCCGGCCGCACCTCGATCTCCGCCCATCCCCGGACGACCCGGCCCCGCTTCTCCAGCCGGCACAGCCCCGGCGAGTCCCCCGCGGGCGGCTGCCACACCGTCACCTCCATCGGGTCGTCGAAGGAGAGCGGACCGAGGCCCGTCCGGGCGACGATCCTGGTGCCCGCGCGGGTGGGCGGGGGAGTGGTCACGGTGATCCGGGTCAACGGGACCACCTCACCGTGGCGAGGCCACGCGGTGAGCCGCCGCCAGGCCTCGTCGAGGGGGAGGGGCGCCGTGCGCTGAAGCTGGAAGGTGGCCACGGGGGGAATCCTAGAAAACCCCGACTACCGGTCAGCACGGCCGGGCCCGGCTCACCCGGATGGCCCATCGCCGGGTCTCATGGTGTCGGATGGCCCGTGGCCGGGTGTCCTGGTGCCGGACGGTCCGTGGCCGGGCGTCCTGGGGCCGGATGTGCCCGTGGCCGGGCTTCCTGGGGTCGGATGGCGCGTCGCCGGGTCTCATGGTGTCGGATGGCCCGTGGCCGGGTCTCGTGGGCCGGACGGCCCATCGCCGGGCCCCCGGTGCCGCACGGCCATCGCCGGGCCTCCCGCTTCCCGGCGCCGCTCACCGGTACACCTTCCCCGGCTCCGCCATCCCGGGGGCGAGTAGCTGAGGGACCGTCACGAAGACGTAGCCCCGCTTCTTCAGGGCGTCGATGATGCCCGGCACGGCGGGGACGGTCACTATGCATAGCGTGCATAGTCCACTTCGCATGCCGTTACCCGGACCGTCACCGAGGTGTGAGGCTCGTCATCCGCACCCCGCGGGACGTGACCTGAATCGACGCCCAGAAGTGCCCGAACCGGTTGTTTGGGACAAGCTGTGTCCAAGTGTTTGAGTCGACCGCGAATGCGGCACCCGCGTCCCGGTAGCACCCGCACGCCTCACAGGGACGGAGTACAGCCCCGATGCGCATCCCCGGTACCAGAGCACGCAAGGGGGCGTGCGGATGACGTCGTATTCCGTCGTGATCCCCACCCTGGTGCGGGACACCCTCGCCGACTGCCTCGCCGCCCTCGCCGCGGCGAACGGACCGCGCCCCGACGAGATAGTCCTCGTCGACGACCGGCCCGAGGTCCCGCCCGGCCCCGATGCGCTGGGCCACGCGCTGAGCGTCCTGGGCCACCTGCGCGAACGCACCACCGTCAGGGCCGGCGGAGGCCGCGGACCCGCCGCCGCCCGCAACACCGGAGTGCGCGCGGTCACCGCGCCGTGGGTCGCGTTCCTCGACGACGACGTCCAGGTGGGCCCGCACTGGTGCGCGGAACTCGTGCGGGACCTGAAGGAGGCGTCCCCCGACACGGCCGGCGTCCAAGGCGTCATCACCGTGCCGCTGCCCGAGGGGCGCCGCCACAACGACTGGGAACGCGGCACGGCCGGGCTCTCCCGGGCCCGCTGGATCACCGCCGACATGGCCTACCGCACCGAAGCGCTCAAAGAGGCCGGCGGTTTCGACGAACGCTTCCGCCGCCCCTACCGCGAGGACGCCGACCTCGCGCTGCGCCTCCTCGACGCCGGCTGGCGCATCCGCCGGGGCCGGCGCACCACCCTGCACCCCGTGCGTCCCGCCTCCCGCTGGGCGTCCCTGAGCCCGCAGCGCGGCCACGCCGACGACGCCCTGATGCGGCGGCTGCACGGCCCGGACTGGTGGGACAAGGCGGTCGCACCGCGCGGCCGGATCCGCCGGCACGCCGCGATCACCGCCGCCGGGGCCGCCGCCTGCGTCCTGCGCGCCACCGGGCACCGCCGGGCGGCGCGCGTCTGTGCGCTCGGCTGGGCCGCCGGAACCGCCGAGTTCGCGGGGTCCCGCATCGTTCCCGGGCCGCGCACCCGCGAGGAGGTGACGACCATGCTGGCCACCAGCGTGGTCATCCCGCCCGCCGCGACCTGGCACCGGCTGGCCGGCGCCTGGCGCCACCGCAACGCCCCCGCCTGGCAGGAGACGGCCCGGTGAGCCCGGTGCGGGCGGTGCTGTTCGACCGCGACGGCACGCTGGTCCACGACGTCCCGTACAACGCCGATCCCGCACACGTACGGCCCGTGGAGGGTGCCCGTGAGGCGCTCGACGCACTGCGCGCACGCGGTATCCGCACCGGCGTCGTCACCAACCAGTCCGGCATCGCGCGCGGCCTGCTCACCGAGGCCGACGCCCGCCGCGTCAACCGGCGCATCGAGGAACTCCTCGGCCCCTTCGACGTATGGGCCCTGTGCCCGCACGGCCCCGACGACGGCTGCCACTGCCGCAAACCCCGCCCCGGCATGATCCTGTGGGCCCTCGGCCGCATCCGCACCAGCCCCGCCGACTGCGTCGTCATCGGCGACATCGGCGCCGACATGGAGGCCGCGCGCCGCGCCGGCGCCCACGGCATCCTCGTCCCCACCCCCAAGACTGGCCCCGAGGAAACGGCCGCGGCCCCCTGCGTGGCCCCGGACCTGCTCACGGCCGTACGCCTCGTCCTCGACGCCCCGCCCCGCGAGCGTCCCCCGACCACCCCGCCCCCCGCGAACCCGTCCGCCGGCCCCGCGTACGACACCGGCCGGCCCCTGCAGCGGAGGTGGGCATGAAGGCCCTGGTCAGCCGGCTCGACAGCTTCGGCGACGTGCTCCTCGCGGGGCCCGCCGTACGGGCCGTCGCGGCCCGAGCCGACCGCGTCACGCTGCTGTGCGGGCCGCACGGGGCGCCCGCGGCGCGGCTGCTGCCGGGAGTGGACAAGGTACTCGTGTGGGACTCGCCCTGGACCGGATTCCAGCCGCCCGAGGTCAGCCGCGAGGAGATCGAGCGCCTCGTGGACGCCGTCGACGCGGACACCGCGCTGATCATCACCTCCTTCCACCAGTCGGCCCTGCCCACCGCCCTGCTGCTGCGCCTGGCCGGCGTCCGCTTCATCGCCGCCGACAGCGAGGACTACCCGGGCTCCCTCCTCGACGTACGCCACCACCGCGCACCGCACGCCCACGAGGCCGAGGCCGCGCTCGACCTCGCCGAGGCCGCCGGTTTCCCCCGCCCCGACGACGGACTGCTACGGGTGCTCGCACCCCCCGCCACCGAGGCGCTGACCGGCCCCGGCGCCTACGTCGTCCTCCACCCGGGCGCCAGTGTGCCCGCCCGCGCCTGGAGCCCCGGACGGTGCGCCCATGCGGTCCGCGAACTCGCCGCTGCCGGCCGCCGGGTCGTGGTCACCGGCGGCGCGGGGGAGCGGGAGCTGACCGCGTACGTTGCCGGCGGCCGGGCCGTGGACCTCGGCGGCCGCACCGACGCCGCCCAGCTCTCCGGGGTCCTCGCCGGCGCCGAATGCGTGGTCACCGGCAACACGGGCCCCGCCCATCTGGCGGCCGCCGTGGGCACCCCGGTGGTCTCCCTGTTCGCGCCGGTGGTACCCGCCGAGCGGTGGCGGCCGTACGGCGTTCCGTACCTGCTGCTGGGCGACCAGCAGGCACCCTGCGCCGGCACCAGGGCCCGGCAGTGTCCCGTCCCGGGCCACCCGTGCCTGGAGCAGATCACCGCGCACGACGTCGTCGCCGCCGTCGACAAGCTCGTGGAGGTCGTCCGGTGAGCCCCCGGCCCCGGCTGCTCGTGCTGCGCGCCCTCGGCCTCGGGGACCTGCTCACCGGGGTTCCCGCGCTACGGGCGCTGCGCCGGGCGTTCCCCGGCCATGAGCTCGTACTGGCCGCACCCGCGGAACTCGCGCCGGCCGCCAGGGCCATCGGCGCCGTCGACCGGCTGCTGCCCGCCTCCGCGCCCCACCGCGCGGTGCCCCGCACCCTCGACTGGACCGGCCCGCCCCCGGACATCGCGGTGGACCTGCACGGCAACGGACCCCCCAGCCACCGACTGCTGCAGTCCCTGCACCCCCTTCGCCTGCTGGCCTTCGCCCACCCCGAAACCCCCGAGATCGAAGGCCCACCCTGGCACGCGGAAGAACACGAACGGAACCGCTGGTGCCGGCTGCTCCGCTCGTACGGCATCGACGCCGACCCCACGGACCTGCTGCTGCCCCGCCCCACGGCCCCGTCCCCCGCCCCCGGCGCCGTCGTCCTGCACCCCGGCGCGGGAGCCCCCGCCCGCTGCTGGCCGGTCGAGCGGTACGCGGCCGTCGCGACCGCCCTGCGTGCGCAGGGCCGGCGGGTCGTGGTCACGGGCGGAGCGGACGAGGGCGACCTGGTGGCCCACCTCGCCGACCGGGCCGGACTCCCCGGCACCGACGTCTTCGCCGGAGGCCTGCCCTTCGACCGGCTCGCCGCTCTGGTCGCGGACGCCGGGGCCGTGGTCAGCGGCGACACCGGCATCGCCCACCTAGCCGTCGCCCACGCCACCCCCACCGTCACCCTCTACGGCCCGGTCCCGCCCGCCCACTGGGGCCCACCCCCACACCCGCGCCACATCCCCCTGTGGCACGGCCCACCCGGCAACCCCCACGGCCCCCACCCCGACCCAGCCCTCCTCCGCATCACCCCACCCGAGGTCCTGGAGGCCCTGACCCGCCTCCCGACCGGCCCACGGCCGGCGTCGGGGGTGAGCACGCGATGAGGCACGACGTGGGCCCACCGATAGTGCCAATCCAGGGCAGATTGGGGATCCCGGGTGAAATCCACCATGCCCGGGGTCAGGTGGGCGAATGCCTCCTAGCGGACCCCCG
>NZ_JBFAWL010000009.1:0-95747 GCF_040680275.1 Streptomyces sp. NPDC052079
ATCGTGAAGCAGTACATCGAGCAGCAGAACCGGCCGCTCTGACCCGGGTTGAGGTGAACAGTGCGAATCCGTGCACACAGCTGAGGTCAGAGCAGTTCTCAGATTCGCTTCACCACCGGGCTGAAGCCCGGTGCACTGCGAATACTCCCGGTAGCCCAACCGGACGGCGGCCGTTGTGCCGCGGTGCGCCGCCTACAGCCGCTCGCCCGGGATGGCGAGGTAGCTGTCCCGGAGCTGGACGAGCAGGGGGTTTTCCGTGGCCATCGGCACGTCATCAATGCCGGACAATGCCCGCACGCCGATCGTCGTGTTGGTGGCGAAAGCGGCCTGCATCCCCTGCGCCTCGGCGAGGGTGACCGGCGCCGTGCTGTGGTGCCCCGACTGTTGCAGGAGGGCCATCGTGACGCCGGGCAGGACGTCGGCCTTGGGCCACACGACGCCGTTCTCACTGATGAAGCCGACGTTCCAGGTCCCGCCCTCCGACACACGGTCGTCCGGCCCGATGAACAGCGCATCGTCAGCACCGTCGAGGAGTGCGGTACGACGTGCATGCAGGGCGCCGAAAAGGCCGACGTGCTTGACCATGGGCGCATCCCGCTCGTAGCGGACCGAATTAACCCGCAGTGGCGGCATCGGCAAATCTGCGGCCGGCCGAACGGTCACGAGGACATGGGGGTCGTCCGCCTTGTCGGGACGCCCCAACGTCACGGCGGGATCGAAAATGGTGACTCGTACGACGAACGAGCCCGTCAGGTCGCAGGTGGCCTGGCGGACATAGCCGAGGACTCTCTCCGGATCCAGTTCCGCACCCATCACTGCACGGCAGTCCCTCACCAGGCGCTCCATGTGCAGGCCAAGGCCGCGTACGCGTTGGTTGTCGACGCGCATCGAGGTGAAATGGCCGTAGTTGGTCAGCGCCAGAGTCAGCAGGGCATCGGGGGTAACGGGTAGCCCGTTCAATTCCGCCATGTTCTGCAGGATGACAGCAAGGCCGGTCCCTGCGTGCGCTGGCGGGTGGGTCAGCCTCGGAAGGGAGGTTGCGGGACACCCTTGCCCGCTCCCGGGACGACCAGGAGCGAGCCCGCCAGAGGGTGGGGGGACGGCAGGCCCACCCGGGCCGTGGTGATGTACAGGTCTGTCAGGTCGGGGCCGCCGAACGTGCAGGCCGTGACGCGTGGGACGGGGAGGCGGATTTCGCGGTCCAGGTCGCCGGAGGGCGTGTAGCGGCGTACCGCCGCGCCGTCCCAGAGGGCCACCCAGACGCAGCCGTCGGCGTCGACGCACAGTCCGTCCGGGAAGCCCGCGCCGTCCTCGATCGCCGCGACCGAACGGCGGTTGGAGATACGGCCGTCCGCCTGACCGACGTCGAAGACGTCGACGCGGCGGGTCGGCGAGTCGATGTAGTACATCAGCCGCCCGTCGGGGCTCCAGCCGATGCCGTTGCTCACCGTTACGTCGTCGAGGAGGACCTTGACCGTGCCGTCGCCGGTGACGTGGGACAGCGTGCCGCCGCAGGGCGCCTGGTCGTAGCGCATGGTGCCCGCGAAGAGGCTGCCGTCGGGGGCGACCGCGGCGTCGTTGCCGCGGCGACCGGGGACGGGTTCGCGGTGCAGCCAGCGGAAGGTGTCGTCGGGGTCGAGCAGGCCGATGCCGTCCCGCAGGTTGAGGACGAGGCCGCCGCCCGCGCGGGGCGTGGCGGCGCCCACGTGCTGCTCGGTGCGGCGCACGCTGCGCCGGCCGGTGGCGGGGTCGTAGGTGTGGACGCGGGAGCCGAGGATGTCGACCCACAGCAGCCGGCCCGTCGCCGGGTCCCAGGTGGGGCCCTCCCCCAGGGTCGCCTCCGCGCGGACGGCGATCTCGAACGCGTTCGTCATACGGCACTCCGGTGGCCCAGGCGCTCGGACAGCTCGGCGGCGCCCTTCACGGCGAGCTGCTCCAGTTCGCCCAGGCGTTCGTCGCTCCAGCGGATCATCGGTACGGAAATGGACAGCGCGGCGACCACCTCCCCGGTGCGGTCGCGCACCGGTGCGGCGACGCAGGAGACGTCCGGGTTGGACTCGCGGCTCTCCACGGCGACGCCCCGGGCACGGATCTCCGCGAGGGTCTCGCGCAGGGTGGCCGGGTCGGTGATGCTGTTGGGGGTCATCGCGACCAGCTCCGCGCCGTCGGGGAAGCGCGCGGTCAACTCCTGATCGGGGAGGGAGGCCAGCAGCATCTTGCCGACGGAAGTGCAGTGGGCGGGCAGCCTGCGCCCGGCCGCCGACACCATCCGCACCGCGTGGGTGGAGTCGACCTTGGCGATGTAGATGACGTCGGTGTCCTCCAGGATCGCCACGTGCACCGTCTCGTCACAGGTCTCGGCGACGGACCGGGCGACCTGCTGACCCTCGGCGGCGAGGTCGAGGTGCTCGGCGTAGCGGGCGCCGAGCTGGTACGGGCGTACGCCGAGCCGGTAGCGTCCGGGCTGGCCGGCCACCGGGACGATGTACTTGCGGGCGGCGAGCGTGGTCACCAGTTCGTGGACGGTGGTGCGCGGCAGCTGGAGCTTGCGCACGATGTCGGGGGCGGAGAGCGTCCCGTCCCCGTCGAGGAAGAGCTCGAGTATGTCGAGAGCCCGGGTCACGGCTGGTACGAGGCGTCCCACGACCGGCCCCTCCTACGTGTCTCAGGCGCCTGCGTGCGTTCGAAATATCAACAGGCGATCGGCGTGACGAACACAGGCTAGTCCGAGTGCGCTCGGGCGGGCAATGGATGAACCCTCCGTGACGGGGGTCGATGCGGCCGCATACTGCCGCAGCCGGGCGCCGGTTTCAGCCAGTCCGGCACCCATCAGCCCCTCCCGCACCCACCAGCCCCTCCGGCACCCACCAGCCCCTCCGGCGTTTGAGGAGCCGGGGGTCCGGGGGCAGCGCCCCCGGGGACGGGAAGGGAAGGGGCGGCGGGGGCGAAAAACCCCCGGGTCACACCCCCGAGCGGTCCAGCGACTGCAGTACCGCCCGTTCTCCCTCCGTCAACGGCGGCTCAGCCGACCGTGGCAGCGGCGAACCGGCGACAGCCGCCAGGACTGCCCTCGGTCGGAACATCCGCGTCGGGGCCGACCGCAGGCTCGTCACGTCCCAGATCACCGACGCCGCGGCGTACGACCCCGTCGCCGCCTTCATCATGCGGCGCGAGTACGCCGTCACCACCCGCTCCCCCACAGTCGGCCGCCCACCCCGCACCCCCGGATACCGGACGTCCTGGCTGACGGCCATGGACCACGCCGCGTCCGCCGCCCGCGCAGCCCCCCGCACCACCCGCCGCGCCAGCCCCGGCGTGCCGGGACCGCCGGACGACCGGCCCAGCTCACGGCCGAGCACCCGCGCCCCGAACGCGGCCACCGACATCCCGTGCCCGTACGCCGGGTTGAACGTGGCCAGCGCGTCCCCCAGCACCACCAACCCCTCCGGCCAGCGCGGCAGCTTCTCCAGATACCGCCGCACATTGCTGGTCGACCGGCTCAGATGGACATCTCCGAGCGGCTCCGCCCCGGAGATCAGCCGGCCGACGATCGGATCGGGCAGGTCCAGCGCGTACCGCAGGAACCCCTCCGGGTCGGCCGGCGGCTCACCACCGCGTGACCCGCCGCAGCTCACCAGCCAGCGGCCGCCCTCGATCGGCATGACCATCGCGCTCCGGGCGGGCCGGGACACATACGGGTTGGCCTGCACCACCGTCAGCGGGAACCGTTCCGCCCCTTCCGGCACCCGGTAGATCCGGGAGGCGTTGACCAGCCCCGAGTCCACCGCCCGCTCCCGCACCCCCGTCAGCCCGAGCCCGCCCAGCCAGCTGACAACCCGTGTGCCGCGCCCGCTCGCGTCGACGACCAGGTCCGCCTCGATGTCCGTGTCCCCGCCGGGCGTCGCGACGCGCACCCCGCGCACCCGCTCCGCGGAACCCGTCAGCCCGACCACGGCCACCTTGCGGACCTGCACCCGCGTCTGTTCCCGTACGGCCTCCCGCACCACCCAGTCCACCAGCGCGCGGCTGCACGTCAGCATGGCCGGGCCCTCGCGCCGCCAGCGCCGCAGCCAGCCGTCGGGCGTGAGGGCGAGCATGCCCGAGCTGAGCGGTATCTCGTGCGCTCCGGCGGCGAGCAGCCGCTTGCGCAGCTCCGCGGCCGGCAGCAGCTCCTCCATGGCGTCCATGCCGCCCGCCATGAGCAGATGCGCGTGCCGCCCCTGCGGCAGCCCCTTGCGGTGCTCGGGTCCCTCGGGCAGCTCGTCCCGGTCCAGCACGATCACCTCGTCCGCCCCCGCGGCGGACAGGACGGCCGCGGCCAGTATGCCGGCCAGACCGGCACCGATGACGACAGCTCTATGCGACATGGGGCTCCTCGGGTTCGGTCCTGGATCCGGCGGATCCGGCGGATCCGGTCAGGGAAGACGGCGCCACACCGTCGTACGCGGCGCCCGCGCCGAGCGGCCGGTGCAGCGCCTCGGCCAGCTCCACCAGTCCGCCGGTGCCGGAGACCTCGGTGGCGTGCAGCCGGTACGTGCCGCCGCTCTCGGGTGGTTCCTCGCGGGCGGCGGCCCGCCGCGCCGCGTCGGCGAGCATGGCGGCCTCCGCCGCGAGCCGCGACTCGTGGGGCGAGCGGCCCGCGCGCAGGGCGGAGTCCCGCACCCGCTTGCGCACCCGGTGGTCGAAGTACGGTGCCAGCGCCAGCAGCGCGTCGTGGATCGACACCTCACGCCACTGCAGCCGCGCCAGCGGCAGCTGCCACCAGTCGGTCGGCGGCTTGGGAGCAGTGGACGCCGATTTCACGAGGGACCACAGCGGGGCCAGCCGCCGGTGGTCGCCCAGCGCCCGCCATTGGGCGACCGCGGACGGCAGCAGGTACCCCGCCGAACACAGCAGCGCGGCCAGCGAGGCCATCGGCGGGGCGACCGTGGTGGACAGGAAGTCGAGGTCGTGGCCCGTCCAACGGGCCACGATCGCCGTGTACTTGGACAACTGGAACCCCAGTACGTCCAGCAGCGCGCCCACCAGGATCAGCCGCAGCCCGGTCCGCAGCGGACCGCCGACCTCGCGCGCCCACTTGAGGCAGACGGCGCACATCACCAGCATCGCCGCGCTGTGCCCGACCAGGTACAGCAGGATCATCTCCCGCATGAACGGCGTGCCCGCGTAGTACGTGTCGAGGTCCCGCAGCCGCTCGGTGTCCGCCTCGGCGAGCACGAAGAGCACGACGATCGTCACCACCAGCAGACCGTAGGCGGCGACGGTGCGCAGGACGCTGCGCCGCACCCGCTCACGGGAACCGCCCCGCCAGTTGATGAGCAGCACCAGTACCGCGCAGCTGTACGCGGAGAGCATGCCGTAGGTCAGCGGCGCCCCGAAGTTGGGGACGCCGGTGAGCTCGTTGACGGTGGCCAGGGTGGCCGGGGCGGCGCACACGAAGACCAGCGCCCCGAGGACGATCGCCGCGCAGGTGGAGACCGTCAGCGGGTTCCGCATGGCTTTGCGCGGGCGGCGGAACAGCAGGACGGAGGTCATCCCGAAGACGAAGGCCGCCAGATAGACGACGAGGCTCACGCCGGCCAACTCCTCACGTCCGGACCCTGGTTCACGCCGTGCCCGCCGTCGTCGTACCGCTCGGCACGGCGGGGGCCGCGGGCACCGGGCCGGTGCCGGCCAGGGCGTCGGCGATCCGGGCGAGTACGGCGGGACCGGGCACCCGGCCGAGGAGCCCGCCGTCCGCGCCGGGCGGCGGGGCCGGCCGTCCCGGGTCCGCCTCCTGCCGTACCGCCGCGGTGATCACCGCGGCCCACGCGGCGGCCTCGGAGCGCTCCGGGTCGCCCGTCGTCGCCAGCACGCCCTCCCGGGTGCGGTCGTACAGGTCCCGGTCGAAGTAGGCGTCCAGATGGCTCAGCGCGTTGTGGATGCTGGTCTGGCGCCACATCAGCCGGGTGATGGGGGAGGCGAACCTGGGCCGGGGCAGCCGCAGCGTCCGGCGGGTGAGGAGATCGTCCAGCGCCCGCTCCAGCGGCACGAGCCGGGCGTACGTCCGGCGGGCCCGCCGCCACTCGCCGACCCGGGGCGCCACCAGCGGCACCAGCACGCCGACGACCGTCAGCAGCGCACCGAGCCCGGCGGCGGCCGGGGAGACGGTGGTGCCCAGCGCCGACCAGTCCCGCCCGGACCAGCGGCCCCCCACCGCGACCAGCTTGGCCACGCTGTAGCCGGCCCCGCACAGCGAACCGGTCCCGAGCAGGACCAGCCCCGTGCGCAGCCCGCCCCGTACCCGGCGCGCCCAGCGCAGCGACGACACCGCGGTGACCGTCACGGTGATGAGATGCGCGAGCAGATACAGCACGATCATCTCGGCGATGTACGGGGTCGTCGCGTAGTACGTGTCCAGATCGGTCCGGCGCTCCACGGGCGCGTCACCGAGGGCGAACGTCACCGCGATGCCGAGGACGACGGCGGCGTAGGCGAGCAGCCAGCGGCGGGCGGTGCGACGCACCCGGGGCCCGCCTCGCCAGTGCACGATGAGCACCTGCGAGGCGGCGCAGTACCCGGTGATCGCCACATAGGTGACCGGCGCCGCCAGGTTCGGCACCCCGCCGAACCGGTTGACGGCGCCCACCGTCGGCGGCGCCCCGAGGAAGAAGCACAGCCCCGCGGAGCCCAGCACCGCGCAGATCGCCCGCAGATACGGATCGCGCCGGTGCCGCAGCAGATCGGGCGCCTTCACCAGCAGACCGAGCCACAGCGCCCCGCAGCTCACATAGTTGATGAGGCCGTTCATCTCTTCGCCCCGCGGTAGTTGAGCGCGGCCCCGATGCGGCCGGCCAGGTCCTGCGGGTCCGCGGGCCCGGCGCCGCCCTCCGGGGCATACACCGCGTCTGCGGGAGTCTCCAGCCAGGCGCGGAGCCGACGGCCCATCAGCATGCCGAAGCGGTCCGCCTCCTGCTCCTCCGCCAGGCTGAAGTCGGTGCGTGCGGCGACGGGAAGGGGCCGGCCGGTGCTCGCCGCGTCCGTTTCCCGGCGGCTCATGTGCCACACCTCGTGGCAGAAGATGACGATCTGGTGCCATACGGCGGCCCGCTCGTCCACCACCACGTCGTCGTGGCCCTCGCGCTCCAGCCACAGCCCGCTGGCGGTGTGCGGAGGGAACGCCGCGCGGTGCACGAGCACTTCACGTCCCCGCCAGGCGCTGACGGAGTCGACGAGCGCATCGAACAGCACCTCGGGATCCGCCGGCACTTCCACCCGGATGGGGTCGATGAGGGCGTCAGCGAGACGACGCATCTCCTTCCTGGTACGCACCGCTGTCTCCCCGTTCCCCTGGGCGTCGCTCGGTCACCTGTGCAATATGCCAAGGGGGGTGCCGTCCCGGCCAGTTCCTCGTGAGCGACGGTCACTCGGTGACCGCCACGGTGTCCCCGGGTGCCACCGCGCGGGCCCGGACCTCCCGGATCACCTCGGGGTGGCGCAGGGCGTGTGAGACGGCCCCGATCTCGTGGAGCAGCTCCGTGGTGTCGGGGTCGCATCCGCCGTCACCGTCACCGCCGCCGTCGCGCGCCGTGGCCTCGACCGCGTCGAGGATCACGACGGCCGCCGCGAGCGCCCTCGCCCGCTGCGGCGCGAACCCCAGACCGAGGGCGGCGGCGTACGACCGCTCGCGCAGCCGCTCGTCGGTGCGCCGGGCCAGCGGCAGCAGCACGTCCCGGATGAACGTCTCCCGCCGGGTCAGGCGCAGTTCGGGGCCGGCGCGCAGCACGAACGGCAGGCCGGAGCCGTGCACGGTCCGCATCAGCAGGTACAGGGGCCGCAGCCGCCGGTGGGCGCGGCGGATCCGCCAGCGCTCGTGCAGGTACTGTCCGGCGTGCGGCAGGATGAAGCCGACCGCGATCGACACGGCCGACAGACAGGCCAGCGCGGGCGCCACGTCGAGGCTGAGCCGGTCCAGGTCGTTCCCGGTCCAGCGGGCCCCCACGGCCGTGAGCTTGGCGGCGTCGAAGGCAAGGTTGAGGGCGTAGCCGATGCCCAGGAACTTCAGTCCCCAGCGCAGCCAGGCGTCGAGTCCATCGGTGCGGATCCAGTTCCAGATCAGCTTCGAGGTGATGAGGCCGGCGGCGGTGTGCGCGAGGAGATACAGCAGGATCTCCTCACGCATGAACGGCGTCGTGGCGTAGTAGGTGTCCAGGTCCCGGGTCCGCTCCACGGGCACGTCCGCGAGGGCGAACAGCACCCACAGCAGGGCGATCACGCCTCCGTAGGCGTAGAGGACCCGGCGGGTGGCCCTGCGGGTGGTGGCGGAGCGCTCGGAGGGGCCGTCGCGCCAGGCGATGATCAGCACCAGACAGGAACCGCAGAACGCGGTGAGCAGGGAGTACACCCAGGGCGCCGAGATGTTGGGCACGCCGGTGACCCGGTTCAGCCAGACGATCGTCGAGGGCGCGACGAACACGAACACCGCGCAGGCGAGCAGCAGCAGACCGCCGACCGCGCGCAGCAGGGGGTCGTTCCAGAGCCTGATGATCGTCGGCAGTTTGATGGCCAGGGCGGCGGCGAGCACGCCGGCCGGGACCCACCAGAAGGACGTGTAGAGCTCGCTGAGGAGCGAGGCCGGGCCCATGGCCGCGTCCGCGAACCCCATCGCGCCCTCCGCTCTCATCGGCCGCCGTGGTCAAGGCCGTTCGAGCCTACGCGGACGGATGTGTCCGCGTCATGCGAGGACGGGTACGAGAGGGAAGTTCACCGTGGGCGAAGTGGACCGGTGTGATCCGGCCGACGTGATCCGGCCGGTGTGCGCCGCACCCGCGGTGGACTCACTTCCCCGGCGAGTCCACCGTCCGCACCGGGACCCCGCCCCGCGCCGCGCCGAGCAGCGTCAGCCGGACATCGCCCGGCCCCGAGAGCGTGGTCCTGTCGGACAGCACGGCCAGGGCCAGTGTGTTGCTGCCCCGGGTGCGCAGGATCCCGTTCGGCAGGACGAAGGTCTGCCGCGGGCGCGCCTCGTTGAGGTACTGGCCCATGTTCCAGCCGTTGAGGAAGACCTGCACCCGGTAGGCGCGCCCGGGGTCGTCCTCGAGTGTGAGCCCGACCGACGCGTCGACGTCCGGATCCACGTCGAGACGGAACTCGGTCCGGTACCAGGCCACCCCCTGCCGCCGCTCCGCGCGCGGGAAATCCACGGCCCGCCAGTCCCGGTCGTCGTGCCCCGGCAGATGCCAGCCGTGCCGCTCCCCGTGCAGCCCCCCGTTGTTGAGCGGTCCGCGCACCGGGTCCGGGGCCACCGCCCCCTGGATCCGCCACTTGACCTCCCGCGATCCGCCCCCGAAGCCGACGGCCGTGAGCCCGCGCGCGGCCTTGTGCGGGTTCCGCGCGCCCTCGTCCCCGTCGTGGTGCATGGGCCGTACGAGCACGGACAGCACATGCCGCCCCTCCGTGCGCAGCGCCTGCGGGACGTCGAAGACGGCCGTGGCCGTCCAGGTGCCCCGCCCCGCCGTCTCCCCGTCCGGCTCCGGCATGCGGTGGGCGCCCAGGGGCCGCCCGTCCAGCCAGGCCATCAGCAGCCCGTTCGTCCCGGTGCTGTACGACAGCGACACCGAGGTGATGCCGCGCGTGTCCGTCAGCCGCCCCCGGTACCAGACGTCGCCGTAGTGGAAGCCGTAGTCGTCCGCGAAGAGGACGGGGCCGTCCCCGGGCACGGGCGTGGTGCTGTGGGACGACGTGCGGTCGGCCACCGTCCACGCCGAGTCGTCGAAGTCCGGTTCGGACTCCGGGCTGCCGCCCCGCCGCCGCCAGCCGCCCAGCTCGGGCAGTGTCACCGCGGGCACGTCCGGCATCATCCCCTCCATCACCAGGCTCCCGGCCCGGCCGAGGTACGTGGGCACCGGCTGCCCGTTCCAGGTCACGGAGGTGATCCCGCGCGGCGCCCACACCTCCACACCGGTCTCGATCACGACGTCGCCGGTCAGGTGGACGGTGGAGCCGCGCAGCTCGGCCGAGCGCAGCAGCGCCGGGCCGTAGACCAGCAGGGAGCCGGACGGGGTCTCGTACGGCCACAGGCGCAGCGCGGTCGCGTCGTCGGCGAACAGCAGCACGAGGGGGACGTCCGAGTCCCCGCCCTTGACGAGGATCCTGCCCAGCCCACCGACGCCGAGCGGCGCGACGACGTTCAGCCGGCCCCGGTCGTAGGACCACGCGGGTTCGGTGTCCGCGCGCAGGACTTCAGGCTGGGTGTCGCAGTCCAGCGCGAGCTGTGCCGTCTCACCGCTGCGGCCGGTGAACACGGCGACCTCCAGCCGTCCGGCGGCCATGCTCAGCAGGGGCTGCGCGGTGGTGTACGCCAGCTTCCGCCGGCCCAGCCGCAGCCCGGAGACGAGCAGCTTGGCGTCGCGCGGCGCCACGGTGACCGGGACCTCGACGCCGGTGTCCGGCAGCATCGACCGGACCTCCTCGTCGGAGTCGTTGCGCACGACGTACACCTGGGCGCCGGTGTCGGGGTTGGTGAGGTGGCGGACCCTCAACCGCTCGTCGGCGGCCCGAGTCCCGCCCACCCGATCCAACCGGGCCAGGTCGGGCACCGTCCGCACCAGATGCCCGAACTGCTGGAGCGGGGCCATGTCCGGGGTGGGCCGGCGGCCCTCGTCGATCGGTGCCCCGGAGCCGTACGAGGCGGGCAGACCCGCCCCGGGCAGCCAGCCCCACGACGTACCGCCGAACACCGTACGGACGCTGTACGCGGTGATCCCCCGGGCGAGGTCGGTGAGGTGACCGCTCCGGTCGTACCCGGCGTCGGAGCGGAAACCCGGCGTCCGCGGACCGCCCGCGCGACCGCCGAACCGCCCGTCCCCGTGGAACACCGGTACGTCGATGCGGTCGGCGCGCACCTTGGCGTACAGGCGCGCCAGGTGGGCGCGCCGGGCCGGATCGTCGGCCGGGATCCCGTCCCCGTCCTCGAGCTGGTACAGCAGCACCGTGCCGCCGCCCGCGGTGAACAGGTGCCGTACGGCGATGGAGTTGACGGCGGTCAGCCAGGCGTCGGCATGCCGCAGATACTCCGGGTCGTCGGTCCGCGCGGTGCCGTCGACGGCCGTCAGCCACGCGGGGAGACCTCCGGCGTCCACATCGGCGCCGAGGTACGGACCCGGGCGCAGGATGACGTACAGCCGCTCCTCGGCGGCCATGTCTAGAAACAAATTTAGATCCCGTACCCCGGTGAAGTCGTGTCTGCCGGGCGCGGGGGAGTGGACGTTCCACGGCACGGGGACGGTCACCGCGTTGTGCCCGTGGGCGCGCAGCTTCTGCAGGACGTCCCGCCACAGGGAGGGGCTGGGCAGCCGGAAGGGGTGCATCTCGGCGGACCAGAGCACCAGCCGCCGGCCGTCCACCAGCAGCGAGTACCCGTCGAAGCCGATCCGGTGCCGCCTTCCGTCCGCGCGCGGCGGAGGCGGTGGCGGGCCGGTCGGCACGCTTCGCGGTCCATGCGTGCCGGTCGCCGCCCCGCCGCTGCCGGCCAGCGCGAGACCGAGCGCCGCCGTGCCGGCCAGGCCGGTGAAGGTACGCCTGCTGAGCTCCAAGGGAGCGCCTCCTGTTGTGGTGCCGTACGCCATGCTGGTGGGCCATTGTTCTACGAACCGAAACCGTGTCGTTCACAGGACGGTCCCGGTACGCCCCTTGTGTCCCGTCGGGTCATGGCGGGTGTGAATGGCTGGAGTTCGCTCTGTCCGGCGGTCGCGGCGCTCCATACGATGCGAGCGCTCCCGGCCTTCACCGCACCTCCATTCCTCCTTCACGAAGCCGGGGCTCATGTGCCTGCGCAATCGCCATGTACATGACGCATTCTGACCAACCCCCCACGGAAGGACGGAGAACCATGGCTGGTGGCCTGTTCATGGGCGCCGCGGTCGCAGCGCTCCTCACCGCCGCGTTACCCACGCACAACCCGTCGACCGGCTTCGACGACCCGCCGCCGGACAAGATCGTCATCAAGGTCGCCACAGTGAACGGATCCGGATGCCCCAAGGGCACGGCGGCCGTCGCCGTCTCGGCCGACAACACCGCGTTCACCGTGACGTACAGCGACTATCTCGCCCAGGCCGGCGGCAACTCCGACCCCACGGCGTTCCGCAAGAACTGCCAGCTCAGCCTGCTCGTCCATGTACCCCAGGGCTTCACCTACGCCATCGCCAGCGCGGACTACCGCGGCTTCGCCTCGCTCCAGCCGGGCGCGAGAGGTACGCAGAGAGCGTCGTACTACTTCCAGGGCTCCCCGAACACGGAGTACCGCACCCACCCCTTCGCGGGCCCGTACGACGACAACTGGCAGGCCACGGACGAGACCGACTGGGCCCAGCTGGTGTACGCACCCTGCGGGGTCCAGCGCAGCTTCAACATCAACACCGAGCTGCGGGTGAGCGCGGGGACCTCGTCCGATGAGGTCAGTTTCATGACGATGGACTCCACGGACGGAGACATCAGCACGGTGTACCACCTCGCCTGGAAGGAGTGCCCGAAGAACTGACCCCTCCCTGAGGAGCGGGCGGGCCCGACGCGGGGAGCGCGGGCCCGCCCGCTTTGACTCCGAGGCCCCAACATCGCCCGCCCACCTGCGTCGCTCAGCCCACCTGGCCCATCCCCGCCGCCTCGGGCCAGGCGGCCTGGGGGCCCGGCCAGCCCGTAGCCGGGGCCGTGGAGAGGCCGTTGGTGCCCCTGACCTGGGCGGCCGTCAGGCCTCCGCGGGCCGGGACACCGGGCGGGGTGGGGCCGGTGGGGGGCGGCATCTGGGACGGCACCTGCGCGGAGTACGCCGCCGGGGCGAGCGGCTGCTGGGCGGCGGCCGGCATCGGGGCGGGCTGCGGGACCGGTTCCGGAAGGGGAACCGGCACCGGCTGCGGAGCCGGAGAGGGCGCCGGCTGAGGCGCGGGCTGGGCGAACGTCTGGGGAACGGGCTGCGGCATACCCTGCTGCACCCCCGCCGAAGCCACGGCCGGCACCGGCATCCCGCCGGCCGGGTCCGCCATCACGGTGGACGCGGCGGCGGGGAGCGGCATGCCGGTGCCGGCGGACGGAGCGGCGGCGAGCCCCGGGGCGCCGGCACCGGCGGTCTGAGCGGCGAGCCCCCGCATGCCCGACCCGTTGGTCTCGCTCACCAGGCGGTCCACCGCCGCCGTGCCCGAGCTGTAGCTGGTCCCGGTAGCCTGCTCGGGCACGGCGGCTCCCCTCCTGGACGTCCCGTAGAGCACCTGTTCCAGGCCGGACACCAGGCGACGCACGTCCACCTGGGGGCGTACCACGAGACGCAGGAAGCGGCTGGACGAGCCGATCTTGTTGCCGCATTCACGGACCAGGATCCGGTGCTCGGTGAGCATCCGGTCCCGGACCACGGTCCCTTCGGCGCCCACGGGAAGGCGTACGAAGAGGAAGTTGCCCTGGGACGGGTAGACCGTCAGCCCGGGCAACGAGGAGAGCTGGCCGGACATGTCCATCCGGTCGCGGCGGACCTGGTGGAGGCTCTGGGCGTACTCGGCGCCGTGCTCCTTCAGCATGAACACCACGTGCTCGGCAAAGGAGTTGAGGTTCCACTTGGGCAGCATGGAGCGGACCCGCCCGGCGAGCGCCGGGTTGGCGACCAGATAGCCGAAGCGGATGCCGTGCAGGCCGAAGTTCTTGCCGAGGCTGCGCAGCACGATGACGTTGGGCCGCAGCATCGCCTCCTGCACCACGCTCGGTTCGTTCTCCGCGTCGGCGAACTCCAGGAACGACTCGTCGATCACGACCAGGTCCAGATCCGCCATGGCGTCCATGAACTGCACGATCGCGTGCTTGTGCAGGAACCCGCCGTCGGGGTTGTTCGGGTTGCAGATGACGGCGACCCGGGTGCCGCGCGCACGGATGAACTCCGCGTACTGCGCCAGGTCCAGGGCGAAACCGCTGGACTCCTGGAGCGGGAACATGTCGACCCGCTTTCCGGTCTCCATGGGCTGGTCGGTCCAGCGGCCGAAGGTGGGGACGGGGATGGCGAGGGACTCACGGACCAGGAGATGGTCGATCCAGGTGATGAGCTCCGTGGAGCCGTTGCCCATCGCCACGCACTGCGGCGGCAGTTGAAGCAGGCTGCACAGCTCGGCCGTGATGGTGTCGGCGCTGCTCGGGTAGTACGTGATGATGTCGCGCAGCCGGCCGGCCATCTCCTCGAACATGGCCGGGGTGGGGAAGTACGGATTGCAGGGGATGCAGAAGTCCACCGGACCGGCCCCGTCGCTCTCCCGGGTCAACGCCGCCATCGACGGACTGTGCGCCGCGGTGCTGCGGAACAACGAGGTGACGTTGTCGGCCATGGAACCTCCGTGTACGGCGGGTCCGCCGGGGGACGAAACGGACCCGTCATGCCTGGGTGGCCCGCGCGAGGAAGCACGGGCCACCCAGGGATACGCAGCCGGGCTCGCGGCCGTTCAGCTCATGTGAGGAACATGTGACCGCCCGGGCCGGCGGGCCTGACGTTCGCGTCGGGACTCAGGTGCCGAACGAGTGGACCGACTCACGAACCGACCTTGCGCTTGTTCCATACGTCGAAGCCGACCGCCGCCAGCAGCACCAGGCCCTTGATGACCTGCTGCCAGTCGGTGCCGACGCCGACGAGGTTCATCCCGTTGTTCAGCACGCCCAGGACCAGACCGCCGATGATGGCGCCGAGTACGGTGCCGACACCGCCGGCCATCGACGCTCCGCCGATGAACGCGGCGGCGATCGCCTCCAGTTCGAAGTTGAGGCCGGCCTTGGGAGAGGCCGCGTTGAAGCGGGCGGCGAACACCAGACCCGCCAGGGCCGCGAGCATGCCCATGTTGAGGAAGACCAGGAAGGTGACCTTCCTGTCCCGCACGCCCGACAGCTTGGCCGCGGGCAGGTTGCCGCCGATGGCGTAGATATGACGGCCGATGACGGCGTTGCGCATCACGTAGCCGAACCCGACCAGCAGCACACCGAGGATCAGCAGCACGATCGGGGCGCCCTTGTAGCTGGCCAGCAGCAGCGTCACCACGAGGACGGCCGCGGCGAGCGCGACCAGCTTCAGCACGAACAGCTTGGCGGGCAGGACGTCGAGGTCGAACTCCTTCTGCCGCCTGCGGTCGCGCACCTCCTGGAGGACGACGAGGGCGATCAGCGCGAGGCCGAGCAGCAGGGTGAGGTTGTGATAGTTGGTCTCCGGCCCCACCTCGGGCACGAAGCCGTTGGCGACCTTCTGCAGACCCCTGGGGAACGGGCCGAGGGTCTGGCCCTCCAGGAAGATCTCGGTGAGACCGCGGAAGGTCAGCATGCCCGCGAGGGTCACGATGAACGACGGTATGCCGCCGTACGCGATGAACCACCCCTGTACAGCGCCCGCGATGGCGCCCACGGCCAGACACAGCACCACCGCGACCGGCCAGGGCAGATCGTTCCTGACCATGAACACCGCGGCCATGGAGCCGACGAACGCCGTCAGCGAGCCGACCGACAGGTCGATGTGGCCGGCGATGATGACCAGCATCATGCCGATCGCGAGGATCAGGATGTAGCTGTTCTGCAGCACCAGGTTGGAGACGTTGCGCGGCAGCAGCAGGTCGCCTTCGGTCCACACCGCGAACAGCACCACGATCAGACCGAGCGCGATCAGCATGCCGTACTGCCGCATGTTGCGGCGCATGCCGTCCAGCATCAGCCGGAGCAGGCCGTCACCGCTGCCCGTCCCGTTCCGGCCCGGCGGCGCGGCGGCCGGGGTCTTGTCGGTGACTGTGCTCATCGGGACACCTCTTTGTCCTTCGTCATCTGACGCATCAGCGATTCCTGGGAGGCCTCGGCCCGCGAGAACTCACCGGTCAGCCTTCCTGCGGCCATCGTGTAGATGCGGTCGCACATGCCGAGCAACTCGGGCAGTTCGGAGGAGATGAAGACGACCGCCTTGCCCTCGGCGGCCAGCCGGTCGATGACCGTGTAGATCTCGTACTTGGCGCCGACGTCGATGCCGCGCGTCGGTTCGTCCAGGATCAGCACGTCGGGACCGGCGAAGATCCACTTGCTGAGCACGACCTTCTGCTGGTTGCCGCCGGACAGCTTGCCCACCGGCTCGAACACCGTCGGCGCCTTGATGTTCATGGACGTACGGAAGCCCTCGGCGACCTGACGCTCCTGGTGCTCGTCCACGACACCCCGCCTGGCGACCTTGCCGAGGGCGCTGAGCGAGATGTTGCGGTTGATGGTGTCGATGAGGTTCAGGCCGTAGTGCTTGCGGTCCTCGGTGACATAGGCGATGCCGTGTCCCACCGCGTCGGGGACGGTCCTGGTACGGATCTCCTTGCCGTCCTTGAGGACGGTGCCGCCCGCGTGCCGGCCGTAGGTGCGGCCGAAGACGCTCATCGCGAGCTCGGTGCGCCCCGCGCCCATCAGTCCGGCGATCCCGACGATCTCGCCGCGCCGGACGGTCAGCGACACATCGTCGACGACCTTGCGCTGCTGGTCGATGGGGTGGTGCACGGTCCAGTTGCGGATCTCCAGGGCCGGGGCGGTGCCCTCCTCCGGATGGTGCGGGCTGCGCTCCGGGAAGCGGTGCTCCAGGTCCCGGCCGACCATCCCGCTGATGATCCGGTCCTCGCTGGTCTCCGGGGCCTTCACGTCGAGCGTCTCGATGGTCCGCCCGTCCCGCAGGATCGTCACCGAGTCGGCGACCCTGCGGATCTCGTTCAGCTTGTGCGAGATGATGATCGCGGTGATGCCCTGTTCCTTCAACTGCAGGATCAGGTCGAGGAGTTTGCCACTGTCCTCGTCGTTGAGCGCCGCAGTTGGCTCGTCGAGGATGAGCAGCTTCACCTTCTTCGACAGCGCCTTGGCGATCTCCACCAGTTGCTGCTTGCCGACGCCGATGTCGGCGACGCGGGTCTCCGGGTGCTCGTCGAGCCCGACCCGGCGCAGCAGTTCGGTGGCGTGCCTGAGGGTCTCGTTCCAGTTGATGAAGCCGCGTGTGGCGTGTTCGTTGCCGAGGAAGATGTTCTCGGCGATGGAGAGGTAGGGCACCAGGGCCAGCTCCTGGTGGATGATCACTATGCCGTGCTGTTCGCTGGCCCGGATGTCCTTGAACCGGCAGACCTCCTCCTCGAAGAGGATCTCCCCCTCGTAGGTGCCGTGCGGGTGGACGCCGGAGAGGACCTTCATCAGGGTCGACTTGCCGGCGCCGTTCTCGCCGCAGATGGCGTGGACCTCGCCCCGCTGGACGGTCAGGCTGACGTCCGACAGCGCCTTGACGCCGGGAAAGGTCTTGACGATCGAGCGCATTTCCAGGACGGGTCCCGCCATGGTCGTGCCTTCCAATCCACGTAAGCCGGCGGTCAGTTGAGATCACTTTCCTTGATGTAGCCGGAGTCGACGACGGCCTCCCGGTAGTTCTCCCTGTCCACCGCCACCGGCTCCAGCAGATAGGCGGGAACGACCTTCGCGCCGTTGTCGTAGGTCGTGGTGTCGTTGGTCTCGGGCTTCTTGTCGTTGAGCAGCGCGTCGACCATGCCGGTCGCCACCTTGGCGAGTTCGCGGGTGTCCTTGTAGACGGTCATCGACTGCTGGTCGGCGATGATCGACTTCACCGAGGCGACCTCGGCGTCCTGACCGGTGACGACCGGCAGCGGCTTGTCCTTGCTGCCGTAGCCGTCCGACTTGAGGGCGGACAGGATGCCGATGGAGATGCCGTCGTACGGCGAGAGCACCGCGTCCACCCGGTCGCTGCGGTAGGCCGACGTCAGGATGTCGTCCATGCGCTTCTGGGCGGTGCCGCCGTCCCAGCGCAGGGTGGTGACCTGGTTCAGCTCGCTCTGCTTGGACTTGACGACGAGCTGCTTCTTGTCGATGTAGGGCTTCAGCACGTTCATGGCGCCCTGGAAGAAGTAGCGGGTATTGTTGTCGTCGTTGGAGCCGGCGAACAGCTCGATGTTGAAGGGGCCCTTCTTGCTGCCGTCCTTCAGTCCGAGCTTCTCGACGATGTAGGTGCCCTGGAGCTCGCCGACCTTCTCGTTGTCGAACGAGGCGTAGTAGTCGACGTTCTCGGTGCCGAGGATCAGGCGGTCGTAGGAGATCACCGGGATGTCGGCGTCCTTGGCCTGCTGCAGGACGTTGTTCATCGACTTGTTGTCGATGGCGGCGACGATCAGGGCCTTCACGCCCTGCGTGATCATGTTCTCGATCTGGGCGACCTGCTGGTCGGGGTCGTCCTCGCCGTAGGCCAGCTTCGTCTTGTAGCCCTTGTCCTCCAGGAGCTTCTTGACGTTGTTGCCGTCGGCGATCCAGCGCTCGGAGGACTTGGTCGGCATGGCGATGCCGATGGTGGCTCCCTTTGAGCTCCCCTTGTCCTCCTCGCTGCCGCCCTCACTGTTCTGGCCGCAGGCGGACAGAGTGAGGGCGAGGGAGGCGGCTCCGGCTATGGCGGCGAGGACGGCTCTGCGGTTACGCATGATCATCATCCTTGATCGGTGGGCGGTGTAGGTCCGGACGAGCGGGACGCTTTCCGGGGATGGGGACCAGAAGACCGGGAACGAATGCGTGGGATTGTGCGCGGCTGTGTCTACTTCTGTGAAGCCGAGTTTCCGGAACGTTATGACGGACCGTCGAACCGGCTCAGATCCCCCGGCAATCGCGACCCGAGCGGCGCCATGTCACCGTCCGCGCCATGCCGGGCCAGCAGATCCAGCGCCAGCCGCCCGCGCCGCACCCGCTCCTTGGCGGTCGCCAGGGTCAGCTCGCGCAGCTGATGTCCGTACGGATAGATCCCCGGCGCCTTCGCCAGCCCGAACTTCAGATACAGCGGGGCGCCGCGCCGGATGAGTTCGGCGACCTCGTACATCCGCACATAGCCGCCCAGGTCGTCCGGCGCCTCGATGTACATGTCCAAAGGTGCGGCCGAAACCCGTCGAATCTCGGTCAGGTGAGCGAGCGCCAGATCGCTCGGCACGTTGATGGAGTCGGCGCCGAGCCGCTCGTGGACCGCGAACGAGGCCGGGTTGACCGGCCCGACGAGCGCCGAGACCTTCAGGGTGGTGTCGTACGGCAGGATGCCGGCCGCCCGTGCGCGGTGCAGCGTCCACAGCACGCCCTCGTCGGCGACGAGCAGACACCTCACGCCCAGCTCCGTGGCCCGCACCGCGTCCTCGACACAGCCGGCCACCGCGTCATGGCCGCGGGCGCGCAGCCCGGCACCGTGCGAGTCGGTGCGGACGGAGCCGCCGATGTCCCAGGTGCCGCGCGGACCGGTGAACAGGCAGAGCTCGATGTCCCGCCCCTCGGTGGCCTCGACCATCTCGGTGATCTCGGCGTCGGTCAGCATCCACACGCCGCTGCCTTGGCTGATCCGGTGGATCGGCACATCGAGGCGCGAGGCCTCCTTCAGTACCACCGCCAGTGCCTCGGGCCCCTCGCACGAGGGAATCTCGGTGCGCCAGCGGCCGCCGCCGGGAAAGGTGTGGGGCGAGGCATCGGCGGGGTCGAGGGCGGGTGCGCCCAGTCCCAGCGCGGTGAGCGCCTGCTCACCGGGCCGGCGGGGCGCCTGGGCGGAAGCGTCGGTCACGGGTTGTCCTTTGTGTTCGATATACCGGACAAAGTTCGTACGGGCTGATACGGGAACCGACAGACCGCCCCCTACCGGCCCACGCTCTAGGGACGCAGCAGGACCTTGCCGACCCTCGGATCGCCGGACCCCACCAGCGCGACGGCTTCCGGGAATTCAGCGAGCGGCAGCTCGTGGGTGACCAGCGGCAGCGGATCGAGCAGGCCGGCGGCGAACACCCGCACGGTGTGCGCCCAGGCGTTCGGCGGCGCGCCGAAGACGGTGTGCACCTCCAGCTGCCGTACGACCAGATCCGTCGGGTCCAGCCCATCGGCGCCCGGCGCGGGAATACCGGTCAGCACCAGCCGTCCGCCGCGCCGCAGCAGCGAGGCGGCCGTGCGGGCCGCGTCCGCGGACCCGGCGGTCTCGATCACCATGTCGAAGTCGTCAGGGAGCGGCCGGTCCTTCGTACGGAAGCCGGTGGCCCCGTACCGCCGTGCCAGCGCCTCCCGGCCGCCCCGGGTGCCGACGACCAGCAACTCGGACGGGGAGTTGGCCCGCAGGAACTGCACGGCGAACATGCCGAGCGTGCCGGTCCCGACCACCGCGACCCGCTCACCCGGAACGGCGTTCGCCTTCAGTGCGGCGGCCGCGACACAGGCGGCCGGCTCGAGCAGCGCGGCGGCGCTCAGGTCGGCGTCGTCCGGGAGGACGTGCAGCAGCCGGGCCGGCAGGGTCAGCGTGGCCGCCATGGCGCCCGGCTGGGTGAAGCCGGTCTCCTCGTACCCCGCCGTGCACAGCGTCGTCTCACCGGCGTGACAGCGGTCGCAGACCTGGCAGTTGCGGAACCCCTCCCCGACCACCTTGCGGCCGACGAGCGTCTCCGGCACGCCCGCGCCCACCCGCCGCACGATGCCGGACCACTCATGACCCGGCGTCAGCGGATAACGCACGTATCCCTGGGGCCGGTTGCCCTGGTACACCTCGCGGTCGCTGCCGCAGATACCGGCGGCGTGGACGCGGACGAGCGCCTCGCCCGGTGCGGGATCGCGCGGCTCGTGCGGGACCAGCCGGTGCTCGCCGGGTCCCTCGACGACGACGGCGGTGCTCACTGCGCCCCCTTGGGCTTGCGCCGCTCCCAGCCCTCGGCCCACAGGTCGAACCGGGCCTGCTGCTGCGGGAACTCGGCCGCCGCGTCGACGTCCAGCTCCACGCCCAGACCGGGCGCGTCGGAGACGTGGAAGCAGCCGTCCTCCGGGTTCACCTGCGGCGCGCCCTTGACGACCTTCTTGATCTCCGCGTCGGCGAAGTCGTTGAAGTGTTCCAGGACCTTGAAGTTCGGGGAAGTGAAGCCGACTTGCAGGGACGCGGCGGTGAGCACCGGGCCGCCGACGTTGTGCGGGGCGACCAGCATGTAGTGCGTTTCCGCCGTCGCCGCGAGCTTGCGGGTCTCCCAGATGCCGCCGATATGACCGACGTCCGGCTGGAGGATGTCGGCCGCCTGGCTCTCGAACAGCTCCCGGAACTCGATGCGGTCATGGATGCGTTCACCCGTGGCGACCGGCATGTCGACCTTCGCGGCGACCTTCTCCAGCGCCTTGAGGTTCTCCGGCGGCACCGGCTCCTCCAGCCAAGCGGGCTGGAACGGCGCGAGCTCCCGGGCGAGACGGACGGCGGTGGCGGGGGAGAAGCGGCCGTGCATCTCCAGCATCAGCTCGGCGTCGGGACCGATCGCGTCCCGCACGGCCTCGATCAGCGAGACGGCGTACAGCGTCTGCCGGTGGTCCAGCTCGAAGTGCCCGGTGCCGAACGGGTCGATCTTCAGCGCCCGGTACCCGCGCTCCATGACCGCCCGCGCGGCCTTGTGGTACGCCTCCGGGGTGCGCTCGGTGGTGTACCAGCCGTTGGCGTACGCCTTGACCTTGTCGGTGACCTTGCCGCCGAGCAGCTGCCACACCGGAACCCCGAGAGCCTTGCCCTTGATGTCCCAGCAGGCCATCTCGACCACGGCGACACCGGACATCACGATCTCGCCGGCGCGGCCGTAGTCGCCGTACTTCATCCGGCGGACGAGATCCTCGACGGCGAACGGGTCCGAGCCGACAACGTGGTTGACCGCGGCTTCCTTCAGGTAGCCCAGCAGGGCGTCGGTGCGGCCCAGCATCCGGGTCTCGCCGACTCCGGTGATCCCCTCGTCGGTGTGCACCTGTACGTACGTCAGGTTGCGCCATGGCGTCCCGACCACGTGTGTGCTGATTCCGGTGATGCGCACGGCAGTTCGCCTCTCGCCTGTTCGATATTTCGGCACGCGTTCGAGATGCTGGCGTGACAGTAAGGACGGGGTGATGGGGGTGTCAATGGGTCGCGCGCACAACGGTTTCGGCAGTTTCGAAACCTATGCGCAAGGGTCCGCACCAAACCTTCACAGCAAGGCCTATGAACCGGACCCGAGCGGAACCTAACCTTCCCGCGTCATGGACTTTTGCCACCCGTGCCAACGGCACCTGAATGGCGCCCTGGCCTGCCCCGGCTGCGGCACGCCCGTCGAGACGCCCAGCGCCCCTCGGCCGCAGGAACCTGCCGCGGGTCCGGCCCAGGCCGAGGAAAGCGCCGAGCGGCATGGCGAGCCTGACGAGGAGTCGGAGGAAGCGCCGCCGCGTGGACGGCGGGCCGCACGGCGCCGTGGGGGCAGGGCGGGGGACGAGGACTCCTCCGCGGGGCAGAGCCGCCGCGACCGCAAGGCCGCGGCGCACCGGCGTCGGCGCAATCGCACCCTGCTCATCGTGGCGGGCTTCGTTCTCGCCGCGGGCGGACTGAGTCTCGCGGAACTCGGGCTGGACGCGCCCGGGTCGACGCCGGAGCCGGCGGCGGCCGGGGAGTCGCCGGACGGCGGCTCGACGAAGGTGGAGCCGTCGGGGGCGGCGAGCGGTGCAGCGTCCGGGGAGACGCCGGCGGTGTCGCCCAGTGTCAGTGCGTCCGACTCTTCGTCGGCTTCCGCGTCGCCGTCGGGGGAGGAGTCGGAGGAGCCGGAGGAGTCGACGGGGGAGGACGCTACGAGCGCGCCCGCGAACGTGCCGTCGCCTGACGCGCCGACGACGCCTGCTCCTGCGGAGCCTCCGTCGGAACCGGAGACGCCGGAGGCGGACCCGACGACGAAGAAGCCCGAGCCGGAGCCTGAGCCGACGGAGACGTGCGACCGGTTCCTGTGGTGGTGCACGTAAGCCTGCGGCGCGGGTGCGTGTGCAGCGCGCCCGGTGCGTGAACGCCGGCCCGCGTGGGTGCCGGCCGGGGGCCTTCGGACATCCCGGCGCCTGTCGCTGCCCCCCGTCGGTGTGGACCGGGGGGTGTCTGCGCAGCCCGGCGCAGGCGGGGTGCCGTCGCGCCCACCCTCCCCCACTCTCGACTTCGCTCGAGCGGGGGGACCCCCATCGCCCTGGGGGCACCTCCCAGGCCCTTAAGGCACTGGGGGAGGCACGACTGCCCGCGGAGGGCGGCAGTCGGCCGCGGATCGCGGCGGCGGGACGCGGGAGCGGCGGGCGGCTGCCCGCGGATCGCGGCAGCGGCGGCGCGACTGCGCGCGGATGGCGGGAGCGGTGGCACCACTGCCCGCGGACCGCGGGAACGGTGGCACCACTGCCCGCGGATCGCGGGAGCGGTGGCGTGGCTGCGCGCGGCTTGCGGGAGTGGCTGGCCGCAGTCGCGTGCGGCAGGAGGCGGGGATGGCGGTGGGCGCGGGGTAGTCGCCGACGGCGGGGAGGGGGCGGGGCGGGCGTGTTCGCCCGCAGTGGCTGGCGCGTCCGCGCCGTTCAGCTCTACCAGCAGGCACAGTCGCGCCAGTCCGAGGACGGACATCCCCGACCCGACCCCGCACCACCCACCCGCCGTGGGCGCTACGCGCACCCCCACCGGAGGGAAAGCTGCGCCGCAGGCATTCAGTCGACTTCCAGCATGCGGCGCAACGCGTCCCGCAGTGCCACCCGCTCCCCCTCCGACAGCCCCGCAAGCGGCTCGCGGGCGAACCGCAGGGACTCCTGCAGGCTCCTCGCCACCCGCCGCCCCTCAGCCGTCGCCGCCGCCAGCTTCACGCGCCGGTCCGCAGGGTCCGGCCGCCGTTCCGCCAGCCCCCGCGACTCCAGCCGGTCGACGATGCCGGTCACGTTCGACGGCTCGCACTTCAACCGCTGCGCCAGCTTCCGCATGGGCAGCGGCTCCAGCGACAGCAGGCTCAGCAGCCTCGCCTGGGCACCCGTCAGCGCATGACCGGCCGCCGCTTCCTCGTACTCCTCGTGATACCGCGCCACCACCGCGCCGATGAGCTCGACGACCTCAAGGGTGAGCGCGTCGGGACGGCTGGATGCGGTACGCGGTGGTGTGGCCATGCTCTCCAGCGTACCCACTTGCTTGACATCCTGAAATGTTCAGCCGCATGGTTGTTTCAGGTACTGAAGTATTCCCAGGAAAGGTGCCAGGTCATGTCCGACGCCCCCACGCCCCCCACCACCGGCCGCGAGTGGCATCTGATGAGCCGGCCCGTCGGCTGGCCGAAGCCCGAGGACTTCGCCCTCGTGGAGACGGAGATCCCCGCCCCGGCCGAGGGGCAGGTGCTCGTACGGAACGCGTACCTCTCCGTCGACCCGTATATGCGCGGCAGGATGAGTTCCGCCAAGTCCTACGTCGCCCCGTTCGAGCTGGGCAAGGTCATGCAGGGCGGTGCCGTCGGCGAGGTGATCGCCTCGAACGCCGAGGGGATCTCCGTCGGCGACCACGTCCTGCACTTCTTCGGCTGGCGTGAGTACGCCGTCGTGGACGCGAAGAACGCCGTCAAGGTCGACCCCGAGGCCGCGCCCCTCCCGGCGTACCTGGGCGTGCTGGGCATGACCGGCCTCACCGCCTATGCGGGGCTGCTGCGCACCGCCTCCTTCAAGGAGGGCGACTCCGTCTTCGTGTCCGGTGCCGCGGGCGCCGTCGGCAGCCAGGTCGGCCAGCTCGCCAGGCTCAAGGGCGCCTCCCGGGTGATCGGCTCCGCCGGCTCCGACGAGAAGGTCAAGCTCCTCGTCGAGGAGTACGGCTTCGACGCCGCGTTCAACTACAAGAACGGCCCCGTGAGCGAGCAGCTGCGCGCCGCCGCCCCGGACGGGATCGACGTCTACTTCGACAACGTCGGCGGCGACCACCTGGAGGCGGCCATCGGCAGCCTCAACCGGGACGGCCGTATCGCGATCTGCGGCATGATCTCGGTGTACAACGACACCGAGCCCGCCCCCGGCCCGCGCAACCTCGCCCGGCTGATCCAGACCCGGGGCCGCATCGAGGGCTTCCTCGTCAGCGACCACTACGACCTCCAGCCGCAGTTCGTGCAGGAGGTCGGGCCCTGGGTGCGCTCGGGCGAGCTGAAGTACCGGGAGACCGTCGTGGAAGGCATCGAGAACAACCTCGAGGCGTTCCTCGGGGTGCTGCGCGGCGACAACATCGGAAAGATGATCGTCAAGCTCTGACGGCCCGTGGGGTGCGGCCCTTGTCCGTCGGCTGCGGCCTGGTGGTCGTATGCCTGCGGCGCAGCTGTCCCTCCGGTGGGGGTGCGCGTAGCGCCTACGGGTGGTGGGTGGTGCGGGGCCGGGTCGGGGGTGTCCGTCCTCGGACTGGCGCGACTGTGTCGGCTGAAGAGGCCAAGGGCGCGGACGCGCCAGTCGCTGCGGGCGGGCACCCCCGCCCCGTCCCCTCCCCGCCGTCGGCGGCTGTTCACGCCCGCCCCGGTAGGGTGCACCCCATGCACGATCTTGGGGCGGGTTTTCGGTATCTCGTGAAGGGCCAGCAGTGGGTCGGCCGGCACGGGAAGCAGTTCGGGTTCGGGCTGCTCCCCGGGCTGATCACCCTGGTGCTTTACGCGGCCGCACTGGTCGCACTGGCCCTGTGGGGCGCGGACTTCGTCGCCTGGGCGACCCCCTTCGCGGACGACTGGTCCAGCCCCTGGGCCGGCCTGTTCCGCGGCTTTCTCACCGCCGTGCTGTTCGCCCTCGGACTCCTTCTGTCCGTCGTCACGTTCACCGCGGTGACCCTCCTTGTGGGCCAGCCGTTCTACGAGAACCTCTCCGAGAAGGTCGACCGCGACGTCTCGCCCGACGGCACCGCGCCCGCGTCCGGTCTGCCGCTGATGCGCGAGCTGTGGATCTCCGCCCGCGACAGCCTCCGTATTGTTGTGCGTGCTCTGGTCTGGGGTGTGTTGCTGTTCGCCCTCGGGTTCGTCCCGGTGGTGGGGCAGACCGTCGTACCCGTGGTCGGCTTCCTCGTCACCGGGTTCTTCCTCACCGAGGAGCTCACCTCCGTCGCCCTCCAGCGGCGCAGGGTCGAGGCGCGCGAGCGGCTAGCACTGCTGCGCTCCCGCAAGGCCCTCGTCTGGGGCTTCGGCACACCCCTGGCGGTGGCGTTCGTCATTCCGTTCGTCGCCGTGTTCCTGATGCCGGGCGCGGTCGCCGGGGCCACGCTGATGGCGCGCGACCTGGTGGGTGAGGAGACGGCCGGGGACGGCTCCGAGGAGACCGAGGGCGTCACCTCGTGACCGAGGTCCTCGCCGTCGCCGTCATCACCGTCCTGGCCGTGATCGCCCCGGGCGCCGACTTCGCCATGGTCGTGCGCAACAGTTACCTGTACGGCCGCCGCACCGGACTCCTCGGCGCGCTCGGGGTCGCCGCCGGTGTCCTGGTGCACGTCACGTACACCATGCTCGGCGTGGGACTGCTGATCGCCTCCTCCGCCTTTCTCTTCACCGTCATCAAGCTCGCCGGCGCGGCCTACCTCGTGTACATCGGCGTGCGCACCTTCCGCGCTCGGGGCGAGGTCACCGTCGACCTGGAGAACAGGACCGGCCTGACACCCTTCGCGGCGCTGCGCACCGGCTTTCTGACCAATGTCCTCAACCCGAAGACGACCCTCTTCGTCGTCTCGACCTTCGCCCAGGTCGTCAGCCCCGGCACCCCGGTGCCACAGCAGGTGGGCTACGGCCTGTTCATGTCGCTGGCCCACCTGCTGTGGTTCGGCGTGGTCGCGGTGTTCTTCTCGCAGGATCGGATGCGCGGCCTGATGCTGCGCGGCCAGAAGGTCCTCAACAAGGTGATCGGATCCGCCCTGGCCGGCCTCGGCGTCAGTCTCGCGTTCGCTCCGTCGCACTGATCGCGACGGTCACGATCGACCGCACCTGGCCGATGATGTCGAGCCGGTTCCGTACGAACTCGGGGTCGGTGATCTCCGTGGTGTTGCCGGAGCCGAACCGCAGGACGGGTGTGTGTACATGGCCGCCCGGCAGTTCCTCGTGCAGGCCGAGCCGGTCCCGCAGCAGGGTCGCCCGGTAGGCGATCTCGTTGGAGAGGTAGTCCCCGCCGCCCCCGGCCCGGGCGGTGGAGCCGGGCGTCGGCCCGTCGGGACGGACGACCGCCTCGGTGCCGCCCGCCGGGATCTCGGTCACGCTCGTGTTGTCGTACACCGGGAAGCGCCCGGTGTCCGCGGCGACGATCTCCGCGTACGGCAGCGTGGTCGACGTCCACTGCGGCTGCGTGGCCGGGTCGGCGACCGGGACCGTCTCCCTGCGGCCGATGTTCTCGTTGTCCCCGAAGCCGCCCCGCCAGGCCCCGTTGGTCCGCTCGATGTCGAAGCGGCCCACCCGGCCCTGGCTCACGGTGGTGAACAGGTCGACCTTCGGCAGGTGCGGCCGCAGGGCCCGCTCCACCGTGCCCTCGGTGAAGTCTCGCCAGCGCACCGGGAACACGGCCGTCTCGATGCGAGCGGGGCCGGACGCGGTTTCGATCACCGTGCCGTCGAGGGCGAGCGCGACCGCACCGGACGGGTTGGAGATGCGGATGTCACGGTCCAGGGTGAAGGGGTCGAAGCCGGTCACGAGGATCCGCTTCGTCTTGTCGCCGTGGGGGTAGTGGACGGCGGTCTGCCCGCGCGAGGTCCGCTCCAGCGCGTCGAGCAGCCGCGCCCGCTGCTGGTCGTCCAGCCCGAAGTCCGGCTGCCAGGTGCGCAGTTCACGGGTCATGCCGAGCCGCGCCCAGTACAGCGGGCGGTCGTCGTCCCGGCTGAGGTCACCGCCCGCCGGGCCACGCCCCTGCGCCCGGTCGACGGCTCTGCGCCACAGCTCCGTTCCCTCCCGTACGACGGCGCGCCGGGCCTGAGCGTAAGAGCGCGCGCGGTCCAGGGCGGTGGTCAACTCCGGTGCCGCGTCGGCGAATCCGGAGCGGCGGAGTATCTCCTGCGGGGCGGCCCCGTCGAGACGGCGTTCCTCGACGGTGGGGGCCGGGGCCGGGTCGGCCGCGGTCGCCGTGGTGGTGGGGGCGGCGAGGCCGGTCAGCAGGGCCATGCCGACGACACCGATGCGAACACGTAGCGAGGTCAAGGGGGTTGGGGCCTTCCGTCGTCGTGGGGGTAGGGGTACGGGATGCCGGAGGCCGCAGTATCGCGTGACAGGAGTGGTCCACGCCATGGGGCGGGGCTCAGATGGGCATGAGCGCCGCCGCTTCCCGCAGCGCGTGGAGGAAGCCCTCGGCGGCCGGTGTCAGGGGCCGCCCGCGCACGGTCGCCGCGTACACCGTCGAGCACTCGCAGCACGGCGATGTCCGGGCGCACGGACCCGGCGGCCAGCGCCGGGACCAGGGCGACGCCGAGACCGGCCGCCACGTACCCCTGCTTCGCGGCCCACTCGGCGACGACATGCGCGACCCGCGGACGGAACCCCTGCCGCAGGGCGGCGTCGAGCAGGGTGCCCTCGGGCCGTGCACCGCCGGAGATCCAGTCGGCGTCGGGGCGAAGAGGTCGAGCGGTACCGGTCCGTCCCGGCCAGCGGGTGCCCGGCGGGGAAGGCGACGTCCAGGGGTTCGTCGAGGACGTGGTGGAGCGTGTACGCCGCGCGGTGCGCGGCCCGGGGTCGGCACCACCGCGAGGTCGAGTCGGTCCTGGGCCAGCCGGTCCAGCAGGGCGGGGGTGAGTCCCCCTCGCGCATCACGCGGACGTGCGGACGGCGGCCGGGAAGGCCGACAGGGCGTGTGGGCACAGACCGCGTCGGCGGTGGGCGCGTCTTGGATCGGATGGAAAAGGAACAGATGTGAAGGGTTCGTACGGGATTCAAGCGGGCAGCTTGATCAGGGGCCGCGGGCCTGCGGAAGCGATTACCGTCGGGTTCGGGCAGTGCCCACATGAGCAGCCCCGGCCCGGGACCCTGACCCCGGACCGGGGCTCATGTGTGCGGCGGCCGGTGAGCTACCGCACAGAGAATCCGTACACCGTCTCGGAACGGAACACCTCACCCGGCCGCAGCACCGTGCTCGGGAACTCGGGCCAATTCGGTGAGTCGGGGAAGTGCTGCGTCTCCAGCGCGATGCCCGCCCCGGGGACGAAGGGCTCCCCGATGTGGTCCGCGGTGTAGAGCTGCATCCCGGGCTCCGTGGTCGCCACCGTCAGCACGCGGCCGGTCGCCGGGTCGTGCAGCTCGGCCACCTCCACGGGCGTCGCCGTGACCCCCTTGTCGAGCGCGAAGTTGTCGTCGTACCCGGTGCCCGTCTTGCGGGCCTCGCGGAAGTCGAAGCGGGTGCCGGAGACGTCGGCGAGCTCACCGGTGGGGATCAGCTCCGCGTCGGACGGGGTGTAGCGGGAGGCCGCGAGCCGCAGTTCGTGCCCGGACGCGCTGCCGGAGCCCGCCAGGTTCCAGTACGAGTGGTTCGTCAGGTTCACATGCGTCGGAGCGTCCGTCACCGCCTCGTAGACGATCCCCAGCGCGCCCCGCTCGTCGAGCGTGTACGTCACCGACACCTCCAGCCTCCCCGGGAAGCCCTCCTCGCCGTCCTCGGCGGCCAGGGTGAGGCGCAGCCCGTGCTCCACCGGGACGGCGGTCCACACGCGCTTGTCGAAGCCGCGCGCACCGCCGTGCAGCGAGTTCGGGCCGTCGTTCGGTTTTAGGGCGTGGGTGACCCCGTCGAGCGGGAAGCGGGCGCCGGCGATCCGGTTGGCGTACCGGCCGATGAGCGCGCCCAGGAAGGGTTCCGGATGCGCGAGGTAGCCGTCCAGGTCGGAGAACCCCAGCACCACGTTCCCGGTCCGCCCGTCCCGGTCCGGCACCTCGACGTCCTGGACGATCCCGCCGTACGACAGGATCCTCACCCGTACGCCGGCCCGCCGCAGGGTCCAACGGTGCACCGCCGTGCCGTTGGGAAGTGTGCCGAAGAGTTCGTTCATGTGCGAAACGATAGGTCACCACGTCGGCGCCGTGACCGTCCGGTAGGCGATCTCGGCCAGCCTGGCCTGTCCGTCGACGCTGGGATGGAACCAGTCCCAGCGGCTCAGCTGCTCGGTGCCGAAGCGGTACGCGTGCACGGCGCCGCCGTCGAAGCGGCAGCGGCGGTCCTCGGCGCACACCTCTTCCAGCACCTTGTTGTAGTCCTCCACCCGGTCCTGCACCGTCTCGCGCCGCTGCGTCGCCGCCGCGTCGAGCGCGTCCGCGTCGCCGAGCATCGACGGGCAGATGCCCAGCTTCCACACCTGCTTGCCCAGCGCGTTGGTCCGCCCCTGCGACCACAGCCGCTTCAGGTCCGGCACACTCGCCACATACACCTGCGCCTTGGGCAGCGCCTGGCGCAGCGTGCGCAGCGCCGCCCGGAAATCGGCCCGGAAGTCGGCCACCGGCGTCATCGCCGACGTGGTCTCCCGGCAGGCGTCGTTCGCCCCGGCCATCACCGCCACCAGCTCCGGGGAGCGCTGCACCGCCCGCGCCATCTGGCCCGGCAGATCCGCCATCCGGGCCCCGGTCACCGCGAGGTTCCAGCTCCGCTCGGCCGCCCCCGCCCGTCCCAGCAGCCGTACGGCGAGACTGTCGACCTGCTCGCTGCCGCCCGTCGCCCACGACACCTCGGGACAGTCCGACAGCACCGAGCAGGCGTCGAAGCCCCGCGTGATGGAGTCGCCCACCGCGGCGACCGAGTCGGGGGAGGTGTCCCACACGGGGGTGGGCTTCGGGGACGGCCGCCCGTGCTTCGCCTCCGTACCGGACGGGGCGGGGGAGTCGCCGCCGAGGGCGTCGCAGCCCGCCACGCCCAGCGCGGCGGCCGTCACCAAGGCGAGCACGGCCCGTGAACGGCGCGTCCCCCTCCGCGTCGCCTGCTCCATCCGTCGTCTCCCCGCGTGTCGGTCGTGTGGCGGTACCCCCCCAACCTTTAGCAACGCACGGGGGTTCCCGCCCGTCCGCGGCAACGTCCCGCACCCGCACAGGCGTCCTGCCGGGTGAATGGCGGAGTTTCCCCTCACCGGGACGGACGGTACGTCACACTCCTTGCCCCGTCGCACGGTAGCCTCGCCCTCAAGACGACCCGCTCAGCCCGGAGGTTCCGGTGACGACTCGTGGAGTTCTGTACGTGCACTCCGCGCCCCGCGCGCTGTGCCCGCACGTCGAGTGGGCCGTCGCCGGAGTGCTCGGCACGCGCGTCAGCCTGGACTGGATCCGCCAGCCGGCCGCCCCCGGCACCTGGCGCTCGGAGTTCTCCTGGCAGGGCCGGCCGGGCACCGCATCCAAACTCGCCTCCGCGCTGCGCGGCTGGCAGATGCTCCGCTTCGAGGTCACCGCCGAGCCCGGCGCCACCGTCGAGGGCGAGCGCTACAGCTGCACCCCCGACCTCGGCATCTTCCACGCCGTCACCGGCATCCACGGCGACATCCTCATCCCCGAGGACCGCCTGCGCGCTGCCCTGGTCCGCTCCCAGACCGAAGAGACCAACCTGGAAGCCGAAATCGCCAAACTCCTCGGCAAACCCTGGGACGACGAACTAGAACCCTTCAGATACGCAGGAGAAGGCGCCCCGGTCCGCTGGCTCCACCAAGTGGTGTGAACAAGCGCAGGAAAATCAGGGGCGCGGGGCTGTATCGACATGCGGCTACGCCGCGTGGGCGCAAAAGGGGGTCTGGGGGGCGAAGCCCCCCAGTGACGGGACGGGAAGGGGCGGCGGGGGCGAAAAAACCCTGAGCACACCCCGAACCCACCCGCACCCGCAACCTCGCACCGCACAAGAAAGAACCCCCACCCCAAGGGGCGGAGGCCTTTCCCTCACACTCGGACGAAACGGTCACACAGACCGAAACGCCAGCACCACGTTGTGCCCACCAAACCCGAACGAGTCGTTCAACGCAGCGATCCGCCCGTCCACGGGCAACTTCCGCGCCTCGCCCCGAACAACATCCGCATTCGCCTCCGCCTCAGGATCAAGGTTGTCGACATTGATCGTCGGCGGAGCCACCCGGTGGTACAGCGCCAGCACCGTCGCCACCGACTCCACACCACCCGCCCCACCGAGCAGATGACCCGTCATCGACTTGGTCGCGGAGACCGCGAAGTGGTCCGCGTCATCCCCGAACACCTTCCGCAGCGCCTTCAGTTCGGCGATGTCACCCGCCGGAGTGGACGTCGCATGCGCGTTGACGTGGACGATCTCGGCCGGGTCCAGATCGGTCCGGTCCATCAGGTTGTGCAGGGCGTGCGAGATGCCGCGCCCCTCCGGCTCCGGCTGCACGATGTCGTGGGAGTCGGCGGAGATGCCCTGGCCGACCGCCTCCGCGTAGACGCGGGCGCCGCGCGCCGCGGCGTGCTCGGCGGACTCCAGGACGATCACGCCCGCGCCCTCGCCCATGACGAAGCCGTCCCGGGCGACGTCGTAGGGACGCGAGGCGCCCTGCGGGTCGTCGTTGTTCTTGGACATCGCCATCATGTTGCCGAACGCGGCGATGGGCAGCGGGTGGATCGCCGCCTCGGTGCCACCGGCGACGACGACGTCGGCGCGGCCGGTGCGGATCATCTCGATCGCGTAGCCGATGGCCTCCGCGCCGGACGCGCAGGCCGAGACCGGGGTGTGCACGCCCGCCCGGGCGCCCACGGCCAGGCCCACGTTCGCCGAGGGGCCGTTCGGCATCAGCATGGGGACGGTGTGCGGGGAGACGCGGCGTACGCCCTTCTCCTTCAGCACGTCGTACTGGTCCAGCAGGGTCGTCACGCCGCCGATGCCGGAGGCGATGACCGCGCCCAGCCGGTTCGGGTCGATGTTCGGGTCCTCGCCGGCCTTGGCTTCGAAACCGGCGTCGGCCCAGGCTTCCTTGGCCGCGACCAGCGCGAACTGCGCCGAGCGGTCCAGGCGGCGGGCCTGCGGCCGGGGGATGACCTCGGTGGGTTCCACGGCCACCGGTGCCGCGATGCGGACCGCCTGCTCGGCGGCCCACTCCTGCTCCAGGGACTTCACGCCGGAACGCCCGGCGACCAGTCCCTCCCAGGTAGAGGCCGCGTCGCCACCCAGCGGTGTGGTTGCGCCGATACCGGTGACGACCACGGTGCGATTGGTCGGGCTCATCGGAATGCTCTCTCCAACGGATCTACGAGGATTCGTACGGCGCCACCGCCGGGTGGCGGGGCCGGGGTGCCCGGCCCCCGGGCCTCCCGTACGGACGGAAGGCCCGGCAGGGCTCAGGCCTGGTGCTTGAGGATGTACTCGGTCGCGTCGCCGACCGTCTTGAGGTTCTTGACGTCGTCGTCGGGGATCTTGACGTCGAAGCGCTCTTCGGCGGCGACGACGACCTCGACCATGGACAGCGAGTCGACGTCCAGGTCGTCTGTGAAGGACTTGTCCAGCTGGACGTCCTCAACCGGGATGCCGGCGATCTCGTTCACGATCTCCGCGAGACCGTCGACGATCTCTTCCTGAGTGGCGGCCATGGTGGCGCTCCTTCGTTGTGATTCCAGCGGTTGTGATGCGTGCCGCGGGGGCGGCGGGTTCTGCGGTGCCCGTGCCGGATCCGATCATCCGGCACGGAGTGCCTAGGGGAGGGTAACGACCGTTGCGGCGTAAACCAGACCCGCCCCGAAGCCGATGACGAGCGCGGTGTCGCCGCTCTTCGCCTCGCCGGTCGCCAGGAGCCGCTCCATCGCGAGCGGGATCGAGGCGGCCGAGGTGTTGCCGGTGGTGCGGATGTCACGGGCGACCATGACGTGCTCCGGCAGTTTCAGGGTCTTCACCATCGAGTCGATGATCCGCACGTTGGCCTGGTGCGGGATGAAGACGTCCAGGTCGTCCGCGGTGATCCCGGCCGCGTCCAGCGCCTGCTGGGCGACCTTCGCCATCTCGAACACGGCCCAGCGGAACACCGCCTGGCCCTCCTGCGTGATCGCGGGGAACTTCTCGACGGTCCCGTCGCGGTAGTCCGTCCACGGCACCGTCTGCTTGATGGTCTCGGACTTGTCGCCCTCCGAGCCCCACACGGTCGGGCCGATCGCGGGTTCCTGGGACGGGCCGACGACCACCGCGCCCGCGCCGTCACCGAACAGGAAGGCGGTGGCCCGGTCCTCCAGGTCGGTCAGGTCGCTCAGCCGCTCCACGCCGATGACCAGGACGTACTCCGCCGACCCCTCGACCACCATGCCCTTGGCCAGCGTGAGCCCGTAGCCGAAGCCCGCGCAGCCGGCCGAGATGTCGAAGGCGGCGGCCTTGTCCGTGCCCAGCTTGTCGGCGATCTCCGTAGCGACGGCGGGGGTCTGGCTGAAGTGCGAGACCGTCGAGACGACGACGGCGCCGATCTGCGAGGCGTCGATCCCGGCGTCCGCGATCGCCTTGCCGGACGCCTCGACGGACATCGCCGCGACCGTCTCCTCGGGCGAGGCCCAGTGCCGGGTCTCGATGCCGGAGCGGGAACGGATCCACTCGTCGGACGAGTCGATCGTCTCCAGGATCACCTCGTTCGGCACGATCCGGGTGGGCCGGTAGCCGCCCACGCCGAGGATGCGCGCGTACGGGGCGCCCTTGCTGGGCTTGATCTTCGCCATGCGGGTCGGCTCCTTAGGGCGGTCAGGCGGCGTGCTCGGCGATGAGCTCGCGGGCCGCGTCGAGGTCGGCGGGGGTCTTCAGGGCCAGCGTCCTGACGCCGGGCAGGGCGCGCTTGGCGAGGCCGGTCAGGGTGCCGCCGGGGCAGACCTCGAGCAGGGCGGTGACGCCGAGCTCCTTGAAGGTCTCCATGCACAGGTCCCAGCGGACCGGGTTGGCCACCTGGCCGACCAGGCGCTGCAGCACCTCGGCTCCGGAGGCGACGGCCTGGCCGTCCTTGTTCGACACATAGGTGACCTTGGGGTCGCCGGGCGTCAGCGCCTCGGCGGCCGTCGCCAGCGTGTCGACCGCCGGGCCCATGTGGTGGGTGTGGAAGGCACCGGCGACCTGGAGCATGACCACCCGGCGTACGCCCTCGGGCTTGTCCCCCTCCAGCGCGGCGAGCTGCTCCTTGGTGCCGGCCGCGACGATCTGGCCCGCGCCGTTGATGTTCGCCGGGGTCAGGCCCAGCTTCTCCAGGTGCGCCACGGTCGTCTCGGGGTCGCCGCCGAGCAGCGCCGCCATGCCGGTCTCCGTGATCGCGGCGGCGTCGGCCATGGCCAGACCCCGCTTGCGGACCAGGGACAGGGCGGCGGTGTCGTCGAGGACGCCCGCGAAGGCGGCGGCGGTGATCTCGCCGACGCTGTGACCGGCGACCGCCCCGGGCGCGACATCCGTCGGGGCACCGAGTGCCGAGGCGGACAGCAGCCCGGCCGCGACCAGCAGCGGCTGGGCCACGGCCGTGTCACGGATCGCGTCCGCGTCGGCCTTGGTGCCGTAGTGGACGAGGTCGAGTCCGATGACGTCGGACCACGCGGCGACGCGGTCCGCGGCACCGGGGAGTTCGAGCCATTCAGTCAGGAAGCCGGGCGTCTGGGCGCCCTGGCCGGGAGCGACGAGTACGAGCACTCTCACACTCTCTCTTGGGGACGGCCACGGCCGCCCGTGAGGACAAGGACGAAGAACGGAGGGGGGTTTTGTGGGGCCTCGACAAAAGGTTAGAGCTGGAGATCGCCATCGACCAGACGCCCCAGGATCAGCGCGATCCGCAGCGTGAAGGCAGAGCGTACATCGGAGGGTGACCATCCGGTGACGTCTGTCACACGTCGAAGCCGGTAACGAACGGTGTTGGGATGCACGAACAGCATGCGTGCCGCGCCCTCGAGGCTGCTCGCCTGTTCCAGATACACACTGAGCGTCTCCAGCAGCGCGGCCCCGGCCTCCTCCAGCGGTCTGTAGATCTCCTCCACCAACTGCTCGCGCGCGGACGGGTCTCCGGCGATCGCCCGCTCCGGGAGCAGATCGTCCGCCAGTACCGGGCGGGGGGCGTCCTGCCATGCGGAACACGCCTTGAGGCCCGCGGCGGCGGCCTGCGCGGACCGGGTCGCGGCCAGCAGGTCCGGCACCACCGGACCGGCCACCACCGGCCCCGCCGCATACGGTCCGATCAGCGACTTCGCGACTCCCAGCGGATTGTCGCTGCCGCCCGCGATCACCACGAGCCGGTCCCCCAGCACCCCGGTCAGCACCTGAAGCTTGGCGTGCCGGGCCGCCCGCCGGATCGCCTCCACGGTGAGTTCCGAGTCACCGTCGGGGGCGGTTCCCAGCACCACGCACACATGCTCGGGCGAGTTCCACCCCAGCGCGGCGGCCCGCGACACGGCCCCCTCATCGGCCTCACCGCTGAGCACGGCGTTCACCACCAGGGACTCCAGCCGCGCGTCCCAGGCACCCCGTGCCTCGGCGGCCTGCGCGTACACCTGGGCCGTGGCGAAGGCGATCTCCCGCGCGTACACCAGCAGCGCCTCACGCAGCACGTTCTCGTCGCCGGGCGCCGCCACCTCGTCGATGGCGGACTCCATCACCTCGATGGTGGTGCGCACCATCTCCACGGTCTGCCGCAGCGTGATCGCCCGGGTCAGTTCACGCGGCGCGGTGCCGAAGACGTCGGTGGAAATGGCCTGCGGGGCGTCGGGACGCCGGAACCACTCGGTGAAGGCGGCGATGCCCGCCTGGGCGACCAGGCCGATCCAGGAACGGTTCTCCGGGGGCATGGCCCGGTACCAGGGCAGCGTCTCGTCCATCCGCGCGATCGCCTGCGCGGCGAGGCTGCCGGACGACCGCTCCAGCCGCTTCAGCGTCGCGTCATGCGGATGGGCGGGGCGTGCGGAGGCTTCGTTGGTGCTGGTTTCGGGTTCGGGCACGGGGACAAGACTGCCTTATCCGGACGGGAGGGCGTGCCCCAGGGCCTACCGTGGTCCATGTGATGGACGTACGGCGCGCTCGCGAGCGCTATCAGGGCGGTGATCCGGCGGCCGGAATCGAGACCCGCCACGCCTTCTCCTTCGGCCCCCACTACGATCCCGGCAACCTCCGCTTCGGGGCGGTGATCGCCTGCAACGAGGAGCGCCTCGCCCCCGGCGCGGGCTTCGACGAGCATCCGCACAGCCACACCGAGATCGTCACATGGGTGGTGGAGGGCGAGCTGACCCACCGTGACTCCACGGGCCACGAGACGGTGATCCGCCCCGGCGACGTCCAGCGCCTGAGCGCCGCGTCCGGCGTCCGCCACGTGGAGCGCAACGCCGGCCCGGCTTCCCTCACCTTCCTCCAGATGTGGCTGGCCCCCCTCGAACCCGGCGGCGACCCCTTCTACGAGGTCGTCCGCGGCATCGCCGACTCCACCCCGTACGCCCTCCCCGAGGCCGGCGCGATGCTCCACGTCCGCCGCCTGTCCCCGGGGGAGCGCACGGCGGTACCGGACGCGGCATACGTCTACGCCCACGTCGTACGCGGCGAGGTAACCCTGAACGGCGAGCCCCTCTCCCCGGGCGACGCGGCCCGCATCACGAACGCCAAGGACATCGAGGCAGTGGCCATGAACACACCGGCGGAACTGCTGCTGTGGGAGATGCGGGACGCGTGACCCCGTGACCCGGACCCGGCGGGAAGCGTCCGGGGAGCGGGGTCAGCCGCGCAGCTCCGCCAGTACCGCGTCCGTGAACGGTGGCCACGCCTCGGTTGCCCAGGGGCCGAAGGGGCGGTCGGTGAGGGCGGCGCATGCCGCGCCCGCGTCCGGGTCGATCCACAGGAACGTGCCCGACTGGCCGAAGTGGCCGACGGTGCGCGGGGAGGATGAGGTGCCCGTCCAGTGCGGGGACTTGGCGTCGCGGATCTCGAAGCCGAGGCCCCAGTCGTTGGGGTTCTGGTGGCCGTAGCCCGGCAGTACGCCCTTGGTCCCCGGGTACTGCACGGTTATCGCCTCCGCGACCGTGCGCGGGTCCAGCAGCCGCGGGGCCTGCACCTCGGCGGCGAACCGCAGCAGGTCGTCGACCGAGGACACGCCGTCCTTGGCAGGGGAGCCGTCCAGCGAGGTCGCCGTCATCCCCAGCGGCTCCAGCACCGCCTGCCGCAGATACTCCGCGAACGGGATCTCCGTCGCCTTCGCGACGTGGTCGCCGAGCTGCTCGAAGCCGGCGTTGGAGTACAGCCGCCGCTCCCCGGGCGCCGAGGTCACCCGGTGCTCGTCGAACGCCAGCCCCGAGGTGTGCGCGAGCAGGTGCCGGACCGTGGAGCCCTCCGGGCCCGCCGGTTCGTCCAGCTCGATCGCGCCCTCCTCGTACGCCACCAGCACGGCGTACGCGGCGAGCGGCTTGGTGACCGAGGCCAGCGGGAAGCGGTGGGTCGCCGGTCCGTGGGTGCCCAGGACGGTGCCGTCCGCCCGTACCACACCCGCCGCGGCGGTGGGAACCGGCCAGTTCTCGATCAGCGCGAGGCTCTTCAGCGACATGCCGTCGAGCCTAAGCGTCGCGGCACGGGCACTGTCCCGGGGGCCCCGCCCCGGCCGGTTTCCCGCCTGCGCCGCTTGCCTGGAGTGCACTCCAGCGTTCTAGCGTGGGGCCATGACGGTGACGCAGACCACGGACACCAGTGCCGACATCTGCGCCGGGCCCCCGCAGGGGAACCGGCGGCCGGACGGCGCGGACAGGTACACGATCAGCGAGGTCGCCGCCCTCACCGGGCTGACGGCGCACACCCTGCGCTGGTACGAGCGCATCGGACTGATGCCGCACATCGACCGTTCGCACACCGGGCAGCGTCGCTACACCAACCGCGACCTCGACTGGCTCGCCCTCGTCGGCAAGCTCCGCCTGACCGGAATGCCGGTCGCGGACATGGTGCGGTACGCGGAACTGGTCCGCGCGGGCGACCACACGTACGCCGAGCGCTTCGAGCTGCTCAAGGAGACCCGCGAGGACGTGCTGTCCCGGATCGCCGAGCTCCAGGGCACGCTCGCCGTGCTCGACCGCAAGATCAGCTTCTACGGGGACGCTGGGCGGGCCCCGGCGTCCGAGAGGACACGATGACGAACGACAGGATCGGCACGGCGGCACTGGGCGACGGCGGCCCCGAGGTGGGCGTACAGGGCCTTGGCTGCATGGGCATGAGCTTCGCGTACGGCCCGGTGGACGCGGAGGCCTCCCGGGCGACCCTGGAGCGCGCCCTCGAACTGGGCGTCACGCTCTACGACACGGCGGACTCGTACGGCGCGGGCGACAACGAGCGGTTCCTGGCCCCGTTCTTCAAGGCCCACCGGGACGAGGTGGTCATCGCCACCAAGTTCGCCCTGTCCATCCCGCCGGACGACCCGACCCGGCGGATCATCCGCAACGACCCGCCGTACATCCGCCGCTGTGTCGAGGCGAGCCTGAAGCGCCTGGACGTCGATGTCATCGACCTCTACTACATGCACCGGCGCGATCTGAACGTGCCGATCGAGGAGACCGTCGGTGTCATGGCGGAACTGGTGCGCGAGGGCAAGGTCAAGCAGCTGGGCCTGAGCGAGGTCACGGCCGACGAACTGCGCGCCGCCCACGGGGTGCACCCGATCGCCGCCGTGCAGTCGGAATGGTCGCTGTTCAGCCGGGACATCGAGGCGAAGGTCGTACCGGCCGCACACGAACTGGGCGTGACCCTCGTCCCGTACTCCCCGCTCGGCCGGGGCTTCCTCACCGGCTCCTTCGCCGACGCCGACCAGGATCTGACGTCCGACGACTTCCGCCGCCGGATGCCCCGCTTCACCGGCGACAACGCGGCGGCCAACGCCGCCCTGCTGGACCCCCTCCGCACGGTGGCCGAGGCCCACGACGCCACGCCCGGCCAGATCGCCCTGGCCTGGGTCCACCAGCAGACGGCCGTCCACGGCCTCCAGGTGGTCCCCATCCCGGGCACCCGCAAGCCGGGCCGCGTGGAGGAGAACACGTCGGCGGCCCACATCACCCTGACGGGACAGGAGCTCGCACTCCTCGACCCCATCGCCGCGCAGGTGGCGGGCCCCCGCTATCCGGACATGGCGTTCACGTCCGCAGGCCGGGAGTAGCAGAACCCCGTTAAAGCTCCGCCAGCAACTCCGCCTTCTTGGAGGAGAACTCCTCGTCCGTCACCAGCCCCGCCTGATGAAGCTCCCCCAAGTGCCGGATCCGCTCGGCGATATCCGCCGGGTCACGGCGCGCACGCGCCGTGGGTATCGCCGGCACCGGCGCACAGCTGCGCACCGCCGCCAGCACGGCCGCCGCGAACGGCAGTGACTCGTGCACGGGTCCGTACCCCAGCCCGAACACCACCGCCGCCGGATCCTGGTCGGCCTGTGCCGGCGGAGCCACCGTGTCCCGCCGCAACAGCCGCAGATGCCCTTCGAACACCTCGGGCGACCGCCACTCCACCCCGCTCAGTTCACCGACGGCGAACCGCTGGTCCCCGGCCTTCCACTTGGCCGACGACGCGCCCGTCCAGAACCAACGGAAGGACACCGCCGTACCGTCGAACGCGGCCTTCGCGTCGTACGCCTTGAACTGCAGCGGCACCTTGGGCGCGGCCACCAGATGGCGTTCGGCGGGGCCGGACTCGGTGAGCCGGCCGCGCAGTTCGTCGGCGTAGTACTCGGCGAGCGTCTCGCGCTCGGCGGGCAGCACCAGGCGGTAGGGGTCGCTGCTCTCCTTCAACTGCCCGGCGGCCGCCTCCATCAGCGGATCCGCGCCGGGCCGGAGCTCGGCACGCAGCACCACCGTGCCGCGCTTCCCCGGCGCGAGGGTCACCCCTTCGATCGCCTCCAGCGGCACTCGGCGCTCCCCGAGTGCCTGAAACAGCTTGGGTGTTCGAATCCCCCGTTCGTAACGGATGAGCACGGAGTCGGACTCGAACTCCCAGGCGGCATGAAATCCGGCCAGTACGTCACCCATGCGGCTCATCGTATGCGGCACGAGCTTCTCCGTCCCCTCCCCGCGCATACCGCAGTATCTCCGCCTCTACGCGCGTCCGGTAGTGGCCGTACCGGACAAACCCGCCCGGCAGACGTCGCCTTCTCCGGCACAGGACACCGCGCGGTACGCGCCAACGCCGATCTCGGCGAAGTTCCGCAGACTGTCCGTGCCCGGCACGAAGTACCCGGCGTGACCCTTCGCCTCCCGCGCCGACAGCACCCGCGCCCCGAAGCCGTCGGCCACCGGGTCTGCCCCGTGGCCGAGTCCGCCGAGCTCCAGGTACGGCACGTCCTGGATCCAGTCGTCGGCGTCGCGCATCGCCCACACCCGCGCGCTCGTGTGCAGTTGGGAGGCCTTCTCGACCCGCATGCCGGGGCTGCCGGCCACCGCGATGTCGGCCACCCGGTCCGGCAGCGACGGCGCGGCGATCCCGCAGACCACGGAGCCGTAGCTGTGGCAGAACAGCGAGACCGGTGCCGTCCCGGGCAGTGCGCGCACCAGCGCGTCCAGCCGCTGGGCGCCGTCCTCGGCGCGCATCGCCGTGGCCGCGTCCATGCCGAGCCCGCTGGGGGCGGTGTAGTCCGCCCAGGCGATCACGGCGGTACGGGTGGCGGGATCGGCGTCGCGTTCGGCCGCGTACAGGGACTTCGCCATGCCGACGGGGGCCGAGTGCGTGCGGTGCGTGCGCTGGAAGGTGAGCAGCTCGGTGTCGGCACCCGGCACGATCACCGAGACCCGCTCGGCGTCCCGCAGATCGCCGAAGACCTCGGCGACCCGGCCCGGGCCCGTCGGATCGAAGGCGAGGATGTGCCGGCCGGGGCTCATCAGCGCCTCGAAGCGGTCCAGCCTGCGGGCGGCGTACTGCTGGCCGGAGGGGGTGAGCCGGTCGTCGTGCACCCGTTTGAGCTCGACCTTGCGGGCCTGATCCAGCGCGATGCGGTTGGCGTGGTAGCGCAGCTCGACGGGCGCGCCGTTCATGTTGCCGACCGCCAGCGGATAGCGGTGCGCGAGATCGGCGCGCTGTGCCTCGGTGAGGGAGGCGAAGAAACCGGCCAGCCGCGGGGGCGCCGACTGGGGGTCCGGGAGCCGGTGACCGGCTACGCGGCCCTCCTCCCATGCGCTGAGCGATGCCTGGAGCGGGGCGGGGTCGCGGTCGTGGCGCGACACCGTCCAGCCGGTGGTCGCCAGCATCACGAAAACGACGGCGAGCGCGAGCAGCGCACGCCAGACGTTGAGCTGCGGGGAGGTGTCGAAGGAAGTCACTGCTAGGACACACTAGGAGAACGAGAGTGTCTCGCGGGAATCAAGTGACCGGTATCACGTTTCGGCGAGCCGCTTCGGGGATCACTTCGTACGCCAGTTCCCCGCCAGGGCCGGGCCCACATGGTCCAGGCAGGTCGTCATCAGCTCCCGCATGGCCGCGACGCTGAGGTCGTCACCGGCGGACCAGCGCCGCTCCGCCACGCGGACCACGCCGCCGAACGCGGCCACCAGGACGCGCGGCCGGGGATCGGCGTCGACGTCGATCCCTTCGCGCTCGGCGATGATCCGCGCCAGTTCCTCCTCCAGTTCGGTCGCGCGGCGCAGATGGGCGGCGAGCAGGGCGGGCGTCGACTCGATGACCCGGTAGACCCGCATGTGCAGTTCCAGCGGGACCAGCTGCTCCACGGCCTCGTTGATGCTGTCCCAGCTGTCGAGCACGGCCCGGCGCAGCACGTCCAGCGGCGCCTCGCCGGGCGGGCGGGCGCGCACCGCGTCGACGACGTGCGTCTCCGCCAGCCGGGGGACGAAGAAGGCCACGTCCTCCTTGCTGGCGAAGTAGCGGAAGAAGGTGCGCTGCGAGACGTCGACGGCCGCGGCGATGTCGTCGACGGTCGTCCCCTCGTACCCGCGCGTGGCGATCAGCTCCAGCGCGGCCCTGACCAGCGCGTCCCGGGTGCGCTGCTTCTTGCGCTCCCGCAGGCCCGGCCGCGACAGCGCGCCCACGGCGGTCCCGGCCGTCTCCATGTGCTCCTCCTCGAACCGCGTCTGGCCGGTTCAGGCTATACGGGGGTGTCGTGTCAGTTACCGACTAGTGATTTGGTTTGTCAACTGTCAGTGGCTGACATTAGCCTCAACGCATGACTAGTCAGACCATCGACAAGGCGGGGCCGGGCGACGGGCCGCCGGCCGGCACCTCGGGCGCGACGCCGGGCAAGGGGCTGCGCGGACACCCCTGGTTCACCCTCGTGACCGTCGCCGTGGGGGTCATGATGGTGGCCCTGGACGGCACCATCGTGGCCATCGCGAACCCGGCCATCGGTGACGACCTGGACGCGAGTTGGTCCGATCTCCAGTGGATCACCAACGCCTACTTCCTGGCCCTGGCCGTCTCCCTGGTCACCGCCGGCAAGCTCGGTGACCGCTTCGGCCACCGCCAGACCTTCCTCATAGGCGTGGCGGGCTTCGCCGCCTCCTCGGCCGCCATCGGACTGTCCGACGGCATCACGATGGTCGTCGTCTTCCGTGTCTTCCAGGGCCTGTTCGGCGCCCTGCTCATGCCGGCCGCGCTCGGCCTGCTGCGGGCCACGTTCCCGGCCGAGAAGCTCAACATGGCGATCGGCATCTGGGGCATGGTCATCGGTGCCTCCACCGCGGGCGGCCCGATCCTCGGCGGTGTGCTCGTCGAGCACGTCAACTGGCAGTCGGTGTTCTTCATCAACGTGCCGGTCGGCATCCTCGCCGTCGCGCTCGGCGTGTGGATCCTGCTCGACCACCGCGCGGAGAACGCGCCGCGCTCGTTCGACCTGCTGGGCATCGCGCTGCTGTCCGCCGCGATGTTCTGCCTCGTCTGGGCTGTGATCAAGGCTCCCGAGTGGGGCTGGGGCGACGTCCGGACCTGGTCGTTCATCGCCGGCTCGCTGGTCCTCTTCGCGGGCTTCGCCTTCTGGGAGACGAAGGTCAAGGAGCCGCTGATTCCGCTCGGGCTGTTCCGTTCGGTCCCGTTGTCGGCGGGAGTCGTGCTGATGGTCCTGATGGCCATCGCCTTCATGGGAGGCCTGTTCTTCGTCACGTTCTACCTGCAGAGCGTGCACGGTCTGAGCCCGGTCGAGGCGGGCCTCCACCTGCTGCCGCTCACCGGCATGATGATCGTCGGCTCACCGCTCGCCGGTGTGATGATCACCAAGGCCGGTCCGCGCATCCCGTTGGCCGGCGGCATGGTCCTCACCGCCCTCGCCATGTACGGCATGTCGACGCTGGACAAGGGCACCGGCAGCGCCGTGATGTCGCTGTGGTTCGCCCTGCTGGGCCTCGGCCTCGCCCCCGTCATGGTCGGTGCCACCGAGGTCATCGTGGGCAACGCGCCGCTGGACCTGTCCGGTGTCGCCGGTGGTCTCCAGCAGTCCGCGATGCAGATCGGCGGCAGCCTGGGCACGGCGGTGCTGGGTGCCGTCATGGCCTCCAAGGTCGACAGTGACCTCCCGGCCAACTGGGCGGACGCGGGCCTGCCGCCGCTCTCCCCGGAGCAGCTGGAACTGGCGGAGGAGGCCGTCCAGAAGGGCGTCGCTCCGGTGCCCGAGGGCACCCCGGCCCAGATCGCCGCGAAGATCACCGACGTCGCCCACGACACGTTCCTCTCCGGCATGAGCCTGGCGTCCCTGGTCGCCGCCGGAGTCGCCGCGGTGGCCGTGCTGGTCGCGTTCCTCACCAAGCGCGGTGAGAACGCGGAGGCCGGCGCGGGCGTCGGCCACATCTGACGGTCCGTCGTACGTCGGTTTCGCTCATCAGGGTGAACCGATGCGGTGATCCCGCCCCTCGCCGGGCGCTGCAGGTCACAGTGGGTCAGGTCCTCCGCAGGGCATGGAGGATGCCGGCTGCGGCGCGCTGCTGGAGGGGGGCAGCGCGCATGCGGTGGCCCACCCGCCGTGCGCGGGGCGTGAATTCACCGCGGATACGGGGGTACCCGCCATGTCAACCAACCCTTCAGGGAGTTGATGATGGCGAGCTTCGGACACGGAACGCGCAGGCACCCCCGCACACGTGGCCGGACGTGGTCACGGTCCGGGCCGGATCGCGCGACACTCGGGATCATCGGAGCCATCTGCGCGGTCGCGGGCTTCTTCGTACTGGGGATCGTCCTCGGCCCGGTGGCGATGATCTGCGGGTGGCTCGCCATGGGCCGCAGCTGGGCGGGCTCCCGCTCAGCACCGGCCCTGGTAGCCCTCATCCTGGGCGCCATAGACACGCTCCTGGCCCTACTCCTCCTATCCGGAGCAACCGGCGCGGGCTACGGCATGTGGTAACCCACCGCCCAGCACCACCCCACAGAGGGGGCCTCCGACAACCAGCCGAAGGCCCCCTCACCCCTGCCACCCACCGCTCCCGGAGGAAAGTGCCACACCGGGGCTGGCGGGACGACTCCCGGCGCCTGCAGGTGTGCGGCCGGACAACCCACCCAGGGGCGCGGGGAACTGCGCGAGCAACCACCACACACCCGCAGCCGCCCCACCACCCCACGCGGCACACTCTCACGCCCCCGGCGCCCCGGGCACTCCGGGCACTCCGAGCCGGACGCCCGGACAACCCACCCAGGGGCGCGGGGAACTGCGCGAGCAACCCCAACGCACCCGCAGCCGCCCCACCACCCCACGCGGCACACGCTGACGCCCCCGGCACTCCGGGCACTCCGCGCACTCTGGGCCGGACGGCCGAACAGCCCACCCAGGGGCGCGGGGAACTGCGCGACCAGCCCCGACGCACCCGCAGTCGACACACCGGCAGTCGCCCACCAGCCCCGGCAAAACCCCCCGCGCCCGCCGCAGGCGTTACGCGTCGCCCCCCACGACCCCCGGATCCGCCGCCGCGACATCCAGCAGCTGATACCGATCAATCGCCTGCTTCAGCACCGAACGGTCAATGTGCCCCTCGCGGGCGAGTTCCGTCAGCACCGCCACCACAATCGACTCCGCGTCGATATGGAAGAACCGCCGAGCCGCCCCCCGCGTATCCGCGAAGCCGAACCCGTCCGCGCCCAGCGACTGATACGTCCCCGGCACCCACCGCGCGATCTGATCCGGCACCGACCGCATCCAGTCGGACACCGCCACCACCGGCCCCTGCGCCGCCGCCAGCTTCCGCGTCACATACGGCGTCCGCTGCTCCTCCTCCGGGTGCAGCAGGTTGTGCCGCTCGCAGTCCACCGCCTCGCGCCGCAGTTCGTTCCAGGAGGTCGCCGACCAGACGTCCGCCCTGACGTTCCACTCCTCGGCGAGGATCCGCTGCGCCTCGATCGCCCACGGCACCGCGACCCCGGACGCCAGGATCTGCGCCGGGAGCGAACCCGTCGTGCCCTCGCTGAAGCGGTAGAGGCCCTTGACGATGCCCTCCGCGTCCACGTTCTCGGGTTCCGCGGGGTGCTGGATCGGCTCGTTGTACACGGTGAGGTAGTAGAAGACGTCCTCGCCGTGCGGATGCTCCTCGTCCCCGCCGTACATCCGGCGCAGCCCGTCCTGCACGATGTGCGCGATCTCGTAGGCGAAGGCAGGGTCGTACGCGACACAGGCCGGGTTCGTGGACGCCAGCAGCTGCGAGTGGCCGTCCGCGTGCTGGAGCCCCTCACCGGTCAGCGTCGTACGCCCCGCGGTGGCACCGAGGACAAAACCGCGGGCCATCTGGTCGGCCATCTGCCAGAACTGGTCACCGGTGCGCTGGAAACCGAACATCGAGTAGAAGACGTACACCGGGATGAGCGGCTCGCCGTGCGTGGCGTACGCCGATCCGGCGGCGATCAGCGAGGCCGTGCAGCCGGCCTCGGAGATGCCGTCGTGGAGCATCTGCCCGTTGGGCGCCTCCTTGTAGGCGAGCAGCAGATCCCGGTCCACCGACTCGTACTTCTGTCCGAGCGGGTTGTAGATCTTCGCGCTCGGGAAGAACGAGTCCATGCCGAACGTGCGGTACTCGTCCGGCGCGATCAGCACGAACCGCCTGCCGATCTCCTTGTCCCGCATGAGGTCCTTCAGCAGCCGGACGAAGGCCATGGTGGTCGCGATGGACTGCTGACCGGAGCCCTTCTTCACGGTCGCGTACGTCTTGTCCTCGGGCAGCCGCAGCGGCTTCGACCGCACCACCCGGGTCGGCACATAACCGCCCAGGGACCTGCGGCGGTCGTGCATGTACTGCATCTCCTCCGTGTCCGGGCCCGGGTGGTAGTAGGGCGGCAGACCGGACTCGAGGTCCTTGTCGGGGATCGGCAGATGCAGCCGGTCCCGGAAGTGCTTCAGGTCGTCGACCGTCAGCTTCTTCATCTGGTGCGTGGCGTTGCGGCCCTCGAAGTTCGGACCCAGCGTCCAACCCTTGATCGTCTTGGCGAGGATCACCGTCGGCTGGCCCTTGTGCTCGAGGGCCGCCTTGTACGCCGCGTAGATCTTGCGGTGGTCGTGACCGCCGCGCCCCAGGTGCAGGATCTGGTCGTCGGTCATGTGCTCGACCATCGCGCGCAGCCGGTGGTCGTCGCCGAAGAAGTGCTCGCGGATGTACGCGCCGGACTCGGTGGCGTACGTCTGGAACTGCCCGTCCGGCGTGGTGTTCATCTTGTTGACCAGCACACCGTCGCGGTCCTGGGCGAGGAGCGGGTCCCAGGTGCGGTCCCACACCAGCTTGATCACGTTCCAGCCGGCGCCCCGGAAGACCGACTCCAGCTCCTGGATGATCTTGCCGTTGCCGCGCACCGGCCCGTCGAGCCGCTGCAGGTTGCAGTTGACCACGAAGGTGAGGTTGTCCAGCGCCTCGCGCGCGGCGAGGGTCAGCTGGCCCAGCGACTCCGGCTCGTCCATCTCGCCGTCGCCGAGGAACGCCCACACGTGCGACTTCGACGTGTTGGCGATGCCGCGCGCCTGCATGTAGCGGTTCATCCGGGCCTGGTAGATCGCGCCGATCGGGCCCAGCCCCATCGACACGGTCGGGAACTCCCAGAAGTCCGGCATCAGCCGCGGGTGAGGGTACGACGACAGCGCGTACGGCGCCTTGGACTTCTCCTGCCGGAACCCGTCCAGGTGCTGCTCGCTCAGCCGGTCCAGCAGATACGCGCGGGCGTAGATGCCGGGCGAGGCGTGGCCCTGGAAGAAGACCTGGTCGCCGCCGTCGCCCTCGTCCTTGCCGCGGAAGAAGTGGTTGAACCCCACGTCGTACAGCGACGCGGACGACGCGAAGGTGGCGATGTGGCCGCCGACCCCGATGCCCGGCCGCTGCGCGCGCGAGACCATCACGGCGGCGTTCCAGCGGGTCGCGTTGAGGATCTTGCGTTCGATCTCCTCGTTGCCCGGGAAGAACGGCTCGGCCCGGGTCGGGATCGTGTTGACGTAGTCCGTGCTGCGCATCTCGGGGACGGCCACGCGCTTGGCGCGGGCCCGTTCGATCAGTCGCAGCATCAGATAGCGGGCCCGCTCCCGGCCGCGCTCGTCGACCACGGCGTCGAGGGACTCGAGCCACTCCTGCGTTTCCTCGGGATCGAAGTCAGGAACCTGACTCGGAAGGCCGCCAATGATGATCGGGTTGCGATCGGATGCGGAAGCCACGCTGTTCCTTACCTGTCAGAGGGCCGTGAAAGGGCCGCCGTGTCGCTGCTACGGCCCGGTTTGCGCCGCTCCCCATGGTCCACCTCGGGGCCGCCGACGTCATCTCTACCGGGAGGTAATCCGCGGGCGCGACCAGTACGGTGTGCACAGGGCTCGACCATTCGAGTCTTCGTACACATGGACGGTTCTCAAAGGGTCAAACGGGGCACAAAGGTGTGGTGTGCGTCACTGCGGGCCATGATGGTGTGCCTGGAGTTGCGGTGACCCGGCCAGGATCGTCACCGTTTCGGCGGTCAGCACGGCCGGGTACTTGCGCGATCGGTCCCGCCCGTGTGGACTACGGCCAATGCTTCGCGCACGCGCGTGGCTGAGTTATTTCCCAAGACATGATCAGGAGGCAACCCGTGAGCGCGACCGCGGACCACGCGGAGGAGCGGACGAACCCTGCCGCCAGGCTGGGGTTCCAGCCCGGGCAGGTGGTCCAGGAGATCGGCTACGACGACGACGTCGACCAGGAGCTCCGCGAGGCCATCGAGGGCGTCATCGAGAGTGACCTGGTCGACGAGGACTACGACGACGTGGCTGACGCCGTTGTGCTGTGGTTCCGCGACGACGACGGCGACCTGACGGATGCGCTGGTGGATGCCGGCACGTACATCGAAGAGGGTGGCGCGATCCTGCTCCTCACGCCGAAGACCGGCCGTTCGGGCTACGTCGAGCCGAGCGACATCTCGGAGGCCGCCACCACGGCGGGTCTGACGGCGTCCAAGAGCGTCAGCGTCGGCAAGGACTGGAGCGGCAGCCGGCTGGCGACCCCGAAGGCGGCCAAGTCCAAGCGGTGAATCACCCCGGACGGGTCGGCAGCCCCCAGGCGTCGGCCCGTTCGTCGGCCTGTCGTGCTCCCTGCATAGGGTGGTCGGAGCGAACCAACCCGAAGGGATGAACACGACGATGGCGATCCAGGCAGGCGACAAGGCCCCGGACTTCGAACTCATGGACAACCACGGCGCCACCGTGCGGCTCTCCGACTACCGCGGCCGCAAGAACGTGGTGCTGCTCTTCTACCCGTTCGCCTTCACCGGCGTGTGCACGGGCGAGCTGTGCGAGGTCCGCGACCAGCTGCCGCGGTTCTCCGACCGCGACACCGAGGTGCTGGCGGTGTCCAACGACTCCATCCACACCCTGCGCGTCTTCGGTGAGCAGGAGCGTCTGGAGTACCCGCTGCTCAGCGACTTCTGGCCGCACGGCAACGTCTCCCGCGCCTACGGCGTCTTCGACGAGGACAAGGGATGTGCCGTGCGCGGGACCTTCGTCATCGACAAGGAGGGCGTCGTGCGCTGGACCGTCGTCAACGGTCTGCCGGACGCCCGTGACCTCAACGAGTACGTCAAGGCGCTCGACGCCCTGTGATTGTTCGTTTCCAGGGCCTGCGAGCTCCGGGAACCCCTCACTAGGATCTACTCGTTGATCCGACATCCAACGCACTACGGGGCACCCCGCCCCTGAACACAATGGAGGACTCGTGGGAGTCAGCCTCAGCAAGGGCGGCAACGTATCGCTGAGCAAGGAGGCGCCGGGCCTGACCGCGGTCATCATCGGACTGGGGTGGGACGTCCGTACGACGACCGGCACCGACTTCGACCTGGACGCCAGCGCCATGCTGCTGAACAACTCGGGCAAGGTCGGCAGCGATGCCAACTTCGTCTTCTTCAACAACCTCAAGAGCCCGGACGGCTCCGTCGAACACACCGGCGACAACCTCACCGGTGAGGGCGAGGGCGACGACGAGCAGATCAAGGTCAACCTGGCCGGTGTCCCGGCGGACGTAGAGAAGATCGTCTTCCCGGTCTCCATCTATGACGCCGAGAACCGCCAGCAGTCCTTCGGCCAGGTGCGCAACGCCTTCATCCGCGTCGTCAACCAGGCCGGTGGCGCCGAGATCGCCCGTTACGACCTCTCGGAGGACGCCTCCACCGAGACGGCCATGGTCTTCGGCGAGCTGTACCGGCACGGTGCGGAGTGGAAGTTCCGCGCCATCGGCCAGGGCTACGCGTCGGGCCTGCGCGGCATCGCGCAGGACTTCGGCGTGAACGTCTGAGACGGCCACGCGGGCGGCGACGCCCGACCCGGGCCGCCCACCGCGGCCACACCGCCCGGCGCCGCACGGTTGACGTGCGGCGTCCGGGGGCGCCCCCTCTGGGGGAGTGCAGGACCACCTGAAGAACACCAACCGGAGGGGGACCAGCATCATGGGCGTCACGCTTGCCAAGGGGGGAAACGTCTCCCTGTCCAAGGCCGCACCCAACCTCACACAGGTGATGATCGGTCTGGGCTGGGACGCGCGCTCCACCACCGGAGCGGACTTCGACCTCGACGCCAGCGCGCTGATGTGCACCGGCGGCCGGGTCATGGGCGACGAGTGGTTCATCTTCTACAACCAGCTCAAGAGCCCCGACGGCTCGGTGGAGCACACCGGGGACAACCTCACCGGTGAGGGCGAGGGCGACGACGAGTCCCTGCTGGTCGACCTGCCCAAGGTGCCGCAGCAGTGCGACAAGATCGTCTTCCCGGTCTCCATCCACCTGGCCGACGAGCGGGGCCAGACGTTCGGCCAGGTCAGCAACGCCTTCATCCGCGTGGTGAACCAGGCGGACGGCCAGGAACTCGCCCGCTACGACCTGAGCGAGGACGCCTCCACCGAGACCGCGATGATCTTCGGCGAGCTCTATCGCTATCAGGGGGAGTGGAAGTTCCGTGCAGTGGGACAGGGGTACGCGTCGGGGCTACGGGGCATCGCTCTAGACTTCGGAGTCAACGTTTCGTAAAGCCGATCACGGCAGCGGGGGAGACCCGTTAACACACCTGGGGTAGCCAGTGGTTCTGAAAACCTTCGGCTGGTCGTTCGCGGTCACCGCGCTCGGCCTGGTCGCAGCGATCCTCTTCGGGGGGTGGACCGCCTTCGGAATCGTGGCGATCCTCTCGATCCTCGAGATCTCGCTGTCCTTCGACAACGCGGTCGTCAACGCCGGCATCCTGAAGAAGATGAATGCCTTCTGGCAGAAGATCTTCCTCACCATCGGCATTCTGATCGCCGTCTTCGGTATGCGGCTGGTCTTCCCCGTCGTCATCGTCGCCGTCAGCGCACAGCTCGGTCCGATCGAGGCGGTCGACCTCGCGCTCAGCGACAAGGACCGTTACCAGGAGCTCGTCACCGACGCCCACCCGGCGATCGCCGCGTTCGGTGGCATGTTCCTGCTCATGATCTTCCTGGACTTCATCTTCGAGGACCGGGAGATCAAGTGGCTCGGCTGGCTGGAGCGCCCGCTGGCCAAGCTCGGCAGGATCGACATGCTGTCGGTCTGCATCGCGCTCATCATCCTGCTGATCTCGGCCATCACCTTCGCCACCGAGGCCCACCAGCACGGCGGCGCGCACGTGGACAAGTCGAGCACGGTCCTGCTCTCCGGTATCGCCGGTCTGATCACCTACATGATCGTGGGCGGCCTCTCCGGATACTTCGAGGACAAGCTCGAAGAGGAGGAGGAACGCGAACACGAGGAGGAGGAGAAGGCCGAGCGCGAAGGCAAGCCACGCTCGGCGGTCGCCCTCGCCGGCAAAGCCGCGTTCTTCATGTTCCTCTACCTGGAGGTCCTGGACGCGTCCTTCTCCTTCGACGGTGTGATCGGTGCCTTCGCCATCACCAACGACATCGTCCTGATGGCGCTCGGCCTCGGCATCGGCGCCATGTACGTCCGTTCGCTCACGGTCTACCTGGTCCGCCAGGGCACCCTGGACGACTACGTGTACCTGGAGCACGGCGCGCACTACGCGATCGGCGCCCTGGCGATCATCCTGCTCGTCACGATCCAGTACGAGATCAACGAGATCATCACCGGCCTGGTCGGCGTCGTCCTGATCGGCGCCTCCTTCTGGTCCTCCGTGCGCCGCAACCGGGCGCTCGCGGCGGCGGAGGGAAAAGCGGACGAGAAGACTGAGGTCTCCTCCGGGGTGTGACAGCCCTCCGGGTGAGGAACGCTCTCGACGGGGCGGCCACCGAGGACCACTCCTCGGGGCCGCCCCGTCGGCCGTGCGCGGCACAGGCAGTGCCCGGCGGCCGGGGCGGGGGCCGACAAGCGGACTTGGGGCGGGAATGGGTTTCCTGGACGGACTGCGGCGCGGCAGCGAGAGCGCCTTCGACTCGGGCAACGCGTCCACCAACGCGATCGAGCTGACCAAACGGCACGCTCAGGTGTCACTGACCAAGCAAGGGGCGGCCACCGGCCATCTGCGGATCAATCTGAGCTGGCGGATGCGCACCTCCGACTTCGGCGGCCCCCAGCGGGAGAGCCTGCTGCGCCACCCCCTGAAGGCGCTCAAGCCCCCGGAGGTCGTCGGGCACAGCCAGTCCATGGTCAACGTCGACCTCGACCTCGGCTGTCTCTACGAGCTCCAGGACGGCACCAAGGGCGTGGTCCAGCCCCTCGGCGGCTTCCTCGGCGACGTCAACGCGCCGCCGTACGTCAAGCTCAGCGGCGACGACCGGTTCGGCTCGGCCTCCGGAGAGACGATCTACGTCAATCTCGACCACCGCGAACAGATCAAACGCCTGCTGGTCTTCGCGTACATCTACGACCAGACGCCCGCGTTCGACCGGACGCACGCCGTTGTCACGCTGTTCCCGAGCAACGGCCCGCGGATCGTGATCGGCCTCGACGAGCGCCATCCACAGGCCCGCTCCTGCGCGGTGGTGATGATCGAGAACGTCAAGAACGAGATCGTCGTCCGCCGCGAGGTGAAGTTCGTGTACGGCTTCCAGGCGGAGCTGGACCGGCTGTACGGGTGGGGACTGCAGTGGGGCAGGGGCTTCAAGAGCAAGGCCGAGCGCTGAGCGGGCCTTGGTTCAGGGTGCCGGTGTCCGTCAACGCCCGATGAACTGCGGCCCCTGCGGCGGAAGCCGGAAGTCCGGGTCGGGGGACGCGGGCGCCGGCGGCGGGAAACCGTAGCCCGACGGGTCCCCCGCGGCGGCGGCCGTGGCGGGCACGGGCGGGTAGCCGTAGGCGGGCCGGCTCGTCGGCTGCGGATAGCCGTAGGCCGGCTGAGTGGCTGGGGGCTGCTGCGTCGGATAGCCGTACGCGGGCTGGGCCGGCACCCCCGCCGGCTGCTCGGGCGGCAGCGGCCGGGACACCTCGGGGGCCGGCGGCACCAGCGGGGCCTGCGGCTGGGTCAGGGCCTCGGGGGAGGACGCGTCGGCCTGCTCCTGGGTCCCCGTCGTGGCGGGCGCCTGCTGGGTGGCGTCGGCCGCGTCGGGCTCCTGCGCCTCCTCCACCGAGATGCCGAAGTCGGTCGCCAGGCCCACCAGTCCGTTCGAATAGCCCTCACCGAGCGCGCGGAACTTCCAGCCGTCCCCGCGCCGGTACAGCTCACCGCAGATCAGCGCCGTCTCCTGGCCGGTCTCCGGCTTGATGTCGAAGGAGGCCAGCGCCTCCCCGTCGGCCGCCTGCGCGTCGTACAGCAGGATGCAGAGACCGCGTACGCGGTCGAAGGCGACGCCGTCCGCCGACGCCACCAGCAGAATCCGGCCGACACCGGACTCGACCCCGGCGAGGTCCGTCTGGATCGTGTCGGTCAGGCCGTCGGCGACCCGCTTCTTGCCCAGCCGCCACACCTTCCCGGAGGGGTGCCGGGGCTGGTTGTAGAAGACGAAGTCCTCGTCGGAGCGCACACGGTCGTCGAGGCCGAGGAGCAGGGCGGAGGCGTCGACGTCGGGCACCCCCTGCCCGGGCGACCAGCGCAGCACGGCACGTACGGTGGTGGCCTCGAGAGGGACGTTCGACCCCTTCAGCATCGCGTGCGTCATGTGGTCATCCTGCCTTCTCCGTCCTGGTCACGACAATGCGGGGGTTGGAGCCGACACAGCCGGTTACCTGAAGTTCATCCCCGGCGGGGAACCGCCGACATGGATCTCTACGTACTATTACCGGCCACCTTCCGACACATTCCACTGAGGCCACGGGGGAGTTCAATGCGTCATTTCGGGCACATCGCCTCTGTTGTGCGGAAACGTCTCTTCTATCGGGAGCCTGGGGAGTTCACGCAGGACTCCCCGGCCCGGCTGCTCTCCGCCGCCCTCGGTGCCACGCTCTACAGCCCCGCGACCAGGCCCCGGCTCGCCGAGGACGTCGTCAAGCAGGGCGGACGCGGAGTGGTCTCGATGGTGCTGTGCCTGGAGGACTCCATCAGCGACGCCGACGTCATCGCCGGCGAGGAGAACCTCGTACGCCAGTTCGCCGAGCTCGCCGCCGGGCCCGGGGCCGACCTGCCGCTGCTGTTCGTCCGCGTCCGGGTCCCGGAGCAGATCCCCGACCTCGCCCGGCGGCTCGGCCCCGCCGTCCGGCTGCTGTCCGGATTCGTACTGCCGAAGTTCACCGCCGAAAGCGGCCTGCCCTTCCTCGAGGCGCTCACCACCGCCGAGGCCGAAACCGGCCACCGGCTGTTCGCCATGCCGGTCCTGGAGTCCCCCGAGCTGCTCTACCGCGAGTCCCGCGTGGAGACGCTGGAGGGCATCTTCCGCGCCGTCGACAAGTACCGCGACCGCGTCCTCGCCCTGCGCCTCGGCGTCACCGACTTCTGCTCCTCCTACGGGCTGCGCAGGGGCCCGGACATCACGGCGTACGACATACAGGTCGTCGCCTCCGTCATCTCCGACGTGGTGAACATGCTGGGCCGGGCCGACGGCACCGGGTTCACCGTGACCGGGCCGGTCTGGGAGTACTTCCGGGTCCAGGAGCGCATGTTCAAGCCGCTGCTGCGGCAGAGCCCCTTTCACGGGGTCCAGGCCGTCGCGCTGCGCGAGAAGCTGATCGAGCACGCCATGGACGGCCTCCTCCGCGAGATCTCCCTCGACCGGGCCAACGGCCTGCTCGGCAAGACCGTCATCCACCCCTCCCACGTGCTGCCGGTGCACGCGCTGTCCGTGGTCAGCCACGAGGAGTACAGCGACGCCCAGGACATTCTGCGTCCGGAACGCGACGGCGGGGGTGTACTCAGATCGGCGTACACGAACAAGATGAACGAGGTGAAGCCGCACCGCGCCTGGGCCGAGCGGACCCTGCTGCGGGCCGAGGTCTTCGGAGTGGCCAACGAGGACACGGGCTTCGTGGAGCTGCTCGCGGCGGGGCTGGGTGACTGACCGGGATGGAGAAGGCAGTGAACACATGGTCCGGCAGCTGGGTCACGCGGCGGCTCGGGGTCGAGCTGACCGGCGACGAGAGCCTGCCCGACCTGCTGGGACTGGCGCTGCGCCGCAACCCCAAGCGGGCGCACCTGCTGGTGTCCAACGTCCTCGGCAAGCACGTACCCCAGTCGCCGTCCGTCGTGTACGGCCACGGTGTCGCGCTCGGCCGCAGGGTGCGGGAGCTGCTGGGCGACGCGGCGGCCGACGCGGTCGTCCTCGGCTACGCCGAGACCGCCACCGGGCTGGGGCACTGTGTCGCCGACGGTCTGGGCGCGGCGCCGTACCTGCACTCCACGCGCCGCCCGGTCGCGGGGACGGCCATGGCCGGGGGCTTCGAGGAGTCCCACTCCCACGCCACCTCGCACCTCCTGCTCCCTCAGGACCCGCTCCTGCTTGCCGGGGACGGGCCGCTGGTCCTGGTCGACGACGAGTTCTCCACGGGCAACACGGTGCTGAACACCGTGCGCGATCTTCATACGCGGTATCCGCGGACCTGGTATGTCGTGGTCGCCCTCGTCGACATGCGCTCGCCCGCGGACGCGGGGCGGCTGGAGGCGTTCGCCCGTGAGATCGGGGCGCGCATCGACCTGGTGACGACGGCGTCGGGCACGGTGCGGCTGCCGGACGGGGTCCTGGAGAAGGGCATGGAGCTGGTGGCGCGCTACGAGAGTGCCACGGACGGTGGCGAGGCGGCTGCGGGTGTGTCGGGGTTGGTCGCGCAGTTCCCCGCGGGTGACGTGCGTCGGCCTGGAAGCGCCGGGGATGGGGCGGTCGCGCAGTTCCCCGCGCCCCTGGAGGGGGAGGCCGGTGCCGCGGATGGGGGTGCCACGGACGGTGGCGGGGCGACTGCGGGTGCGTCGGGGGCGGTCGCGCAGTTCCCCGCGCCCCTGGGTGGGTCGTCCGAGCGTCGGCCTGGAAGTGCCGGGGAGCATCGGCATCCTTCAGGGGCGCGGGGAACTGCGCGACCAGCCACCGACGGCCCGCACCCGGACGACAGGCCGACGCACGTCACCCGCGTGGACCTGCGCTGGCCCACCGGCCTCCCCGACGGCGGACGCCACGGCTTCACCCCCGCCCACCGAGCCCGCCTCGAACACGCACTCCCCGCCATGGCGGCCCGCCTCGCACGCGCACTCCCCGCCACGGCCCACCGCGTCCTCGTCCTCGGCTTCGAGGAGCTGATGTACGCCCCGCTCCGCCTCGCCACCGAGCTGGAGCGGACCACCGGCACCGACGTGCGCTTCTCCACCACCACCCGCTCACCCGTCCTCGCCGTCGACGACCCCGGCTACGCGATACGCACCCGCCTGGTCTTCCCCGCCCACGACGACCCCGCCGACGGCCCCGGCGAGCGCTACGCCTACAACGTCGCGGGCGGCGGTTTCGACGCCGTCGTCGCCGTCGTCGACTCGGCCGCCGACACCCCCGCACTGCACGCACCCGACGGCCTGCTCGCACGGCTGGCCGCGCACACCCCCCAGGTCCTCCTCGCGGTCGTACCGTCCTACATACCCGCGGCCCAGGACGCCCCCGAAAGGCCCGCCACCATGCTGCCCGAGCCCCTCAGAGGCCCCGCCTTCTCCTCGTACGCTCCCGAGGAGGTCGGCTGGCTGCTCCAGGACCTCTCGGACGTGACGCTGGAGGCGCCGACCGAGGAGCGCGAGGAGGCCATCCAGAGCGGCGGCGCCCACTACGCCGAGTCGCTGCCCGTGGAGTACCAGCCCAGCGAGCAGTACCAGGAGCTCTTCCACGCGGCCCTCAAGGAGTCGGCGGACCGGCTGGCCCACGCGGTGGGCGTGGTCACCGAGACCGTCCTCGCCGAACGGTCCCCCCGCCCGGTACTGGTCTCCCTGGCCCGCGCGGGCACCCCCGTCGGCATCCTGATGCGCCGCTGGGCCCAGTACCGTCACCGGCTCGACCTGCCGCACTACGCCGTCTCCATCGTCCGCGGCCGGGGCATCGACGCCAACGCGTTGCGCTGGCTGGCCGCCCACCACGACCCCCGGGATGTCGTGTTCGTCGACGGCTGGACCGGCAAGGGCGCCATCACCCGCGAACTCGCCCAGGCGATCCAGGAGTTCGAGAAGACCCAGGGGGTCACCGGCTTCGACCCGGAGATCGCGGTCCTCGCCGACCCCGGCTCCTGCGTACGCACCTACGGCACCCGCGAGGACTACCTGATCCCGTCCGCCTGCCTCAACTCCACCGTCTCCGGCCTGATCTCCCGCACCGTCCTGCGGGCCGACCTGGTCGGCCCGGACGACTTCCACGGCGCCAAGTTCTACCGCGAACTCGCCGGCGCGGACCTGTCCGTGGCGTTCCTGGACGCCGTCTCCGCCCGCTTCCCGGACGTCGCCGGCACGGCCTGCGCCGAGGCCAAGGAGCTTCTCTCCGCCGACCGCACCCCCACCTGGGAGGGCTGGGCCGCGGTCGAGCGCATCAGCGAGGAGTACGGCATCCACGACGTGAACCTCGTCAAGCCGGGCGTCGGCGAGACCACCCGGGTGCTGCTGCGCCGGGTGCCCTGGAAGGTGCTGGCCCGGGCCGGAGCCGGCAGCGACCTCGACCATGTCCGCCTCCTCGCCCGGCAGCGGGGCGTCCCCGTCGAGGAGGTCGACGGACTTCCGTACACCTGCGTGGGGCTGATCCACCCCCGCTACACCCGGGGCGCGACCGGCGCCGACGGCAGGGCGGTGACCCGCTGATGTCCGTCATCGTCGCCAGCGACCTCGACCGCACCCTCATCTACTCCGCCGCGGCCCTCGCCCTGACCATGCCGGACGCGCGGGCGCCGAGGCTGCTGTGCGTGGAGGTCCACGAGAGCAGGCCCCTGTCCTACATGACGCAGACTGCGGCCGAGCTCCTCACCGACCTCGGGGACGAGGCGGTGTTCGTCCCCACGACGACCCGCACCCGCAAGCAGTACCAGCGCATCAACCTGCCCGGCCCGCCGCCCGCGTACGCGATCTGCGCCAACGGCGGCCACCTCCTCGTCGACGGCGAGACGGACCGGGACTGGCACGCCCGGGTGCTCGCCCGGCTGGCCGACGAGTGCGCCCCGCTGGCCGAGGTGCAGGAACACCTGCTGCGAACCGCCGACCCGGTGTGGGTGCGCAAGCACCGCGTCGCCGAGGACCTGTTCGCCTACCTCGTCGTCGAGCGCGAGCTGCTGCGCGAGGAGTGGGTGAAGGAACTCGCGGTGTGGGCGGAGAACCGCGGCTGGACGGTGTCCCTCCAGGGCCGGAAGATCTACGCCGTGCCCAAGCCGCTGACCAAGAGCGCGGCCATGCGCGAGGTCGCCCGCCGCACCGGCGCCCGCCTCACCCTCGCCGCCGGCGACTCCCTCCTCGACGCCGACCTGCTGCTCGCCGCCGACCAGGGCTGGCGCCCCGGCCACGGCGAACTCGCCGAGGCCGACTGGACGGCCCCGGCGATCAGGGCCCTGCCCGAGCGGGGCGTGCTGGCCGGGGAGCGCATCCTCCGCGAGTTCCTGCGGACGGTCCGCACGCCGCGGTGACCGGGGCAGCTGAAGGGCTCAAGTGAGCCTGAAGCCGGCTTGAGCCGGCCCGTCAGCCGCAGCAGCCACCGCCACAGCAGCCGCCACCACCGCCGCCGGCGGAGGGGGCCGGGGCCGCGGCGGAGGCGGTACCGCCCACCGCGACCGTGGAGAGGAGCTTGACCGTGTCGTCGTGACCGGACGGGCAGGCCGCGGGCGCGGAGGACTCCGCCATGGGGCGGCTCAGTTCAAAGGTGTCGCCGCAGGTCCGGCAGCGGTATTCGTAGCGAGGCATGGGCACAGGCTAACCGGGCCGGCCCGCGCCGGTCAGTGGGCGGCGCCGCCGCGTTCCTCGCGGATCAGGGCGACCACACGGCTCACCGTCGTCCGTACCGCCTCCGTCTCGGTCAGGAAGTGCCAGTAGTCGGGGTGGCGACCCTCCAGACCGGCGACGGCCCGCTCCAGCCGGGCCACGGCGTCGTCCAGGGGACGGGCGTGGCGCGGGTCGGGGGTGGTGCGGCCGGCCATCGCCAGACGCTGGGCGTCCCGGATGGCGAAGCGCGTGCGCTCGATCTCCTGCTCCGGGTCCTTCTGCACGGCGTTCAGCTGCCGCAGCCGGTCACCGGCGGCCGACACGGCCTCGTCGGTCGTGTTCAGCAGCGCCCGCGCGGTCGACAGCAGCGCGGTCGCGTCCGCCCAGCGCTGCTCCTTGCGGGCGGCTCCGGCCTCGGCGAGCCGCTCCTCGGCCCGGGCCAGGTTCTCGGCGGCCACCTCCGGCACGTTCTGCAGGTCCTGCCAGCAGGCGACGGTGAACCGGCGGCGCAGTTCGCTCAGCACCGGTTCGACCTGTTCGGAGCGGGTGGTGAGGGCCTGGGCGCGGGTGCGCAGGGAGACCAGCCGGTGGTCGACCTCGGCGGCCCGCTCCGGCAGGCGCTCGGCCTCCACGCGTACGCCCTGGGCCTCGCGCGTGACCCGTTCGGCCCGCTCCAGGGTCTGGGGCACGCCGTGCTGCCCGGCGCCCTGGTTCAGCTTGGTGAGCTCCGGGGAGAGCGCGGCGAGCCGGGCGGCGAGGTCGTCGGCCCGCAGCCCGGAGCCGCGGGCGGTGTCGAGGGCGTTGGAGGCGGCGAGCAGCGACTGCCGGGCGCGTTCGATGGAGGGCGCGAGCCGGGCGAGCTGGGTCTCGGCCTTGCCGAGGAGGGAGCCGAGTCCTTCGGCGAACCGGTCGAGGTCCTGTCTGACCCGCTCCAGCTCTTCCTTTGCGGCGGTCAGTTCGGCGCGGGCCTGCGAGGCCGCCGAGGCCTCCAGGTCATCCCGGTCGAGGTCATGGGCGTCGACGGCGGCGATGTAGCGGTGGCTGGCCTCGTCGATGCGCCGGCCGAGCTCCTCGAAGTCGGAGACGGCGCGGCGGGCGGCGGGGGAGGAGTCGACCGCGTTGATCGTCTCGATGGAGATCAGCAGGTCGCGCTGCGCGGTGTCGAGGTCGTAGAACGCGGCCGCCGCCGCGTCCTTGGCGGCCTGCGCCTCCGCCCGCTGGTTCTCGGCCCGTCCTCCGAACCAGCGCCGGGTGCCGCCGCCGGCGAACGCGGCGGGCAGCACCAGCGCGGCCACCAGCGGCAGCCCCACGAGCGCGAGCGCGTCCCGCAGGGGGCCGGGAGCCCGGCGGGGTCGTCGCCCCTGCGGACGGGGGGACACGGCATGACGTATGCGAGACAGATGAGGCAGGTGAGGCACACGAGACTTCGACGGCGAGTACGGCCGTGCTGGTGTCGCCGTCACATCCCTCTCCCGTACTGTCGTTCGCCCTGCCCGGTGCCATTCTCCCACCGGTGAAGGACGAACACACGGGCCCGTCAGTTCGCCGTGCGGACCGTGAGTCTCCCGTCGCCGGTGCGCGCGGTCACCCGGTGGGCGCTGGAGTCGTCGCGGGGCACCGACACGTCCTCGGCGCCGTCACCGGTGTCGGTGTCCACGCGGTAGCCGGCCCGGGGCAGGTCAATGGTCAGGGAGCCGTCACCGGTGCGGGACTCGACCAGGTCCGGTACGACGCCGAGTTCGAGATGGACCGAGCCGTCGCCGGGCCGGGCGCGCACCGTGCGCGAGGTGACCTCGGCGCGCACCGAACCGTCGCCGGTGCGCAGCTCGAGCGGGCCGCTGGAGTCCGTGACCCGGACCGAGCCGTCCGTCGTGCGGATGCTGAGCGCGTCGCGGAAACCGCGCGCCCGCACGCTGCCGTCCTTGTCCTCCACCGTGACCGCGACGCCGTGGGGCACCTCGATGCGGTGCTTGGTGGAGCAGTCGGCGACGACGCCCGAGCACCTCTCGCGCAGCACCAGCCGGTCGCCGTCCATGGACCAGGTGACCTCCGGGTCCGTGCCGAGGGCGACGGTGCCCTGGAACCACCGGGTGACCTTGATCTTCCCCGAGGGAGTGTGGTCGGCCGCGACGATCTCGAGGGCGGAGTCGTCGGAGTCGATGGTGAGGGTGGTGCCGGGCAGGTCGAAGGTCCGGTGGTCGGGATGGTCGTCCTCGGCGGCGGATGTCCCGCAGGCGCTCAGGCCGGCGACGAGCACCACGGCCGCCCCGGCGAGGGCGAGCGGGCGTCGCTTGTTTGTGCGGGACGTGCGGGTCATGACGGTCTCCCCCTGGGACGGACGGTGGCGCTCCGAGCCGTGTTCGAGCGCAGTCGAACCGTACGGACGGGGGGTCCGGCGGGGGATCCGGGCCGCTACCGGATCCGGGGTGGGGGTATCCCCCCGACACGGTGTGCCGGACCGTGTCCCGGGGCATGTAGGCTGTCGACTCGACCTGGGCGCGCGGCCCGGGCCTCGGGTGCGTAGCTCAGGGGTAGAGCGCCTGCCTTACAAGCAGGATGTCGGCGGTTCGAAACCGTCCGCGCCCACCGTGGGACAAGGCCTCCGGATCCTCTCCGGGGGCCTTTGCCGTGCCGTCGTCGTTGTCCGTTTCTCCCCCTACGGGGACTCCTCCGCGCCCTGCGCCGCGTCCTCGTGGGCGTGCTTCAGCCCGGAGCGGGCGTGAATCCGGTCGGAGCCGGTGAGTTCGGACCAGTAGCGGTGAGTGCTGATGAACACGGCGAGTTCGTGCTCCCGCCGTCGCAGCTTCTCCACCTCGGCCTGTTCGTCCTCGGTCCAGCCGGGCGAGGCGGGGCGTTCGATCTTGCGCCAGCCGTTGTCGTCGCTGAACCCGTCGAGGGGTTCGACCGACCAGGGGAGCCGCTTCAGCAGGGCCGACAACTCGGCCCGGACCTGATGCAGTTCCTCCTGACCGGCGAGGAGGTCACTCGGAAAGTCATAGGTCGCAGCCACGGGCCAATGATACGCCTGTTCGATTTTGGGTGGCGAGTTACTTGGGGTCTCCGGGCGGGGTTGTTCATCCGATCGTGGCCCTACTGGGGCCGGGCGCGTCAGAATGGGGGCATGTGCCGGAGTATCAAGACGCTGCGTCCGCCCGTGCTGCCCGAGGAGGCGACGGAGGAGGAGATCCGGGCCGCCGCTTTGCAGTACGTGAGAAAGGTGTCCGGGTTTCGGGCGCCGGCGGCCCACAACCGTGAGGTGTTCGACCGGGCGGTGGAGACGATCGCGGAGGCGACGGCGGAGCTGCTGGATGGTCTGGAGATCCGCGGGGCGGCTGCGCGCCGGGTGGCAAGCTAGCTGCGGGCTGCCGCTGCGGTAGGTGCGCTGGCGGTGCGCCTACCCGTGCCGCCCTGGTTGCGCTGGGCCGGGGGGTGTTGCGCAGCCCGGCGTTGGCGGGGTGCCGCTGCGCCCACCCGTGCCGCCCCAGCGGCACGACTGCCCGCAGCTGGGGCGGTTGCGGCGCGCCCACCGGTGCCGCTTCAGTGGCACGACTGCCCGCGGCTGGGGCGGTTGCGGCGCGCCCACCGGTGCCGCTTCAGTGGCACGACTGCCCGCGGCTGGGGCGGTTGCGGCGCGCCCACCGGTGCTGCCTCAGTGGCACGACTGCCCGCGGCTGGGGCGGTTGCGGCGCGCCCACCGGTGCGGCCTCAGTGGCACGACTGCCCGCAGCTGGGGCGGTCCCCGCGCCCGCGGCTGGGGTGGTTATGAAGGCTGGGGTTTGCGGCGCATCAGGAAGCCTGCGGCTGTGCCTGCTGCGAACAGGGCGCCTACCGATACCGCCGTCGCCAGCCACGTCGCGCCCAGCCACTGTGCGCCGAAGTAGCCGAGGGCCACGCTGTACGTGGCCCAGGACAGGCCCGCGACGGCGGACCAGGGCAGGAAGTCGCGTGCGCGGTGGCGTGCGGCGCCTGCGCCGAGGGAGACGACCGAGCGGCCGGCCGGAGCGAACCGGGCCAGGACGACCAGCGCGCCACCGCCCCGGGCCAGCGCGGCGCCGAGACGTTCCTGCGCCCTGCTCAGCCGCCGGGAGCGGGCGATGGCCCGGTCCAGACGGGGGCCGCCGCGCCAGGCGAGCCGGTAGGCGACCAGGTCACCGAGGACGGACGCGGTGGCGGCGCAGAGCGTCAGCACCAGGATGTCGGGCACATCGGTCGCCGTCCCCGCGGCGGCGGCCGTGGCCGCGGTGATCACCAGCACCCCGCTGGGCAGGACCGGGAGGAACACGTCGAGCAGGACCGACAGGGCCACCACCGCATAGATCCATGGGCTGCCGAGCAGCGACCCCAGACTCTCCACCCGTACTCCCCGTTATGCCCCCGTGGGCCCCAACCGTGCCGCGCTGTCGCGGAGGGGGCGGCAGAGGTGGCAGGAGTGGCCGATGACAGCCATACAGCGTACGCCCGGTAAGTGACGGAAGGGTCACGAGGGGTTCGGGGGGCGGGGGTTCAGGGCCGGAGTTTCCCCGGCTGCCGTGCGGCTCATCCGCTCAGCCGGGTCTCCGTCACCCTCTTGAGCCGCACCCCGGTCTCCTCGCGCCGGGCCAGCTCCAGCCGCAGCACCGCCGAACGCCCCTCCGTCGCCAGCGTCATGAGCTGGTTGCCGAACCACGGCCCGCCCGTCTTGCGCCAGCCGACCGCGGGCCGGCCCAGACCGCCGTGCCGCGCGAACACGCGCCCGAGCCCCCGGGCGACGGCGCTCCAGCCGAAGCGGAAGCCGAGCCTTAGCGACAGCGGGATGGAGTTGTGCACCGGCGAGCAGGTCAGCTGCACGACCCGGGCGTCCGGTGCCGCACGCCCCGGCCAGTCCGGCTCGGCGATGTACGCATGATGGACGTCTCCGGAGAGCACGCACACCGTCGCCGGCGCCTCCGGCCCCGTACCGGCCTCGGCGATCAGGTCCGCCAGCTCGTCGAACGACTCCGGGAAGGCGGACCAGTGCTCCAGGTCCGCCCCGCGCCGCAGCTTCTCCCCGAGCCGGGCCCAGCGCGGGCCCTTGTCGCCCCGGCACAGCACGGAGCTCCACGCCTCGACGTCGTGCACGAGGTGGGGCAACAGCCAGGGCAGGGACGTACCGATGAGCAGATGGTCGTACGAACCCCGTCCGTCGAAGACCTGTTCGCGCAGCCAGGCGGCCTCGGAGCGGTCCAGCATCGCGCGCCGGCCCTCCTCCAGGACGCGGGCCGCGCGGCTGTCCACCATCAGCAGCCGTACCCGGCCGAAGTCGCGCCGGTAGCTCCAGCGCATGGCGGTCGCGTCCGCCTCCGCCGCGGCGGCGAAGGCGCGCAGCGCGTCGGTGCCGTCGGGGTTCTCCCTGACGGACCTGTAGACCGGATCGGTCTCCAGGTCGGCGGGGGAGAGGTTGCCCAGGTGCTGATGCACCCAGTACGACATCAGACCGCTGAGCAGCCGCTCCCGCCACCACGACGTGGCCCGCATGTCCTCGACCCAGGAGGCGGAGGTGTTCCAGTCGTCGATGATGTCGTGGTCGTCGAAGATCATGCAGGTGGGCACGGTGGACAGCAGCCAGCGCACCTGGGGGTCGAGCCAGGACTCGTAGTAGAGGTGGGTGTACTCCTCGTAGTCCGCCACCTGGCTGCCCGGCGGGTCCTTCAGGTCGCGGCGGGCGGCGAGCCACTTCCGCGTGGCCTCGGAGGTCTCGTCGGCGTACACCTGGTCGCCGAGGAGCAGCAGGACGTCGGGCCGCTCGCCGTCCGGGTCGGCGGCGATGCGCTTGGCCAGCGCGTCCAGGGCGTCGGGTCCGACGGGGTCGGGCTCGCCCGTGGGCGGGGAGGCCCAGCGGCAGGAGCCGAAGGCGATGCGCGTCCGTTCGTCGGAGCCCGGGGTGGCGATCACGGACGGCGGGAACGACGGGAACGGGTCCTGGGGCAGCGGCCACACCCGGGTGCCGTCGAGGAACACCTCGTACGGGGTGGACGTGCCCGGGGTGAGGCCGGTGACCTGGACGAGCGCGTAGTGGTGGCCCGCGATCTGGAAGGTGCCGGCCGTTCCGCCGGGTCCGTCGGGACAGCGCACCTCCACGGTGCCCGGGCGGCCGGTCTCCACCCAGACGGTCGCGGACGAGCCGTCGACGTACCTCAGCAGTGGTCCGAGCCGCAGTCCGGCCATGGTGCCCCCTTCCTCCGTCGCCCCGTACGGTACGCAGCGACGGAGGCCGCCGGGGAGATTTGTGCACCCGGCAGTTGGCGGGGCGCGTCAGCAGCCGGCCAGGTACCCCTGCAGGGCGGACTTCTCGGCCGAGTCGACCGACAGGTCGTAGTAGTACTTCACCTGCACCCAGGCCCTCACGTAGGTGCAGCGGTAGGCCGAGCGCGACGGCATCCAGGTGGCCGGGTCCTGGTCGCCCTTGGCCTGGTTGACGTTGTCCGTGACCGCGAGGAGCTGCGGGCGGGTCAGATCGTTGGCGAAGGACTGGCGCCGCGAGGTGGACCAGGCGCCGGCGCCGGAGTCCCAGGCCTCGGCGAGCGGCACGAGGTGGTCGATGTCGACGTCGGAGGCGGCGTACCAGGTGGCGCCGTCGTAGGGGGAGTACCAGCTGCCGCTGGTGGCGTAGCAGGAGGAGTCGGTGCTCACATTGGAGCCGTCGCGCTTGAGGACCGTCTCGCGGGTGTTGCAGCTGCCGCTGATGGTGATCCAGTGCGGGAACAGGTCCCGGTTGTAGCCGGTGCGGTTCTCGGTGCGCACGTCGAGGCTGGCCAGGTAGCTGCGGGCGGTGGCGGCGCTGACCGGGGTGGGGAGGGCGGCGGAGGCGGTCGGGCCGTTGAACAGGCCGACGGAGGCTATGAGTCCGGTGAGCGCCGCGACTATGCTGAGCCGTCGACGCGCGTAGAACTTCGGCATGCGAACTCCCTTGTGGGGTGGGGCTGTTGGCGTGCGGGCAGGGCAAGGCTCGCCAGGCCGCGTTGCCGGGAGGGGTGGATCCGGTAAGAAACTAATGACGCGCTCATGACACGTCTATGGTTGAGACGTGAAGTTTCCGCGTACGAAAGTCCGTGCGGGCCTCGCGTACCATGGACGGCGCAGAAGGGGAGTAGCTCTTCGCCGGACCGTCGACATACTGCTCAGCCCGCCTGAGCCGGCGCCCGGAGGCAGGCCTCACGGCGTGGGGCCGGCCGGCGAGACCTTCGGCAAGCAGTGCACGCCCGTGCCGCACGGCACGGGTGCCGTGTGTGCTGCCGTGCCGAGGTGTCCCGTGGAAACGCACAGCACTCTCGGTGGGGCAGCCCCGACCGATTGAGGAACCGTTGATCAGCCTGACCGTGACGGCCGTCGTCTTCGGCGTCGTCTTCCTGGCCGAACTCCCCGACAAGACCGCGCTCGCCGGTCTCGTCCTCGGCACCCGCTACCGCGCCTCGTACGTCTTCGCCGGTGTCGCCGCCGCCTTCGCGCTGCACGTCGCGCTCGCCGTGGCGGCCGGGAGCGTGCTCACGCTGCTGCCGCAGCAGCTCGTGCACGCGCTCACCGGTGTGCTCTTCCTGGGCGGCGCGGCGATGCTGCTGTTCAAGAAGGACGAGGACGAGCAGGAGGTCCGCAGGCCGGAGAACCAGTCCTTCTGGAAGGTCTCCGGGGCCGGATTCATGCTGATCCTCGTCGCCGAGTTCGGTGATCTGACGCAGATCATGACGGCCAACCTCGCCGCCCGCTACGACGACCCGCTCTCCGTGGGCCTGGGTGCGGTGCTCGCGCTGTGGTCGGTGGCGGCGCTCGGCATCATTGGCGGAAAGGCGCTGATGAAGCGGGTTCCGCTGAAGCTGATCACGCAGATCGCGGCGCTGCTGATGCTGGGCCTCGGGGTGTGGAGCCTGTGGGAGGCGATCGCCGTCTGACGCGAGACGGTGGCGCGATGCCCGGGTTATTTTGTACCGTGGATAAACAAAGTGGCTCCCGCCCGTTTCCTGACGGCGGGCGGGGCCGCCTTGTCCCCCTGTCGCACTGCCCCACGCTCCTTGGAGTTGCCGATGACGGCCACCGCCGTACTCACCGCCCGCGCCCTCCTGCTGGACATGGACGGCACCCTCGTCAACTCCGACGCCGCCGTCGAACGCGTCTGGCGGCGCTGGGCCGGCCGGAACGGGCTCGACGGGGACGAGGTCATGAAGGTCGTGCACGGGCGCCAGGGCTACGCCTCCATGGCTCTGCTGCTGCCCGACCGGCCCGTGGAGCAGAACTACGCCGACAACGCCCGCATGCTCGCCGAGGAGACCGCCGACACCGAGGGCGTCGTCGAGGTGCCGGGCGCCCGTGACTTCCTCGCCTCCCTCGCGGGCCTGCCGCACGCCCTCGTCACCTCCGCCGACGTCGCCCTCTCGACGGCGCGGATGGCCGCCGCCGGACTGGCACAGCCCGAGGTGCGTGTGACGGCGGAGTCCGTCGGCGCCAGCAAGCCCGACCCCGAGGGCTTCCTGAAGGGCGCGGCGGAACTCGGCGTCGACCCGGCCGACTGCATCGTCTTCGAGGACTCCGCCGCGGGCATCGCCGCAGGCCGCGCAGCCGGCATGCGCGTCGTGGGCATAGGCCCCCGCGCCGGCCTCCACGCCCCGGACGCGGTCGTACGCGACCTGACCCAGGTACGCGTCGAACCCACCCCCGACGGCACAATCCGCCTGCACATCACGCAGTAACCCCCGAACGGACGCCCACTGCACCCACCTCAGGGGCGCGGACGGGTTCACCTGTGCCTTTGAGCGGGCGTCCACTGCACCCACCTCAGGGGCGCGGGGAACTGCGCGACCGGCCCCCACCGGCCCGCAGGCTTCCGCGTGCCCATCGGGGCCACCCGGGCCTTTGATCGGGCGTCCACTGCACCCACCCCAGGGGCGCGGGGCACTGCGCGAACAACCCCCCACCGGCCCGCAGCCGTCCCCGCAACAGAACCCCTACGGCTCCCGAGTCTCCGACTCCAGCCGGGTCCGGCTCTCCGGGCCGTACACGCCCAGCTCCTCGCGGATACCGCGGGACCACTGATACGTGCGCAGGGCGTCTTCCACGCGGCGATTGAACTGGCCGTGGATCTCGTCGTTGTACAGGTAAAGCTCGTGCAGACGCTGCTGCAACTCCACGACCTCCCCACCCCGGTCACCCCGGCGCAGCACCGGCACGGTCTCGTCGCCGTCGTCCTCCCCCGCGTCCTCGGGAGCCGCCGCGGAAGCGGAGGACGTCGGGGTCCCGGACGGCTCGGCCCGGTCCGACGGCGTCGGCGAGGCGCTGGACGTGGACGGCGACGCCGAGGCCGAGGCACTCGCGCTCGCCGACGGGGAGCCGGCCGGCGAGGCTGACGGCGTCGCCGCGGCGGAGGACCCACTGGCCGTCGGCTCGTCGGACGGCGCGTCCGACGACGGGTCCGGGACACTCGCCCGGACCTCCTCCGGCGCCGCACTGTTGCGGGAGGGCGTGTCGTAGGAGAACATCCCGCTCGCCCACCCCGCCGCGCCCACCACGATGACGACGGCCCCCGCGACCGCGAACAGCGCGCCCCGGCGACGCCGGCCCGGCGGCACCCCCTCGAGACCCTGGAAACCCTCGGGACCGGCCGCGCCGCTCACCCGTGCGATCGGCTGGGTCGCATGGAACAGGTCCAGGTCCATGGCGCTCGGCCGCGTAGTCGACGGCCCCAGGGGCGTCGGCAGCGCGGCCCCCGCGCCGGGCGCCTCCTGCGGCACCACCGCACGCAACGGCATCGTCTCGTCTGGCGCCCCCGAGGCGCCTGGACCCGCCGCGCCGGGACCCCCCACGGCAGGGACGGGCGAGTCGTCCCTGGACGCCCCCGCCGTATCCGCCACCTCCGCCTCTGACGACCCGTCCGGCGTATTCCGCGCAGTCCCCCCGTCCAGCTCGACATACGGCCGGATACGCAGCGGATCGAAGTCCTCCGCCGCCGCGGCCTCCGCCGTACGCGCGTCGCGGAGGGCGTCGGACGCACGCGTCGTGCACGTGCAGGAAGGCGTGTTGTCCGGGTTCCTCGGCGCACCGCATTCCGGGCACGGGTTTCCGTTCGGCTGCTCCACGTGTGGTCCCTCCCCTCGCGAACTCCAGAGATTATGCAGATCTTCTTCACAGCCCGGCCCGCGCGCCCCCCGGAACGCGACCTTCCGGCAGGACTCAACAGGCCATAGCAGGTCAAACACACCACGATGGACGGGGAACCAGAACCTGTGGAGGTCTTCATGGCCGGCGACGCGCACGGTACGGCGCCGAAGGTGAGCGACGCACAGCCCCCACCCCCCACCGGCCCGCCGGCCGCCGCCGGCGGCGGCCACCGCGGGCAGGTGTCCGGCAACGTCCTCTTCTCGATTGGCGCCCTGCTCCTCGGCCTGCTCCTCGCCGCCCTCGACCAGACCATCGTGTCCACCGCGCTGCCCACCATCGTCAGCGACCTGGGCGGCCTCGAGCACCTGTCCTGGGTGGTCACCGCCTATCTGCTGGCCTCAACCGCCGCCACCCCGCTCTGGGGCAAACTCGGTGACCAGTACGGACGTAAGAGGCTCTACCAGACCGCCATCGTGATCTTCCTGGCGGGCTCGGCGCTGTGCGGGGCCGCGCAGGACATGACGCAGCTGATCGGGTTCCGCGCGCTCCAGGGACTGGGCGGCGGCGGACTCATCGTGCTGTCCATGGCGATCGTCGGCGACCTCGTCCCGCCCCGGGAACGCGGCCGCTACCAGGGCCTGTTCGGCGCGGTGTTCGGCGCGACGAGCGTGCTCGGGCCGCTGCTCGGCGGAGTGTTCACCGAGCACCTGAGCTGGCGCTGGGTGTTCTACATCAACCTGCCCGTCGGGATTGTCGCGCTCGCCGTCATCGCGGCGGTGCTGCACATTCCGCGCCGGAAGACCAAGCACGCCATCGACTACCTCGGCACCTTCCTCATCGCCTCCGTCGCCACCTGCCTGGTCCTGATCGCGTCCCTCGGCGGCACCACCTGGGGCTGGGGCTCGCCCCAGGTCGTCGTGCTTGCGGTGCTCGCCGTCGTACTCATCGTCGCCTTCGTGGCCGTCGAACGCCGGGCCGCCGAACCCGTACTGCCGCTGAAGCTGTTCCGGGTGCGCACCTTCACCCTCTCGGCTGTCATCAGCTTCATCATCGGCTTCGCCATGTTCGGCGCGATGACCTATCTGCCGACGTTCCTCCAGGTGGTGCACGGCATCACCCCCACCATGTCCGGTGTGCACATGCTGCCGATGGTGGCCGGCATGCTGCTGTCCTCCACCGCCTCCGGCCAGATCGTCAGCCGCACCGGCCGCTGGAAGGTGTTCCCGATCGCGGGCACCGCCGTCACCAGCCTCGGACTGCTGCTGCTCCACCAGCTCGACGCGCACAGCTCCACGGCGGTGATGAGCACCTTCTTCTTCGTCTTCGGCCTCGGACTCGGCCTGGTGATGCAGGTCCTCGTGCTGATCGTGCAGAACGCCGTCCCCTACGAGGATCTCGGCGTCGCCACCTCAGGCGCGACCTTCTTCCGCTCCATCGGCGCCTCGTTCGGCGTCGCCATCTTCGGCACGGTCTTCGCGAGTCGCCTCGGCGACGAACTCACCGCGGCCCTTCGGGGCAGGGACCTTCCGCCCGGCGCGCTGGAGGCCGACCCGCGCGGCATCGCGTCCCTGCCGCCCGCGCTGCGCCCGCCGGTGCTCGACGCCTACTCCACTGCCATCACCGACGTCTTCCTGTACGCCGTACCCGTCGCCCTTCTCGGCTTCGTGCTGGCCTGGTTCCTCAAGGAGGACCGGCTGCGCGCGTCGGTCACCGCGCCGGACCTGACCGAGACGCTGGCCAGCAACCCCGTGGAGCGCTCCTCCTACGACGAGGTGTGCCGCGCGCTGTCGGTGCTCGGCACCCGGGAGGGACGGCGTGAGATCTACCGGAAGATCACCGAGCGCGCGGGCTACGACCTGCTGCCCGCCGCGAGCTGGCTGCTGCTGCGGATGAGAAAGCACGGCTCGGTCGAACCACCCCGGCTCGCGGAGCGCAACCCGGTGCCGCTGAGCGTCGTCCTGGAGGCCACCCGCCAGGTGGAGATCCGGCACCTCGCGGTGCGCCGGGGCGTCGACATGGTGCTGACCGACGAGGGCCGCGAGGTGGCCGAACGGCTGGCGCGGGCCCGGGAGGAGTCCCTGGCCGAACTGCTCGGCGACTGGTGGGGGCCGGACCGCCCGACGGACCTGGTGCAGCTGGTGCACGAGCTGAACGACGAGCTGTGCGGCTCCCGCGGGGAACGCCCGCATGACGAGACCGCGGTGATGCCGGCCGGCTGAGGTCTCAGCCGAGCCGCTTGGCGAACCAGTGCTCGGCGTACGGATCGTCGTTGTGCGGTGCGGTCTCGGTGTAGCCCAGCCGGGCGTACAGGGCCCGCGCCTCCACGAGGTCACCGCGCGTGTCGAGGATCATCCGGGTCGCGCCCGCCGCGCGCGCCGCGTCCTCGGCGGCCCGCACCAGCGGTCCCGCCCCGCCCCTGCCCCGCATCCCCTCGTACAGGAACACCCGGGTCAGCTCGGCGGTCGCGCCGTCCAGCAGCCGGAATCCCGCACTCCCGGCCGGCTCACCCGCGTACCGGGCGACCAGCAGCCGCCCCCGCGGCGGCGCGAGGTCGGCGCCCGTCCGGGCGGCGATCTCCCGCTCCAGCTCCTCCGGATCGGTCCGTCGCCCCTCGTGCAGCAGATACCAGCGGTCGCTGACCTCCGTGTAGTACGCCCGCCAGAGCGCGACGGCGACGGGCGAGTCATACGGTTCCGGCGCGACGGTCCAGGTCATACGTGCATTCTCGACGCCCCGTACGCCGGCCACGCAAACGAATTCCTTCGAGGCACCCCTGTCATGCCGGGCTGGACAACCCCCTAAGGGGCGCGGGGAACTGCGCGCCCAGCCACCCACCTACCCGCACCCGGCGCTGAACAGAACCACCCGTGGGGCCCCGGCCCATGCCGGGCTGGACAACTCTCTAAGGGGCGCGGGGAACTGCGCGCCCAGCCACCCACCTGCCCGCACCGGGCGCTGAACAGTGATGCCTGCGCCGCGCAGTTTGTGCGCGGGGCATCGGGCAACCCGGAGGGGGAACCGGCTCGCGAGGAGTGCCGGTCCGGTTGAGAACGCGGAAGGCATCCATGTCCACTGGCCTGATCATTGCGTTGATCGTAATTGTCGCGGTCGTTGTCGCCGTCGCGGCCGTACTGACCCTGCGTGCCCGCGGCCCGCGGCACCGCACGAGCCTGAAGCGGCGCTTCGGGCCCGAGTACGACCGTGCCCTGGCCCGTCACGACGGGGACACCAGGGCCGCCGAGCGGGAGCTCGCCGAGCGCGTGGAGCGCCACGGCGACCTGCGCGAACGGCCGCTTGAGCCCGCCGAGCGCGAGCGGTACGAGGCGCGCTGGACGGCCGCCCAGGAGCGGTTCGTCGACGCGCCGCACGACGCCGTCGCCGAGGCGGACCGGCTGATCGCCGAACTCGCCGGCGCCCTCGGCTTCCCCGCCGACGGGCACTACGAGGACCAGCTCGCCGCGCTGTCCGTGCACCACGCCCACCACGTCGAGGGCTACCGGCGCGTGCACCGGGTGGCCCAGGCGCGCGCGAACGGCGCCCAGGACGCCGGCGCGGGCACCGAGGAGATGCGCGAGGCCATGGTCGAGGCCCGCACGCTGTTCGAGGAGCTGGTCCGTCCCTCCCGGCACGACGGCCGCCACCACCGCACCGACGGCGACCGCACGGCCCCGGCCGCCCGGCGCGGCCACCGCACACCGTCCCTGCTCCACCGACGCCAGGCGAAGGAGAGCTGAACGACATGTCCGACCTGACCCGACGCCCCGGCGACACCCCGCCCGTCGAGAGCACCCGGGACCCCGGCGCCGACACGCGCCGTACCGCCTCCGGGGCCGACGGCCCGCCGGCCGCCGCGCAGCCCGAGAGCACCCGCACCGCCCCCGACACCGGCCCCGGCGCCGACAGCCCGTCGGTCGCAGGGACCGTTACAGGTCACGGTGCGGGTGGGGAGCACCGTGTCCTCCCGCCTGACGACACCGACAAGCTCGCCGCGCAGTTGCAGCACGCCGTGGCCGGGTTCGTCGACGCGCCGCGTGATGCCGTACAGGAGGCCGATCATGTTCTGCGGGAGCTGACCGAACGCTTCACCGAGGCCGTGACCGAACGGCGCCGCAGCCTGCGCCGGTCCTGGCAGACCCCCGACACCATGGACCCCGGCGACGGGCCGCATGTCGCGGCGACCGACACCGAGCAACTGCGCCTCGCCCTGCGGGACTACCGCCAGCTGGCGGAACGGCTGCTCGGCGTCTGAGTCTCAGCCGGCCCGGCGCTCCCGCCACTGCCGTACGACGTCCTCGACGTCGTACGGCTTCTTGCCCAGCGGGGGCCCGGGCGGCGGCTTGAACATCATGTCGCTGATCTTGGCGTTGATCTCCGTGAGAATCTTCCGGACGATCCGCTCCGACGGTGCCGCGAGGGCCGCCTCCAGCGCGTCCTCCGCCTCCTTGCGCAAGGCCAGCGTCGGCGGCAGCACCGAGAACCCCTCGCGGGCCATCTTCCGCTTGACCCACCACAGTTCGTCGTAGGTGCTCTCGACCTCGGGGGGAAGTGGCTTGCCCACCCCGGTCAGCTGATCGAACTCGCCGCGCGCGTCCGCATCGCGGATCTGCTTGTCGACCCAGCTTTCGAAGTCGACGCCGGGTGGCTTTCGCTCGGTCATGTGTTCATTGTGCCGGACGCCACGCAGTTGGGCGTTTTATCATTCGGCGGCGGCGAGCCGATCCGGCCGCCGTGCAAGGGCCCTCCTCGGCCCGCAGGACGTCTCAGGAGGAGCACAGGTGCTCGAACTCACCATGGCCGCGGTGTCCGCGGAGGAAGCGGGTGCCACGGCGGGCATGCTCATGGCCGACGCGCCGAGCCAGCCGGGCGCCGTGCTGCGGGTGGGCCGGGACAAGTCACTGTGCCGGCTGTCGACGCCGGACGACTGGCTGTTCGTCTCGCGCGTCCACCTGGAGTTCAGCTGCGCACAGGACGGCACCTGGCACCTGACCTGGCTGCGCGGATCCCTGCCCGAGCCCTCCTCCGAGGTCCGGCTGACCATCGGTGAGTACGCCCACCCGGTCGCCTACGGCGGCACCGTCCCGCTGCCCCGGGGCGGCAGCGGCGAGGTCGTCATCCACGACCGCACCGCCCCGCGCAGCGTCAACGTGGGCTTCTACCACGAGGTCTGAGACGGCAGCCGTGGCGCTCACGCCAGCACGCGTGCCAGCGCGAACCCGTCGTAGCCCTTGGTGCCGACGGTCTGGATCGCCGTACCCGTCAGCCGGGGGTGGGTGCCGATCATGTCGAGGGCGGCGCGGGTGCCCACCACGTCGGGGTCGGTGTTGTCCGGATCGGCCACCCGGCCGCCCCGGGTGACGTTGTCCAGCACGATCAGGCTGCCCGCGCTGGTCAGCCTGAGCCCCCACTCCATGTAGCGCGGGTTGTTCATCTTGTCCGCGTCGACGAAGACCAGGTCGAACGGCGGCGGGTTCTCGTCCGCCAGCCGGGGCAGCGACTCCAGCGCCGCCCCCACCCGGACCTCCACCTGCTTGTCGAGTCCCGCGCGGGCGATGTTGCGGACGGCGACCTCGGCGTGCCGTGGGTCGTACTCCAGGGTGACCAGCCGCCCGTCGGCGGGCAGGGCCCGGCCCATCCAGATGGCGCTGTAGCCGCCGAGCGTGCCGATCTCCAGGATGTTCCGGGCGCCTTGCATCTGGGCGAGGAGATGGAGCAGCTTGCCCGCGGGCGGGGAGACCGAGATCGGCGGGAGCCCGGCCGCGTGGCTGTCACGCAGCGCCGCGGCCAGGGCATCGTCGTGGGCATCGGTCACGACGTGGTCGGCGATGTAGTCGTCCACCGTGCGCCAGACCTGCGAGTCGCTCATGCGCCTGCACCTTCCGTACGACTAGTTAGTCTGTCTAACCAGTGACGCTAGAACATACGCCGCGCGTCCGCTCCCCGTCAGGCGCATGTCCGGCGTGTTCCGGCCGCACCGGACGTCCCGGCGGTCCCGGCGGTCCCGTCGGTCCCGGGCTCCAGCGACGGCGGCGAACCCGGCAGCGGGCGTCCCGCCGACTCGGCCATCCGCCACACCGCGAACCCGCCGATCACGGCCGCCGCCATCATGTAGTAGGCGGGCATCATCACGTCGCCGGTCGCGCCGATCAGTGCCGTGACCACCAGCGGGGTCGTGCCGCCGAACAGGGACACCGAGACGTTGAAGCCGATCGACAGCGAGCCGTAACGCACCCGGGTCGGGAACAGCGCGGGCAGCGCGGACGGCATGGCCGCGGTGAAGCAGACCAGCAGCAGGCCGAGCGCGCCCATGCCGGCGGCGACCGCGAGCAGACCGCCGTCGCGGATCAGCAGCAGCGCCGGCACCGACAGCAGCAGGAAACCGGCACAGCCCGCCGCGATCACCGGACGGCGCCCGACCCGGTCGGTCAGCGCCCCGGCGAACGGCTGGACGATCATCATCAGCACCATCACGCCGAGCACGACGACCAGGCCGTGCGTCGCGTCGTACCCGAGTTCGCTGGTGAGGTAGCTGGGCATGTACGACAGCAGCATGTAGTCGGTGACGTTGAAGACCAGCACCAGGCCCACGCACAGCAGCAGCGCACGCCACTGGCCGGTGATCATCTCCCGCAGCGGCACCTTGGGCCGCTCGTTCTCGGCCTTCGCGATCTCGGCCGCGAACGCCGGGGTCTCCTCCAGGCGCATCCGCAGGTAGAGGCCGATGATGCCCATCGGCCCGGCGATCAGGAACGGGATCCGCCAGCCCCACGACAGCAGGTCGTCCGAGGACAGCAGGGCGGTCATCAGCGTGACCAGGCCCGCACCGCCGACGTACCCGGCGAGCGTGCCGAACTCCAGCCAGCTGCCCAGGAAGCCGCGCCGCCGGTCGGGGGCGTACTCGGCGATGAAGGTGGAGGCGCCCGCGTACTCGCCGCCGGTGGAGAAGCCCTGCACCAGACGGGCGGCCAGCAGCAGGATGGGCGCGCCCACGCCGATCGCGGCGTAGGACGGGATCAGGCCGATCGCGAAGGTGCCCGCGGCCATCATGATCATCGTGAGGGCGAGGACCTTCTGGCGCCCGACGCGGTCGCCGAGCGGGCCGAAGATCATGCCGCCGAGCGGACGGACCAGGAAGGCCGCGGCGAAGGCGCCGAACGTGGACAGCAGCTGGGCGGTGGGGTTGCCCGAGGGGAAGAAGACCTTGCCCAGCGTGACCGCGATGTAGCTGTAGACACCGAAGTCGAACCATTCCATCGCGTTGCCGAGCGCGGCCGCCTTCACGGCACGCCGGACCAGCGCGGGATCGGTGACGGTGGGGGAGGGGGCGGCGCCGGCCTTCTCCGGAGCCGGGGAACCGGCAGCACCGGAACCGGACGGACGGGGGGCGACGGGGGGAGTGGCGACTTGGGCAGTCGACAAAACTTCGCTCGCCTGCTTTCGACGGGGACGGGGACAGGGGCACGGATCCGCGCGGCGGCGCTGTCGGGCGGGCCGAAGAAGCGACGATAGGCGCCGTTGAGCCCCTTACGGGCGGTATGCGAATAGCTGCATACTGCACGCAAATGCGCTGTGTACAGGCACGCAGCGGTGCGTCGCACGCCCCGACTCCGTGATCGATTGTGATCCTTCTCGCGTCGTCCCGAGGCAACCTCGCACCTCGCGGACTATCGTCATTCGGACAAAACCCACGCATGGGACGCACGTGCCCGAATGGGGCAGGAGGCCGACGAGGCGTGGCGAACGCGGAGCACAGTGGGGGACCGACGGATGCTTTCGGGGCGACCGCCGTCGGCGGCACCCGGGCCCGGCTGCGCGCGGCGCGCCTCGGACTGTGGCTGCTCGCCGCCGTCCTCGCCGTACGCCAGGTCGCCGTCCTCCTGACCACCCCCAGCAGGGAACGGCTGACCGCACTCGGCACCTGGGTCGGCCCCGAGGGCGTCCTGCACGTCAGCGGCTCCCTCTACGACTCCACCGAGTTCACCGGCACCCCGTTCAGCGGGCTCGTCCTCAAACCCCTCACCCGCCCGGCCGGGCAGGCCCTCGGCTGGGGATGGACCTTCGGCACCCTGCTGCTGGTCGTCGCCCTCGGCCTGATCGCCGCCCGCGCCCTGCCCCAGCCGGTCGGCCGCCGCACCGCGATCCTCGCCGCACCGGTCGCCGTCAGCCTGCTGATGCTGTCCCTCCCGGTCCGCAGCACCCTCTGGCTCGGCCAGACCAGCATCGTCCCCGTCCTGCTCGTCCTGCTCGGCTGTTTCGTCGCCCACGGCCGGCGCCCCAGCGGCGCCCTCATCGGCGTCGCCGCCGCCCTCCAGCCCACCCTCCTCCTCTTCGCCCCGCTGCTGTGGTTCACCGGCCGCCGTCGGGCAGCCGCCGCCACCGGCGTCACCTTCGCCGCCGCCACCGCGCTCGCCTGGGCCGCGCTGCCGCGGGACTCCCACACCTACTGGGTGCACCACCTGGCGGGCACCGGCCTCGGCGGCCCCGCCGACGCCCTCGCCAACCAGTCCCTGCACGGCGCCCTGCTCCGCCTCGGCCTCGAAGGCCCCCCGGAGATCGGACTCTTCCTCCTCCTCGGCGCCGCCGTCGTGGCCCTCGCCCTGAGACGCGCCGTCCGCTACGCGCACGACGGCCAGCTGCTCCTCGCGGTCGCCGTCACCGGCTGCGCCGCCATAGCGGTCGCCCCGACCGCGTGGCAGCACCAGCTCCTGTGGGTGCTGCTCACCGTCGTCGGCAGGGTGGGCACACGCGCCCGCGACCGGATGGTCTGGCCCGTCGCCGTCATCCTGGTGATGACGCTGCCGGCCACGATGATGCTGCCGAACATGGCGTTCCTCCACCCGGTGCGCGACAACGTCGTCCTCCTCGCCGCCCTGGCCGCCGCCACCGCGGTCCCCTTCCTCTCCCGCACCTCGCAGTACTTCCGCGCCCCCATTCCCACCCGGTACGCCGAGCCCGTCCCCGCCCGCTTCGCGTTCGTCCCGCTGGTGCCGTTCCTGCGCCGGGTGCTCCTGCGCCCGAACCTCCTCCTCGAGCTGCTGCTGATCCGCGTCACCTACGCCGCGTACGCCACGATCCGCCTCGCCGCGACCGGCGGCAGCAACTCGGGGGGCCGTGCCCGCGCCGAGGAACACGCACAGCAGATCCTCGACCTCGAACGTCTGATCCACATGGACATCGAGCACGCCGTCAACCACGCCGTGGCGAAGATCGGCTGGCTGCGGGAGTTCTGCGACGTGTACTACACGTCGTTCCACTTCATCGTCCCGCTGACCGTCCTCGGGCTGCTCCTGTGGCGCCGCCCCGTCGACTACCGCTGGGCCCGCTCGGCGCTCGGCTTCGCCACGATCCTCGCCCTCGTCGGCTTCTGGCTCTACCCGCTCGCCCCGCCCCGCCTCATGCCGGGCCTCGGCATCATCGACACGGTCCACGGCGTCCAGGACTTCTCCAAGCCGGACTACGGCACCCTCACCCACCTCACCAACCAGTACGCGGCGATGCCGTCCCTGCACTTCGGCTGGTCCCTGTGGTGCGGACTGGTGATCGCGATCCTCGCCCCGAAGCCGTGGATGAAGGCCCTCGGCTTCCTCCACCCCCTCTTCATGGCCGCCGCGATCGTCGCCACCGGCAACCACTGGATCGTGGACGCGGCCGGCGGCGCCCTCGTCGTCGCCGCCGGCTTCGCCCTGACCTACCTCCTCCAGGGCCCACGCGCCCGTACGACGACGCCGGCCACCGATCCCAGCAGCAAGCCGCGCCTGCCGACGAAGGACCGCACGCCAAGCTGATCCGCCACTCGCCGGGCACGGACACGGTGAGCCGGGTGAACGTCTTGTATGGCGAAGGCGGCGGCCCCGGGGATCGTGGGGTCGCCGCCTTCGGTATGGGGGGAGTGTCCCGGATGCCGTTTGTGTGCGGGGCGGGGCATACGTCGGCGCCTGACGACGGGGCCACAGAAGCATGGTTTCTACGGGGTGAGTCGTAGGTGATGCGGGTCATGTGGGGTGGTTCACCGTCGGGTGCGTTACTCAGGGGTGTTTGCGAATGTGACCGGGGCCTCGAAGGCTGCCCTGCGGGTGGCTCGGCGGAGGGCCTTGAGGACGGGGGTGCCCAGGGTGAGGGTCAGGGCGAGCGTGACCAGGGCCCGGCCCAGGTCCCAGCCGAGGGACGTCGCCAGGCAGTACGCGACGAAGCGGGCCAGGTTGGTGGGGAGCGACGCGTCCGGTGAGAAGGAGATGTTCGAGGCCAGGGCCGACATGAAGGGCCAGCCCGCCATGTTCATCACCGTGCCGTAGGCGAACGCCGCCAGGAAGCCGTACACAGCCAGGATCCAGACCTCCGGGCGGCCGCGCAGGCGGTCGGCGCCCGGCAGGAAGCCCGCGCCCATGGTGAACCAGCCCATCGCCAGCATCTGGAACGGCAGCCAGGGGCCGACACCGCCCGTGAGCAGCGCGGACGCGAACATCGTCACCGAGCCGAGGACGAAGCCGAAGCCCGGTCCGAGCACCCGGCCGCTGAGGACCATGAGGAAGAACATGGGTTCCAGACCGGCCGTCCCGGCGCCGATGGGGCGCAGGGCCGCGCCGGTGGCGGCGAGGACGCCCAGCATCGCCACCGCCTTCGGGCCGAGGCCCGACTCCGAGATCGTCGCCGCCACGACTGCTACGAGGAGTACCAGGAGGCCCGCGAAGAGCCACGGCGCGTCCTGGGCGTGTGCGTTCAGCGTGGAGGTGGGCGGGGCCAGGAAGGGCCAGCCGAAGCCGGCCACGCCCACCGTGCTGACCAGGGCGAGCGCCAGCCAGGAGCGGGGGCCCAGGCGGATGGCCCGGGCCTGGCGGTCCGTGCGCTTCGTGAGCGTCGTCACCGCAGCGCCTCCCGGACCTGGGAGACCGTGAGCCACTGCTGCGGGGCCAGGATCTTCGCCACCTGCGGCGCGAAGGAGGGGGACGCCACGACCACCTCCGCCGACGGGCCGTCCGCGATCACCTCGCCCTCCGCCAGCAGGACGACCCGGTGCGCGAGTTCCGCCGCCAGCTCCACGTCGTGCGTGGCCATCACGATCGCATGGCCCTCGGACGCCAGCCCACGGAGGATCCTCACGAGGCGGGCCTTCGCCGCGTAGTCCAGGCCGCGGGTCGGTTCGTCGAGGAGAAGCAGGGGCGGGCGGGCGGTGAGGACCACGGCCAGGGCGAGGGTCAGGCGCTGCCCCTCGGACAGGTCGCGGGGGTGGGTCTCGTCGGCCACCGACGGGAGGAGTTCCGTGAGGAGGGCACGGCAGGTGCCGGGGGGTGCCTCGGCGTCGCGGTCGGCGGCCGCGCACTCGGCGGCGACCGTGTCGGCGTAGAGGAGGTCGCGGGATTCCTGGGGGACCAGGCCGACCCGGCGGACCAGGTCACGGGGGCGGGTGCGGTGGGGGATCGCGTCGCCGGTGCGCACCGAGCCCGAGGCGGGGGCGACCAGCCCGACCAGCGCGCTGAGCAGCGTCGACTTGCCCGCGCCGTTGCGGCCCATGAGGGCGATCGTCTCGCCGGGGGTGACCGTCAGGTCGACGTGGCGCAGGGCCTGGACGCGGTCGCGGCGGACGGCCAGGGAGCGTACCTCGGCCACGGGGGCAGTGGGTGCGTGGTTCGGCTTGGTGCGCTGGAACAGGCGGCGAGTGGGGGGCGGGGGTGTGGGGTTGTGCTGCTGCGGAGGGCGACGGTCGGCCAGGCGGGTGCGCAACGGGGCCGCCTTGCGGCGGGCGTCGCGGACCGTCAGGGGGAGGGGGGACCAGTCGGCCAGGCGGCCCAGGCCGACCACCGGGGGGTGGATGGGGGAGACCGCCATCACCTCCGCGGGGGTGCCGAGCCATGGGCGTTCGCCGGGGCCCGGCAGCAGGGCCACCTGGTCGGCGTACTGGATGACGCGTTCCAGGCGGTGCTCGGCCATGAGGACCGTGGTGCCGAGGTCGTGGACCAGGCGCTGGAGGACCGCCAGGACCTCCTCGGCCGCCGCCGGGTCGAGTGCGGAGGTCGGTTCGTCCAGGACCAGGACCCGGGGGTGCGGGGTGAGGACCGAGCCGATGGCCACGCGTTGCTGCTGGCCGCCGGAGAGCGTGGCGATGGGGCGGTTGCGGAGGTCGGCCAGGCCGAGAAGGTCGAGGGTTTCCTCGACCCTGCGGCGCATCACGTCGGGGGCCAGGCCCAACGACTCCATGCCGTAGGCGAGTTCGTCCTCCACTGTGTCCGTCACGAAGTGGGAGAGCGGGTCCTGGCCCACCGTGCCCACGACGTCGGCGAGTTCGCGCGGCTTGTGGGTGCGGGTGTCGCGGCCCGCGACGGTGACCCGGCCGTGCAGGGTGCCGCCGGTGAAGTGCGGGACCAGGCCGCTCACCGCACCCAGTACGGTCGACTTGCCCACGCCGGACGGGCCCACGAGGAGGACCAGTTCGCCTTCCGGGACCTCGAAGTCGACGCCGTGGACGGCGGGTTCCGCCATACCGTCGTACGTCACCGACACGTTCTCGAAGCGGATCACGTCGTCGGCTCCTTGCGGGTGTGCGCGGGCTCGGGGGCGGGGGTGACGAAGGCCGGGAGCAGGCCGATCAGGACGGCCGCCGCCGGCCACAGGGGGAGGGTGGGGGCGACGAGCGGGACCACACCGGGGTGCAGGGCCGACGGGTCGCGGGAGGCCGCGAGGGTCAGCAGAGCGGCTACGGCGACTCCGGACGCGGTGACCAGCCAGGCGCGGGTGTCCCAGGGGTCCGGGCGGTAGCGGGTGCGCACGGTGCGGCGGCCGCCGAGCCAGAGGCCCGCGAGGGCGGAGGCCAGGCCGGCGAGGAGGACGGGGACGCCGTAGGTGCCGCCCTCGGCGGTGAGGAGTCCGTACGTTCCCGCGCAGACGCCGAGCAGGCCGCCGAGAGTGAGGGCGGCGGTGGTACGGCGGACGGCGGGCGGGACCTCGGCGGTACGGCCGTATCCGCGCGCGTCCATCGCGGCGGCGAGGGCGACGGAGCGCTCCAACGCGCCCTCCAGGACCGGGAGTCCTACGTGCAGCAGGCCGCGCAGGCCCTTGTCGGGGCGGCCGCGCAGACGGCGGGCGGCGCGCAGACGCTGTACGTCGGCGATGAGGTTCGGGGCGAAGGTGAGCGCCACGACCACCGCCACGCCGAGTTCGTAGAGGGCGCCGGGGAGGGACTTGAGGAGGCGGGAGGGGTTGGCCAGGGCGTTCGCCGCGCCCACGCAGATGAGGAGGGTGGCGAGGCGGAGGGCGTCGTAGAGGGCGAAGGTGAGGGCTTCGGCGGTGACGTTGCCGCCGAGGCGGATGCCCTGGGCCCAGTGGGGGAGGGGGACTTCGGGGAGGTGCACGAGCACGTGCGTGCCGGGGATGGGGGAGCCGAGGATCACTGCGAAGGCGAGGCGGATGAGGAGGACGGCGGCGGCGAGTTTGACGAAGGCGGCGTAGGAGCGGGACCAGGGGGTGTTGGGGCGGCGGGTCGCCACTACGTAGGCGGAGGTGGTGATGAGGAGGGTGAGGAGGAGGGGGTTGGTGGTGCGGGTGGCGGCGGTGCCGAGGGCTAGGGACCAGAGCCACCAGGCGGCGGGGTGCAGGGTCGCACGGGCCTGCTGGGGCCGCTGGGGCTGGGCGGGGGTGGGCTGCTCTGCCGGCGATTGCCGGGTGCCGCTGCGCCCACCCTCCCCCACTCTCGACTTCGCTCGAGCGGGGGGACCCCCATCGCCCCAGCGGCACGACTGCCCGCAGCTACGCCGGTTACGCACGGCGGCGTACCTGCCAGATTGCTGCTGCTGCGAGGAGGGCTACCGCCGCGATTCCGCCTATCAGGCCGATCGAGGGGCCCGACTTCGGTGAGGTGGTTGGGGTGCTGTTCTTCTCCGGCGTGACCTGTTCTCCGCAGCCCTTCTCTGGGTAGCCCGCTATCGCGCACAGCAGGGCGTTCGCGTCGTAGCGCAGGGGCTTGGCCACCGAGGCCAGGACCTCGGCCGTTGTCGCGTCCTCCGGGACCTGGGCGCAGGCTGTGCGGCCGGTCGGCGGGGTTTCACCGGATGGGGCGTCGGCCGGGGTGCCGAAGTCGATGACCAGCGCCACGCGCTTCTCGCCGTCCCGGGCCGGGGTCTTCGCGCAGATGGTGTCGAAATCCGCCGTGCCCCGGGGCTTCGCCGCGTCCGCGGAGTTCTCGCTGACGGAGAAGCGGAAGCCCTGGACGTCGCCGTCGGCGGGGCGGGCCAGGGACGGGCCCTGGGTGGCGTACGTCCATGCCGTGCCGTTCCGCTCCCAGAAGGACCAGTAGCGGTAGCCGACGGCCTGGGCCTGGCCCGCGCCTGCCAGCAGGGGCAGGAGCGCGGCCAGGAACAGCACGGTGGCCCGGCGGATCACGGCTGCTGCTTCCTGCGGCCGCTGATCAGGAAGCCGATGCCGATGCCGGCGACCAGGCAGACGCCGACGTACCACCAGACGCCGAAGCCGGAGTCGGATGCGGATTCGGAATCCTCCTTGGGCGCCTTGGTGGTCTTCTCGGGGGCCGGGCCCGTCGCCGTCAGCTGCTTCACCAGGTCCGTGCCGCCGAAGGCGCGCGGGTCCGCGCCCGTGGCGTGGGCCGCGAAGATGAGCTGGGCGTAGGCGGCCGGGCCGCTCTGCCTGGCCCAGACGGCGGCGTTCTTCTGCAGCCAGGCCAGGGACTTGCCGGCCTGATCCGTCGCGCCCTGCGCGGCGAGTGCGACGACCGCGTCGGCGGTGTTGCCGTAGTCGGGCTGGTCCTCGGCGCCGGGAAGGGCGGAGATCAGGTGGCCTTCCTCGGCCAGGGCGTCCGTCAGGTACGCGGCACCGTTGGCGGCGGCCTGTTCCGGCGTCTTCGCCTTCTCGCAGGCGTCCTTGGCCGCACCGCCCTTGCCGGGCCCGGCGGCCAGACCCGCGCCCAGCGAACCGAGCACGCCCGCCGCCGTCGCGTCCGCGTTGGCTATCAGCGTGCCCTTCTTGTCCGGCTGGAAGGCGAACGCCCCCGCGCCGTCGCCCTCGCAGGGCAACTCCAGCTTCAGCAGGGCGTCGTAGGGGGACTTGCCGTTCTTCGTCACCTCGGCCGGCTGCTCACCGGCGGCGGCGAGCGCGCCTATGACGACGGAGGTGGAGTTGGTGTCGCTGGCGCCGCCCGCGGTGTATCCCCAGCCGCCGTCCTTGTTCTGCACGGACTTCAGCCAGCCGACGGCCTTCTTCGTCACGTCGTCGTGACCGCCGAGCGCGGCGAGGGCCTGGACGGCGGCGGCGGTCTGGTTGGTGTCGACCATCGTCTTCGCGTCGCACGCCTTCGCCGGGTCGGCACGGTACGGGGCGAACGAGCCGTCGGCGCACTGCTGCCCGGCGAGCCAGTCGACGGCGCTCTTCGGCGGCTCGAGACCGACCGTGTGCTGGGCGAGGAGGGCGAGCGACTGGCGCCAGACGCCGTCGTACTGCGGGTCCTTGTCGCCGTACAGGGCGGAGGGAAGCTGCCCCTTGGACGGCGACGGGGACGAGTCGGCGGCGGCCGGTGCGGCGGCGCCGAACACGGCGACGGCGGCCAGGACCGCGGCGCTGCGGCGGACATTCATGATCGGCGGGTGCCTCTCCCTGAAGAGGGCCGGGCAGCGCGGGACACCCCGGCGGCTCGGCTCCGTATACCTCGACGGTGCCCGTGCGCCGGCGGGTTGCCGGGCACGTGAGCCGGTCACGAACCGTGCGGGGCAGTCCGGCTCACCGCCTCGGCGGACGGTTCACGGTTGCGGGTCAGCGCCGGAATTGCACCGGCTTCCCCCCGTACGGGTGTGATGACGACGCGGCCACTCTACCCGCCCGTAGGAGCGGCGTAAGGAGTGGCCTCGGGAGCGGCATCGCAAGGTGGGTGAGGGAGAGGGGTCCGCCGTGACCGGGGTCACGGCGGGACTGAGATGTGGCCCGCACCCGCGGCTTTCCTGACGACACGCGGTGGTCCGGTCAGGAGGCCCGGTGGTGTGCTGCCGCCGTTCACGGTGAAGCCGAAACTGGTGGACGCCCCGGCCACCAGGGAGCCGTTCCAGGTGGAACGGACCGTCATGACGTTGCCGTTTGGTGCAGGTGGGTCGACTGCGTCAGCGGAAGATGTCGAAAGATTCGGCTCAGTCGACTCGGTGGGTGTCGGCGGTCCCGTATGTCGCGGCCCCGGGCCTCGCCGTCAGGTCCATCAGCCGGCACACCGTCTCGATGTCGACCCTCACCTGGGCGATGGACGCGCGGCCCGACAGCCATGTGATGAGTGTCGAGTGCCAGGTGTGCTCGATGACGCGTACCGCCGCCAGTTGGTCCGGCGTCGGGTCGGTGAGTTCCATCGCGTCCAGGATGATCCTCGTGGTCAGCCGGGACACCTGGTCGACCTCCGGGCTCACGCTGCGGTCAGCGAAGGTCAGCGCCCGCACCATCGCGTCGGCCAGATGCGGCTCGCGCTGGAGCGCGCGGAAGGCGCGCATCAGGGTCTCCGCGACCCGCTCGGCCGGGGTCTCACCGGCCGGCGGCTTCTTGCTCAGTGTCGCGTGCAGATGCTCCAACTGGTCCTGCATCGTGGCGACCAGAAGGTGGATCTTGGAGGGGAAGTAGCGGTACAGCGTGCCGAGCGCCACCTGGGAGGACTCCGCGACCTCCCGCATCTGTACCGCGTCGAAGCCGCCCCGGACGGCGAGCTGCGTGCACGCCTGCAGGATGCGGCGCCGGCGGGCCTCCTGCCGCTCGGTGAGCGGAGAGGCGGGGTCGGTGCGCGGAGAGGCCGGCTCGGGGCGTGCGGCGCCCGCTGCCGGCTTCGCCGCCTTGGTCGCCTGGGTCCTGTGGACTTCCGCGGGCATGGGTCCCGTCCGTGACAGTCGGTGAGGGTGGATGATCGGACAGCATGGCACGCCGTCCGCCGTGGCGTGAATCACCTGATCCAGTGCTCACAGCATCCCTACCTGCCGGTAGATTCTTGATCCTCCGAACGATCAACTCTGAAACTTGTTCTAGGTGAGCGTCCCGGCGTAATCTCGCGGGACAGTGCAGGGAGAAGGGGGCCCAGAGTGACCGCTGAGGCCAGTCAGGCCGGGCCCTCGGCGGGCCCCGCATCCGACGGCTTGCGACCGCTCCGGATCGCACTCCTCACCTACAAGGGAAACCCGTTCTGCGGCGGCCAGGGCGTCTACGTACGCCACCTCTCCCGCGAACTCGCCCGCCTCGGACACCGCGTCGAGGTCATCGGCGCCCAGCCCTACGCCGTACTCGACGAGGGATACGACGGGCTGAGCCTCACCGAGCTGCCCAGCCTCGACCTCTACCGCCAGCCGGACCCCTTCCGCACCCCCGGGCGCGACGAGTACCGCGACTGGATCGACGCGCTCGAGGTCGGCACGATGTGGACCGGCGGCTTCCCCGAGCCGCTGACGTTCTCCCTGCGCGCCCGCCGCCATCTGCGCGCCCGGCGCGGCGACTTCGACGTCGTCCACGACAACCAGACGCTCGGCTACGGCCTTCTCGGCGACATCGGCGCCCCCCTCGTCACCACCATCCATCACCCCATCACCGTCGACCGGCGCCTCGAGCTGGACGCCGCCGAGAACTGGCAGCGGCGCTACTCGGTGCGCCGCTGGTACGCCTTCACGCGGATGCAGAAGCGGGTGGCGCGCAGGCTGCCGTCCGTGCTCACCGTCTCCGGCACCTCGCGCCAGGAGATCATCGACGATCTCGGCGTACGGCGGGACCGCGTCCATGTCGTCCACATCGGCGCCGACACCGACCTGTTCTCGCCCGATCCCTCGGTGGCGGTCGTCCCCGGCCGGATCGTCACCACGTCCAGCGCGGACGTACCGCTGAAGGGGCTGGTCTTCCTCGTCGAGGCGCTGGCGAAGGTGCGGGCGGAGCAGCCCGACGCCCACCTCGTCGTGGTCGGCAAGCGGCCCGCGGAAGGGCCCGTCGCCCAGGCCATGGAGCGGTACGGCCTCGAGGGCGCCGTCGAGTTCGTCAAGGGCATCTCGGACGCCGAACTGGTCGACCTGGTGCGGTCGGCGCAGGTCGCGTGCGTGCCGTCGCTGTACGAGGGCTTCTCCCTGCCCGCCGCCGAGGCCATGGCCACGGGCACGCCGCTGGTCGCCACGACCGGCGGCGCGATCCCCGAGGTGGCCGGGCCCGACGGGGAGACCTGTCTCGCCGTACCGCCCGGGGAGTCGGGGGCGCTGGCCGCCGCGCTGACCCGGCTGCTCGGCGACCCCGAGCTGCGCGCCCGGCTCGGCGCGGCCGGGCGCGAGCGGGTGCTGCGGCACTTCACCTGGGCCCGCGCGGCCGAAGGCACGGTGGCCCACTACCGGGAGGCGATGGCCCGCACGGCCGGCCGGGACCCCGGAGCCGCCGCCCGAGCGGTCCGCCGCCTGGGACCCGCAGACCCGGCCGTCGTCCCCGGCACCCTCGCCGACACGGGCGCCGTCCCCGTGAACGCAGCCCACACCTCAGACCTCCCCGGTATCCCCGGCATCCCCGACCGCTCCGACCGCGAAAGCAGGGCCACGTGCTGACCGTCGACTTCTCCCGGTTCCCGCTCGCCCCGGGCGACCGTGTCCTGGACCTCGGCTGCGGGGCCGGCCGGCACGCCTTCGAGTGCTACCGGCGCGGTGCCCAGGTCGTGGCGCTGGACCAGAACGGCGAGGAGATCCGCGAGGTCGCCAAGTGGTTCGCGGCGATGAAGGAGGCCGGGGAGGCGCCCGCCGGGGCCAGCGCCACCGCCATGGAGGGCGACGCCCTCGCCCTGCCCTTCCCCGACGAGTCCTTCGACGTCGTCATCATCTCCGAGGTGATGGAGCACATACCCGACGACAAGGGCGTACTCGCCGAGATGGTGCGTGTGCTCAGGCCCGGCGGCCGGATCGCGATCACCGTGCCGCGCTACGGCCCGGAGAAGGTCTGCTGGACCCTGTCCGACGCCTACCACGAGGTCGAGGGCGGCCACATCCGCATCTACAAGGCGGACGAACTGCTCGGCAAGATCCGCGAGGCGGGCCTGCGCCCCTACGGCACCCATCACGCGCACGCGCTGCACTCGCCGTACTGGTGGCTGAAGTGCGCGTTCGGTGTGGACAACGACAAGGCGCTGCCGGTGCGGGCGTACCACAAGCTGCTGGTCTGGGACATCATGAAGAAGCCGCTGGCCACCCGGGTTGCGGAGCAGGCGCTCAACCCGCTGATCGGCAAGAGCTTCGTGGCGTACGCGACCAAGCCGCACCTGCCGCGCGCCGAGGCGGACGCCACGTGACGACGTCCAGGTCACCCCGGTCGCCCCGGACCGAACATCTCGTCCTGCCCGGCGTCCTGACGGCCGATCAGGCCGCGGCGACCGTCGCCGGCATCCTCGCCGTGCAGCGGGAGGACGGGGCGATCCCGTGGTTCCGGGGGCACCACCTCGACCCGTGGGACCACGTCGAGGCGGCGATGGCCCTCGACACGGCGGGTGAGCACGAGGCCGCCGAGCGGGCCTATCTGTGGCTGGGCCGACACCAGTTGGAGGACGGCTCCTGGTACGCCGCCTACGCCGACGGCGACCCGCTCGACGTCACCGACCGGGGCCGGGAGACCAACTTCGTCGCCTACATCGCGGTTGGGGTGTGGCACCACTACCTCTCCACCGGTGACGACACGTTCCTCGACCGCATGTGGCCGGCGGTGTGCACGGCGGTGGAGTTCGTGCTGCGGCTCCAGCAGCCCGGCGGGCAGATCGGCTGGCGGCGCGACGACGACGGCACGCCCACGGCGGACGCGCTGCTCACCGGCTCCTCCTCCGTCCACCACGCGCTGCGCTGCGCCCTCGCCATCGCCGAGCAGCGCGAAGAGCCGCAGCCCGACTGGGAGTTGGCCGCGGGTGCGCTGCGTCATGCGATACGGCGTCACCCGGAGCGGTTCCTCGACAAGGACCGCTACTCGATGGACTGGTACTACCCGGTGCTCGGCGGCGCGCTGACCGGCGCCGAGGCCAAGGCCCGTATCGAGGAGGGCTGGGACCGGTTCGTCGTGCCCGGCCTCGGGGTGCGCTGCGTGGTGCCCAACCCGTGGGTGACGGGCGGTGAGTCGGCCGAACTCGCCCTGGCTCTCTGGGCGATGGGCGAGTCCGACCGTGCGCTGGAGGTGCTCCAGTCGATCCAGCACCTGCGCGATCCGGAGAGCGGCCTGTACTGGACGGGGTACGTCTTCGACGACGACGCGATCTGGCCGCGCGAGCTGACCACATGGACGGCCGGCTCACTGTTGCTGGCCGTCGCCGCCCTCGGGGGCCACGAGCCCACCTGCGCTGTCTTCGGCGGCGACCGGCTGCCCGGGGGGCTGGATCCGGACTGCTGCGCAGACGTATAGGCGCAAACCGGACCGGTCAGTGCCGGTACAGACGGCCCGCGATGGCGTGGCCGATGAACAGGTAGACGACGGCGGCGAGTCCGTAGCCGGCGACGACCCGGGCCCACTCCTCGTCGAACGTGAACAGATCACGCGACCAGGCTGCCAGCCAGTTGGCCGCGTCATGGACGAACTGGACCAGGTCGTTGGCCCGGTTGGCGTCCAGCAGATACATCAGAATCCACAGTCCGAGGATGACGGCCATGATGTCCGCGATCACCGCGACGGCCGTCCCCGCGGCATTGGAACCAGTGCGATATCGAGGGGACATACCTTCCGAGTGGCCCCGAACGGCCGGTTGAAACCCGGAACGTCCGGAGCTGGACCGGAAGTTCAGCGGTGGGTGAGCAGCAGCCGCCAGGCCTCTGGGCCGCGCTCCCGGTAGACGACAACGGCCCCCCGCCCGGATGGGGCGGGGAGCCGTGACGAGGAAGGGGGCCGGAATCAGCCGCGCTGGATGCCCGACGTGTCCTGCAGAACGCCGCGACGGCCGTCCTGCGTCTGTGCGATGAGCGACGGACCGCGCTGCTCGACCGCCAGGTACCAGGTACCGGGGGCGAGTTCGGCGATCGGCGTGGGCGAGCCGTCCTCCGGGAACAGCGGACGCGGCACCGGAACGGCGAACCAGAACGGCGAGAAGTCACCGGCCGGCGCGGAAGCGGCGGGCTGGCCCGGGAAGGGCTGCTGCCCCGGCTGACCCGGCTGCGGCTGACCACCGAAGGAGCCCTGCTGCGCACCGGCACCCGGGTAGCCGTAACCACCGGGCGGCTGGGCGCCGTAGGGCTGCGGTGCGGCGGCGGGACGGGCGGCCGGGAGGAGGGCGCCCTTGAGGGCGGGGACCAGGGGGGTGGCGATGGCGGCGGCCGCCATGACGAGCGTGGCGACGAGGGCCAGGATCAGCCCCGTACCGGCGCCGATGTCGTCGGAGAAGCCGCCCTCGCCGTCGAATCCACCGGTCGGGTCGAAGATGTTGCCGAGCGCCGACCAGGCGGCGAAGACCGTGAAGCCGACGCCGAACTGGCCGAGGTCGAGGCCGGCGATCTTGCGCGGCTCAGGCAGCCCCCGGGCCACGACGACGAGCGCGGCACCGATGATCCCCGCCAGCACGATACTGAGCACCACGGGCCCGCTGTCCCAGAGGCTGGGGATGTCCGCGCTGTCCGGGGCACCATCGATCGAGTAGAGATCGAGGAACGACGCGATGAACAGCAATACCGCTGCTCCGATCACCACGCCGTCGCCTCGAGTGAGGGAGCGGATATTCACTTCAGGTCCTTCGTAGGTCGTCTCGTCGTCGGAAGAGGCGTCGCTGTCACCATGTCGCCCGAAGCGCCGGTGTGAAGCGCGGGGGTGGCCCCTCATCGTACGGACGACACTATCGTCCGCAGGATCGGGCTGTCCGCCCGGATCAGCGCACTGATCCCTACCCGCGCAGGAAGCTCACGATTCCCTCGGAAATCCCTTGCGCCGCTTTCTGCCGCCAGGCGCTGCTGGTCAGCAGCGCCGCGTCCTTGCTATCGCGCATGTTGCCGCACTCGATGAACACCTTGGGAACCGTTGACAGATTGAGACCGCCCAGGTCCTTACGCGTGACGAGACCGGTACCGCCGCCGGTGTAGTTGGAGGGCGCGCTGCCGGTGACGCGCACGAAGTTGCCCGCGATGCGCTCCCCGAGTTCGCGTGAGGGGTCGACGATGGGCCGGGTGTCGGCCGCCCCGGCGTTCACGGCGCCCGGGAGGATCACATGGAAGCCCCGGTTCCCGGTGCCGGAGCCGTCCGCGTGGATCGAGACGACGGCGTCGGCCTTCGCCTTGTTGCCGATCCGGGCCCGCTCGTCCACGCACGGCCCGAACGGCCGGTCGGCGTCCTGCGTCAATTTCACGGTGGCGCCCTGCTCTTCGAGGAGCGTGCGCATCCGGTGGGCGACGTCGAGGGTGAACTTGGCCTCGGTGTAACCGTCGTTGGTGGAGGTGCCGGTGGTGTCGCAGGCCTTGCGGTTGGTCCCGATGTCCACCTGACGGTTGATCTCGGAGGCGTGCTGGAAATTGCTCGGGTTGTGGCCCGGGTCGATGACGACGACCTTGCCCTTGAGCGGGCCGGACGCGGCGGGCGCGGAGGCCGACGGGGACGTCGCCGTGGCGGAGGCGCCGGGTTCGTCGTCCCCGGAACCGGCGGACGGCGACGTGCTCCCGGCCGACGGCGACGGCGTGCGGGAGGCGGCGGACGAGGAGGCCGCGGCGCTCCCGGGGCCCTTGTCGTCGCCCGAGCCGCCCACGGTCGCGTACACGGCCCAGCCGAGCAGCGCCCCGGGCACCAGCGCGGCGAGCGCCACGGTCAGGAGGCGACGCCGGGAGCGTGGGGGCGGGGGCGGATCGAAGTCGGGACCTGTGTACGACACGCAGTCACCCTAGCGTCGGATATCAGATGCCCGCGCCCGTGCGCCGCAGTACGCGCAGCGAGCCGGTCGCCGAGACGTCGGTGAACGCGCCGGACGCCAGAGCGCGCTGGTGGATGCGGTGAGGTGCCTGGCCGGTGAACTCGTCCACCGGGTCGGGGAAGACGTCGTGGATGACGAGAAGGCCGCCCTCGGCGACGTGCGGGGCCCAGCCCTCGTAGTCGGCGGTGGCGTGTTCGTCGGTGTGGCCGCCGTCGATGAAGACGAGGGCGAGCGGGGCGGCCCAGAGGGCGGCGACGCGAGGGGAGCGGCCGACCAGGGCGACCACGTGGTCCTCCAGCCCCGCCCGGTGCAGGGTGCGGCGGAAGGTGGGGAGGGTGTCCATCAGGCCGAGCTCGGGGTCGACGGTCTCCGGGTCGTGGTAGTCCCAGCCGGGCTGCTGCTCCTCGCTGCCGCGGTGGTGGTCCACCGTGAGCGCGGTGACTCCGGCGGTGCGGGCCGCGTCGGCGAGCAGGATCGTGGAGCGGCCGCAGTACGTGCCGATCTCCAGCAGGGGCAGCCCCAGCCGCCCGGCCTCGACCGCCGCCGCGTACAGGGCGAGCCCCTCGTCCACGGGCATGAACCCCTTCGCCGCCTCGAACGCGGCCAGAACCCCCGGCTCCGGCCCCACCGACACGGGGCTCGCCTCTCCCGAGGCTGTACGTATATCCACGACCCCATGCTGCCGTACCGCCTGCGGGGCGACCCGACGGGGGCCGGGCCGTTCCTCTGGATACGTGGACACCGAACCCCGTACACCGAGGCAACTGTTCCGATGCTTCGGCACACTAACGAATCTTGACCGTTCCATGGCGTTCACGGCACCGCCTAAGCCGGGGGACCGAGGCCGTGTCGGCCGAAATGCCGATGCGGGGGACGCGGGCCGATTGAGAACATGGCGCCCATGCTCGATGCCACCGACACCGCCCGCATACCCGGCCGCCGCACCTCGCCCCCCATGTGGCTGGTGGTGGCGCTGGCGTGTGCGGGGCAGTTCCTCGTCGTCCTCGACATCTCGGTGGTGAACGTCGCGCTGCCGTCCATGCGGACCGGCCTGGCGCTCGACGAGCAGGGCCTGCAGTGGGTGGTGAACGCGTACGCCATCGCCTTCGCCGGATTCATGCTGCTCGGCGGACGCGCCGGCGACCTCTACGGACGCAAGCGCATGTTCCTCGTCGGCCTCGGCCTGTTCACGCTGGCCTCGCTGGCGGGCGGGCTGGCCCAGGAGGGCTGGCAGCTGCTGCTGGCGCGGGCGGTGCAGGGGCTGGGCGCGGCCGTGCTGGCGCCCTCCACGCTCACCATCGTCACCTCGGCCGTGCCGGAGGGCGCGGCGCGGGCCCGGGCGATCGCGACCTGGACGGCCGTGGGCGCAGGCGGCGGCGCGGCCGGCGGATTCGTCGGCGGACTGCTGGTGGACGCGCTGTCGTGGCGATGGGTGCTGCTGATCAACGTACCCGTCGGAGCGGTGCTGCTGGCCGGGGCCGCCCGGTGGCTGGTGGAGGGCAGGGCGCGGGACGGGCGGCGGCTCGACCTGCCGGGCGCGGTGCTGGTGACGGCCGGTCTGGCCACCCTGGCGTACGGCATCTCCCAGACCGAGGCCGAGGGCTGGACGGCGGGGGCCACCTTGGTGCCGCTGTGCGCGGGGCTGGTCCTGATCGCGCTCTTCCTCCTCGTCGAGGCCCGGTCCAAGGCCCCGCTGATGCCGCTCGGGCTGCTGCGGCTGCGCTCGGTGGCGTCGGCGAACGTGGCGATGTTCCTGAGCGGCTCCGCGATGTTCTGCATGTGGTTCTTCATGACCCTGTACGCGCAGAACGTCCTCGGCTACACCCCGCTGGAGGCGGGCCTCGCCCTGGTGCCCAGCTCGCTCGCCGTCATCCTCGGCTCCAAGGTCGCGCCCCGCCTGATGCGTACGGCGGGGCCGCGCACGGTGGCGGTGCTCGGCACGGTGGTCGCGATGACCGGCTTCGGCTGGCAGTCGACGATGACCGCGGACGGGGCCTACCTCACCGCGATCATGTTCCCCGGCATCCTGATGATGGTGGGCGCTGGCCTCGCCGCAACCCCGCTAGCCGCACTGGCCATCTCCGGCGCGGCGCCCGAGGAGGCCGGCCTGGTCTCCGGGCTGGTCAACACCTCCCGCACCATGGGCGGCTCACTGGGCCTCGCCGTCATGTCGACCATCGCGGCGGCCCATACCGCGGGAGCCGAGACGCCCCAGGCACTGACGGACGGCTACGCCCTGGTCTTCGCCGTGAGCACGGTCATACTGGCGGCCGGGGCGGCGCTGATGTGGGCATGGCTACCACGCCGGGCGGCCGAACCCCACTAGGCCCTCGTCACAGCCGGCCCTGGTGGCGGGCCTCGCGGAGGGCCTCCATGCCGTGCGGGTGCCGGGCTTGGCAATCGCGGCAGAGAGATGGTTGCGGACCGTGGACGGGCCGCACGGCCCGACAGAGCCGGCTGTACGGTCTCCGGCAGGACAAATGTCCCCCGGCCGGCGCGCGGGCCGGGCCCGTTCCGTGCGTCCGTGACCGTCGGTGATCAGGAGAGACATGCCCGTCGACGCAGCCAAGGCGCTCAGTGCCCCGCCCCGGATCGGCACGGTCTCCTGGACCGCCTCGGACGTCCTGCTCTACCACCTCGGCATCGGCGCGGGCCGGTCCGCCACCGACCCCGGCGAACTGCGCTACACCCTGGAGTCCCGGCTGCACGTCCTGCCGAGCTTCGCCGCCGTCGCCGGCGGCGGGCCGCCCGGGGTGATCCGCGGGCTGTCCATGCCCGGTGTCGACGTCGACCTCGCCCACGTCCTGCACGGCGGCCAGTCGCTCACCGTGCACCGCCCCCTGCCCGCCGAGGGCACCGCCACCACCACCGACCGGATCGTCGCCGTGCACGACAAGGGCAGGGCGGCCGTCCTCGTCCTGCGCACGGAGGCCACCGGCACCGACGGCCCGTTGTGGTCCTGCGACGCGGAGATCTACGTACGCGGCGAGGGCGGTTGGGGAGGCGACCGGGGCCCGTCCGTGCGCCGCGAGCCGCCCATGGGCCCGCCGGACCGCACCCTCGATCTGGCCGTCCGCGAGGAACAGGCCCTGCTCTACCGCCTCACCGGTGACCGCAACCCCCTGCATGCCGACCCGGAGTTCGCGTCCCGCGCCGGATTCGACCGGCCCATCCTGCACGGGCTGTGCACCTACGGCATGACACTCAAGGCGGTCGTCGACACCCTGCTGGACGGAGACGTCACCCGGGTCCGCTCCTATGCCACCCGGTTCGCCGGGGTCGTGTACCCGGGCGAGACGCTGCGGGTCAGGATGTGGCGCGGGGACGGCGAGGTGCGCGTGACCGTGAGCGCGGTCGAACGGGGGCACGCGCCGGTACTCACGGAGACCACCGTCGGCCACTCCTGAACCAACGGACTGCTCCCTGCCGCCCGGTGGGCCGCTTCCGAACTGCCGGACGGCGAACGGCCCCGCCCGTCGACATGCGACGGGCGGGGCCGTTCGTGGTGCGGTGTGGTGCGCGGTCGGCTGCCTGACG